>JANQFB010000137.1 GCA_028278085.1 Chitinophagales bacterium
TCCCTCCACCACCAAACTACTCGAAAAACTTTTCCAGGCTTACCGGCAACAAACAGGCCATTTGCCTGAACCGCCACGCCAATATCCGGCCGGAAAATACGTGTTTACCGAAGGCGAAAGGCCCAAGGGTATTTATTATATCAATAATGGATGGGTCAGCGTAAGCCGGGAAAGCGAAGAAAACCATGATTCGGTGGTGCGCCTGGCCGGTCCGCACGAATTCATCGGTTATATGTCGCTGATCAAAAGATGGGATTATACCTCCTCCGCGAAAGTGATAAAAGAGGCTGAGATCCAATTTATCCCCAAGCCGGTATTCCTGAAATTATTACAAACAGATATCGAATTTGCCCAGGGCGTTATTGAAACCCTGTGCATACAATTAACCGACAGCCAGACAAAAATCGCCCAATTGATCGGTAAAGACGCCAAACAAAGGCTGGCGGCCTTATTGCTGAGCCTGGAAATGGCCTTTGATGAAGATCATGACTACGAGGATTCCCATATTCACTTGCCGAAGAAAGACTTAGCCGCTGCTATTGCAGTTACACCCGAAACCGTAAGCCGCCACCTGTCCGAATTCCGGAAAAAAAGGATCATCCGTGTGTCGGCAAAGCAGATTGAGATCCTTAACCGGAGCGCTTTACTTCGCCTTAGCAAGGTCAGGGATTAAAGAACATCCCCCGGATACATTTTTTCGAATAAAATCATAGCAAAAATATTTTATGGAAGATTTTTTTTTCGTATATTCCATGTCAATTGCTTAGTACCTTTCAGAGCCTTCCCTTATCATCCCGGACTTGATCCGCACTTCCAACTTGATATACATCAAGCAACTATTCCGGGCTTTTCATTTACTTTATCGCACAGCGAATTCCCCATGACCTCCATTTTGCTGATAGAAGACGATACCGACATCAACGAAACCACCGAAGAGCTCCTTGAAATAGCCGGTTTCGAAGTATTTACCGCCAATAATGGCCAATTGGGGCTGGAATTGGTACATACTAAAAGCCCCGACGTGATACTATGCGATATCTGGATGCCGGAAAAGAGCGGCTATGAAGTTTTGGATCACCTGAAAAGCAACCCGAAAACTTCCGGGATCCCCTTTATTTTTTTTAGCGCCCGCACCGAACCCCGGGATATCAGGAAAGGCTTGGCAATGGGCGCTGAAGGTTATATCAGCAAGCCTTTTACCGAAGAAGAACTCCTGGGAACCATTAAGCGCGTTTTGGCCTAAGCCCATCCATCCCTGCTGACCAAGATCTTCGTTATGGGTGATGCTCGTCATTCCTCCCGGCAGGGGAAATCACTTATTTTGAAATTTTGGTAAAATGACGAGGCTGCAAAAAATATGGTGGTTTTTGGTGCTGGGATCGTTGGGATTCCCGGGACTGGCCCAACAAGCCATCCTAAAAGACACGGTCACCTACCCACAAGCGGAAGGTAACATCACGGTGATCCAAACGGTGATCCGCCAATATTTTAATGACAGTTCCTGTTTGTGGGAGATCAGCTTTCCACGGATAGATGGATTACACAACCGGGAGGTGCAGGCCTCAATCAATCGGAAATTTTCGGAACATGCCAGCTTCGGGGATTGCGACCTGGACGAGGGCTGCTACGAAAATGAGCAATGGTATCCACGGATGCAATTCTACTGGAACAAGGTGGAGATAACAGCCATTACCCACGACCTTTTATCCTTTCAGACTTCGGAACAGATGAAACCTCATCGTAACCAAAAATCATTCGGACAGATCGACTGCTATTTCATGGATTTGAAAACCGGTGCCGAGATCGTGGCAGGGGAGCTTTTAAAAAGTGATGCCCGGCCAGCGCTGGACGAACTGATCATTTGGAAACTGGGATTCGAACCGGAACAAGAACCCTTCCAAACGATGCGTCAGTATTACCTGGAAGGGCACCATCTCATCGTATTATACGACCGCTACACCCTTGCCGATGACAAGGTTTACCGGATAGCCATGAATTACAAGGAAATAAAGGACTGGCTGATCCCGCAGGGATACCTGGCCAATTACTTTAACCCCCCGGCGGAATAAGTTTATCGATCAATTATCGCTCCCCATCAGGAGGCTATGTTTTTTGATACCCATTGGTAAAAGGCCGGGGTCAACCGTTTGTTCAGGTGATGACCGGCGATATGGCCTTCACGTTGATCTGTTCCGTGGCAATTTCCGACAGGAAGTCATCGAATGCTTTTTCCTCTGCCAGTGACAGGTGCAGGCTATCGGCAATATCTTTCAGCCCCAGCTCATTGGCAAAGGTGCATGCCGATCCATAACCCGCAATTTCAAAATGCTTCATAAACTGCACGGCAGCAACAATCGCCGCATCCGTTACCTCGGGATCGGCGCTCCGTTCTACCAGGTCGCGGCATTCGAGGATTAGCCCTTTCATCGCTTCGGAATGTTCACCGAACGAGGCTATATCCAATTGCTGAAACACCTGTTCCAACCGGTTGATCTGCTGGTCCGTTTCATCGATATGATCCCGGAGGGCAACCTTGAGTTCGTCGTCATAAGCATGGTCTGTCATGGTTAATAAGATATCACGCTGTTGGTTTTCTGCATGATAAAGTTCCCTGATCTGTTCAATCAGTAGATCTTTCAAATTGCTGATCTTTTCCATAATTTTTATTTTTTACTCCTGTAAAGATAACACAGAGCAAAAGGGCCCTGACAGAACTTAATCCGTGACTTCCGGTGATATTGATCATCAGCGCAGCGAACGCCTCACGAAAACGGGCAGGCGAAAAATACGCCTGGAATAGGTGGAAGATCCTTAACCCAGGAATACCGTATCGTATTTTTTCCGGTTGAAGATCAACAGGGGTATTTTGGATTGCAGCAACATCTGCTTGGTAAGGCTTTTATGAAAGATCTTATCGAATAAGGTGGTCGTATAGGTGGTAATAGACAAAAGATCGGGATTTTGAGCAGCTATATAGTCGTTAATACCCTCTCCGGTATCCTTGTTGACCAACTCTTTGAAGGTTATTTTCGGATAGTCGGTTTTATCAATGATATTTTTGAGCAATTCAATACTCCATTCCTTATAATTGTTATCATGATCAATATGCAATACAATGATCTCGGCATCATAGTGCCTGGCGAATCCTACCATGTAATTGACCATATGCGACTCATCATGCTGGAGGTCGGTCGCAAAAACAATAGTGGATATCTGACGATATTCGGCTGATTCGGGAATAGCCAGTACCGGACAACCGGCATGTTGCATCACACCCTTGGTGATACTACCCATAAACAGCCCTTGTTCCGATGCCTCGCCTTTAGTACCCATAACCACCAGGTGAATATCGTTTTTTTGGATCACCTGGAGGATCTCATCTTCAACCACTCCCTCCCTGACAAAGCAACGATGCCGCAGATCGGTCAGGTTGTTGTCTTCTATGATCTGCTTCAGCTTATCCTGGGCGGTGGCCCGCATATCCTGGGATACATTGGCCATGGTATCCTCGCTCATACCGAAAGCATCGGCAGGCGCCATCAGGGGAATGTCATAAACATTGAGCAGGGAAAGTTTACCCTGTTTCTTTTTCACGAGGTCGACAGCATATGGAAGTGCATTTTGTGCATTGT
The DNA here is from genome assembly GCA_028278085.1 of Chitinophagales bacterium. Classification (GTDB taxonomy): domain Bacteria; phylum Bacteroidota; class Bacteroidia; order Chitinophagales; family JANQFB01; genus JANQFB01. The sequence goes on from JANQFB010000137.1 coordinate 3,633, forward strand.
TGGAAAAGTCTGTCGGAAATAGGATATTTTGTATATCATTCATCATCTTTCTTCTTTTATTATTATTCCAGAATAGGAGGCTGGTTAAAGCGAATACCTGCCAGTCAGACGATATCCATTTTTATTTTCCTTGGGTCTGATTATCGTTCATGCAAAATTAGCAGTGGAATATCCGATAACATAGACATTTGTTTCGTTACACTTTGGTGAAATAACCGGTCGAGCAGATGGTGTTGTCGGGCAACCATGGCCAGCATGCCGACCTTGTTCTCCTGAACAAATTGCCCGATACCTTTGACAACGTCCTCATGCTGCGATCCGTAATATTGGTGAGGAATTCGATCCAGGATATTGTTCAACCGGATACCCGATACACCGTTTTCGGTATTAACATCCGCTAATTCGGGCCGAATATTCACGACTAAAAGTTCCGATTGATATTGTTCGACCAATTCGACAAGGGGTTCCAGGATCTCCTGCTGCTCCAGGTCTTCATGATCGGTGGTGAAAGCGATCCGTATCGGTGGTTTATATTCGGCCGCTGCCGGAACGGCCAGCACCGGGCACAAGACATGACTAACTACCGTGGCGGTGTTACTGCCGCCCCACAGCTTTTTAATACCCGAGGCGCCCTTGGTACCCATCACCACATAATCAATTTCTTCCTCCTGGCAAAAACGGTTGATCACCGCAGATAATCCCCCATATTCGGAACGCAGCTCCACATTCAGCAGATCGCCGGGGTATTTTTTCGATAAATATTCATAGTCTGCTATTAATCCACGTTTGGAAGCCTTTTCCATCAGGTCGTTAACCGTAACCAACATATCCGAATTCGAGGGTGGTTCGGTGTACACGTTCAATAAGATATATTTGACGGACTCATAGCTGAACATACCGATGGCATAATCCATGGCGCTGTGAGCAGTTTCGGAAAAATCAGTAGGTAAGATAATTGTTTTCATGGTCTATTTAGGTTGCATTTGATAGTAAAATAATAGAAAAACCCCTTGTCACAAAATGAGTACGGTTAGCTCAAGGTACTGACATTGGTCAGTTTTGAGCCTTCGGCGATACCTGGCATTTAATAAATGGGAAAATCTTTTCATCGGGGAAAAGCTGATCAAAATCCTGCTGTAACTTTTTTCAGGCCGTTTTCGTCCATGATCCTTATTTCTTGTCCGTCCGTATCCACCAATCCGTCCTTTTTTAGTTCTGACAAGGTTCTGATCAGGGATTCCTTAGCTGTTCCGACAATGCTGGCCAGGTCTTCCCGTGATATCTTCAATTGTTCGGGCGATAGGTTTGGCGTCAGGCCCTTGTCTTTCAGCTTCAGCAAAGCATCGGCCACCCGTTCCCGAACCGGGGCATAAGCCAGTTGGAGCAAACGCTTTTCCCGGTCTTGCAGGTTTCCGGATAACATTTTGATGAAATTTGCCGCTACGTCCCGGTTTTTATGGATCAGGGAACGAAAATCCTGCTTGGGTATCACCGCTACTTCCGTGGCTTCCATAGCAATAGCGGTTTCGTGATATTCGCCATCTTCCAGCAAATTCATATAGCCGATAAATGCGCCCTTACCATAGATATCATTGACGAAATCCTTACCAAAACCATCGGTTTTAATGCATTTTACCTTGCCCGAAACAATATAATAGAGGTAATTGGCATAATCATCTTCCCGGTAGATGACTTCTTTTTTCCGGTAAGCTTTGATCTTGCGGTCCTTAGAAAGATCTTTCAGTTCATCCAGGCCCCTGGCCTCCTCCATAAATTCATTCAAACCTTCCAGGCTGGTATGAGCATCTTTCTTTAGACTTTCGCTGCGTTTCAGGCGGATCTCGACCGCTTCGAGCAATTCCGCCTCTTCGAAGGGTTTGGTAATGTAATCGTCGGCGCCAAGATTCATTCCTTTTCTGACATCGCTCTTTTCCGCTTTAGCCGTCAGGAAAATGAAAGGGATATTCGAGGTTTCGGGGTTCTTGCTCAGGATCCGAAGCACGCCGTAGCCATCGAGGTCCGGCATCATGATATCACAGATGATGAGATCCGGCTTGGTGGATTTGGCCAGCTCAACGCCCTGCTTTCCATTGGCCGCCGTGAAAACCTCGTAATCGGCCAATTCAAGGATCTCCTGCGTGGTTTCCCTGATATCGGAGTTATCTTCAATTAGCAATAATTTTTTCATGATCGTTTATTTTGTTTTAATGTTGTACAATTCATCATATCATTGGTCACTTTTCCACAACCAAATACCGCTTACCACTCCCTAGCTGCTTTCCAGGGGTATCTTGATCGTGAAGGTGGTTCCGGTATCCGGTGCGCTGGTGAAATCGATGTTTCCACCCGCCATATCCAAATATTTTTTGACAATATTCAAGCCCAGGCCGGTACCCTGGATGTTGACCGCATTTTTAGCCCGGAAAAAACGCTCGAATAAATGCTCCTGCTCTTCTTTCGGGATCCCGATGCCGCTGTCCCGGATCATGGCGATCAGATCTCCGTTGTTGACCGCCGTTTCAAACTTTATCTCACTCTCTTCCGGGGAATATTTGATGGCATTGGAAAGCAGGTTATTAAAAATATTGTTGAGCATTTGCTTGTCGACATTAACCTCGCTCTTCCCTGTATGGGTATAGCTGATCTTTTGGCCCTGTTTGGTCATCCCCTCCAGGTCCGCTACAATTTCCTCGGAAAATCCGGGCAGATCGATCCTGGAAAAATGCATCTCCACTTTTCCTTCTTCCAGCTTGTCGAGCGATAGAAAGTCGTTCAGGATATTGGTCAAATGATGGACCGATGTTTTGATGCGATTGATATGCTTGAGCTGCTTATCCTCCGAATCAGCTTTACCGGCGTACTTGGATAGCAGGCTAACAGAGTTCATAACCGAGGTCAAAGGCGTGCGGAACTCATGCGAGGCCATGGACACAAACCTTGATTTCAATTCATTGAGATGCTGTTCTTTTTCCAGGGATTGCCGGATATCCTCGGCGGCTCTTTTCAGGCTGGAAATATTCTGGGAGACCATTAATATCCGGTTGATCTGGTTATCCGTATCATGCAGTCCGACCACATTGATCATATAGGTTTTTTGATCGGTATTCAACTCAAAACTGATATTCTCTCCCTCGAAAACGCTCATCAGCTTTTGCCTGAGATCTTCCCGGATCTCGGGATCGATCCGTTGCAGAAAAGGGGTGCCGATCAACATATCGCCGGTTATCCCTTTTCTGAACATTTCCATCCCTTCCACAAAAATATAATTCAGGTCTTTGTCAAATACATTGATCACTCCATTGGGGAAATTCCGGGCGATCTGTTTGTATAACCGCTGGCTTTCTTCCAACTCCTGTGTCCGCAGTTGAACTTTCTCCTCCAATTCGGTATTCAGTTCGATCAACCTGTTCTCCGCCTGCTGCTGTTCGGTAATATCCTTGCCTGAACTCAACGTACCCGTAATTTGGCCCGACTCGTCTTTGATAACCGTATTACTCCAGGAGATCAACCGGATCTCACCGGATCTGGTCAGCACGGCGTTCTGATACTGTCCGAAGGTTTCGGTTTTGCCTTCCATCACCTGTGTAAAAACTTTTTTGATCTCCTCCCGGATATCCGGTGGAATAAAATGGTCGAACCAGTTCTTTCCGATAATTTCGGATTCGCGGTATCCCAGGATCTCACAACCCCTCCGGTTGATCAGGGTAACTTCCTGGTTCTTGTCGATCACCACAAACATATTACCGGCGATATCGAGGTATTTTTGAACTGTTTCTTTCTCTTTACGCAAGGAGTCGATCATTTTTTGTCGCTCCGTGATGTCTGTAACCAAAGCCATGACCAGTGTTTCCTTCCCTTCCCGGATGCTGGTCAGGCTCACCTCTACCGGGAATTCCCGGTTACCTTTTTTTCGTCCTAGCAAAGCCTTACCTTCACACATCGGACGGGGTACCGGATTCTGCTGATAATGTTCACGGTGCTTAATATGTTCCCCTCTGAACTTTTCCGGAATTAACAATTCAATGGGTTTGCCCTGTAGTTCTTCCAGGGTATAGCCAAATAATTCCCGGGCTATCTGGTTCACGGCAACAATGGCTCCCTTGCCATTGGTCATAACGATCGCTTCGGAAGCCGTGTCGAATAAGGTCCGGAACATCCGGTCGCTTTTGATCAACTCGTTATTGGAACGCTTATAATTCAGGACAAAAAATACGCCCATCCAGATACCGAACAAAGCCAGTCCCCGATTGGTCAATACGATCCAATAGGAGCTTTCGGGTGGTGAAAAAAGGAAACCTAACAAAGTAAGCACGGAGGAAGCTATGCCGGCCAGCCAGGTTTGTCTTGCCCCGGGCGACCACAGCGATAGTAAAACGACCACGATATAGGGAATGCCACCGGCGACCCCCAGGGGAAGCATAATATCGATGATAAAGAAAAGAGCTGCCAGCGAAATGCTGAGGATCAATAATTTTCTGGGCTTTATCGTATGCATAATCTTCCTGTCCGTCCGGAATTTTCGATCAGAGAGCCGCACCTGCTACACCGGAATTAACTGTAAAAAAGGCAAATATTGCCGGCCGGGAACATGAGATTGGTTACAGAAAATAGATGATTATTATCAGCATCCGGTCAATTGACGGGTGTATCCGGGATCTTCTGCAAATAAAGGCCTGATCGTACCGGAAACAATGACATATATTACCCCTTACCCGAGGTATTGATCATTTATAATCCATAGGGGTAAGCATAATTTAGATAGGCAGAAAAAGGTTGAGATGCCGGATGGCTTAACCACTAAAACTTTATCTCATGAAACAAAAACTATTACTATCGCTCCTGGTACTGACCATTGGCGTCGGATCTTACCAGATAACAAGTAAAGGGCAGGAAAGCATCAATTCATACGAAGGATTGGTGGTCGTGCAAATTGACAGCGTTGAATCCGAAATGCCTCAAAAAATACAGGATGTGATCGGCAAAACATCCAATCTATACCTGGAATACGAATGTGTCTGGTCAGGTGTTTGGGTAATCAAATTCTCCAATAGTAAACATTCCAACGAGGCCGATAATGGAATAATGGTCAAAAATAAGCTCAGAGGTATTGTATCGGCAAACAAGATCGATGTCATTTTTGTCAGCGTCAGGCCTTTAATGGGATCTTCAAAATGTTAAGATGCTGAGAATTACACGGTATTCTTGGCGCAGGTATAAACCTTAATCCCGCCCGATCCTCAGGACTTTAGCGCCGCGGATATGCTTGTTCTTCAGATCGAGCAAGGCCTTGTTGGCTTCTTCGAGGGGATATTCCTGCACTTCAAAGGCTGCCGGTTTATCCTGGATGAGAGGCCTCCTATTGGTTATCGATCTCATCTTTAACGACCCATATGGGACATAGGCCATCCATCCGGATCAGTTTTTCCGTCGTGCTTCCCATCAGGATCAGGGAACTCCTGCTGAGCCCTCTTGAACCGACCATTAGGAGATCTGCGGAATGTTTTTGTGCTTCTTTCGAGATCAGTTCCGGGGTGGTTTCGTCTGTTTGTAAGGCAAAAATACATTCGATGGATCGACCATAGGGTTTAATGAAGCTTTCAAATCTTTCACCCGCACTTTCTTTCATCACCCGGGCAAAGAGCTCATAATTTTTGCCGGTCTTATAGTAGCCGATGGGCACCCGGTAGGTATGAACACAGGTAATGGTGGATCCGGGTACATTTTCTGCTAAGGATACAGCCCTGCTCACGGCTGTTTCCGAATGTTCCGAAAAATCTATGGGAACCAATATTTTTTGAAGCGACCGACTACTGATTTCCGGGACCAACAAGGTATCACAGGCCAGTTTCCTGGATAGTTTATGGGGTAATATCCCATGGCCTTTGGGCTTTTCTTTATTACCGGCGATAAACAGATCGATATTTTTGATCTCCGCCCAATGGATAACCGTATCCAGCGGTTTCCCTTCGATCACCTCGTATTGAAGATCCGGCTGGCTATCATCGAAATTGTTGGCAACCACTTCCTGCATGGCCGTACGCTGGCCTTCATCAATGACCTTTGCGGCCGGTTTCCATTCATCGGGAATATATTCGGGGATGTCAAGGTTCTTTTCGGCGTGGATAAAATAGATCTTTTCAGGCGCCACCACTTTACTCAGGAAATTAACATATTGTACAAGGGTCTGGTCCATAGCTGAAAAATCCAGGCCAACCATCCATCGCTTGGGTGCTGCATGTTGCATGGGAAAGAATTTATAGTGATGAAAAAAAGAAGGCAGGAAAGTTTTCCTGCCTTCATGTCGAATGCAACGGTCAGCATCTGTTCGATCCTGACCCGTCCTATTCTTATGTTCCTTTTGCGGATCTTTTAAGAAATTTCCCTGCGCTCATTCCCTATCCCTATTTGAAGAATTGTTTTGACCTACAGACAGCAGATCAGAACAAAGAGGCATGGAATTTCATGTATTGCCATTGCGCTCGGTAAAGCATTGGGCACAAACACCGGCCCCTTGGTACCACCTGGCAAAAGCTATTTGTGATAGCTATGCTGTGGATTTAGCCGTTGTTCAATAGATCCGACAAGTAAAGAACATAACAAAGATGCAACCACTTCTTATAAGAAAATATGACCTGCATCATCTGTACAGGATATTTTTCTCATTGATCGGGCAGGGTGATCGCTATAATTTTAATGTCAAATTAATACTGTTCCCATTCGTGTGGTGGATCAAATCTCCGGAACGAAAATTCAGCATACCTGACTGGCTGGCCATTTCCCGTATCATAGCGGCGCCTATTCTGTTGCTGTTGCTGATCACCAATGAACGATTGATCTTTAGCTCCCTATTGCTGTTCTGTTTTCTTACCGATGCATTGGATGGCTATTTGGCCAGGAAAATGAATATAACCACAGAGCGGGGAGCCCAATTGGACAGCCTTGGCGACGCGATGGCCTTTACCCTCGGCGTTGCAGGTATCTGCTGGTTCGAATTCGATTTTGTCAGGGAACAGCTCTTCTGGATCCTGCTTGCTTTCGGTATATACCTCGGACAATTACTCCTGGCCTGGTGGCGTTACGGGATGCCAAGCAGTTTTCATACCTATCTCGCGAAGCTGGCAGCCATCTTACAGGGGACTTTCATCTGTTGGCTGCTGTTCATCGATGTACAATATTGGCTGTTTTATTTAGCCATTACGGTCAGTATCCTTGAAACCCAGGAGGAAATTATCCTGATCTTTATCTTCCCAAAGTGGAAAGCAAATGTCAAGGGATTGATATGGGTGCTCAGGGAGCGAAAAAAATAAAAAACCACGCCTTCTTTACTGCGCGATCCAGCCTCCGTCGACGGCCATGGCATTACCGGTAACAAAGGAAGCCAGGTCGGAACAGAGCCAAATAACCGCTTCGGCCACTTCATCCGGTTGGCCCATTCTGCCGATGGGCTCCATATCTTCAAACTGCTTTTCAACAGCTTTATCCTGTCCGGTAAACCGGTCGACCATGGGTGTTTTGATCACACCGGGACAAACCGCATTGACCCTGATCCCCTGTTTGGCATATTCCAGGGCTGCAGTTTTGGTCAGGCCGACGATGGCATGCTTGGAGGCCACATAAGCCGGCAAACCTGGAAATCCGACAAGACCGGCTATGGAGGCGCAATTGACGATGGCTCCTTTTCCGGCGTTAAGCATATGGGGGATCTCATGCTTCATACATAGCCACAGCCCTTTGAGGTTGATACCGATGGTTTTTTCCCAATTTTCATCCGAACAATCCGCGGTAATGGCCTGCTCCCCTTCTATGCCGGCATTATTGAAAGCATAATCGAGGCGTCCGTAAGTATCTATGGTCGTTTCGATCATTTGTTTCACGTCCGCTTCTTTGGAAACATCGCATTTCACGAAAATGGCTTCACCGCCGGCTTTTTTGACCAGGTCGAGGGTTTCGTTATCCTCCACCCAATCGGCGATCACTACCTTTGCTCCTTTTCCGGCAAAAGCAATAGCCGTAGCACGGCCGATACCGAAACTACCGCCGGTAACAATGGCTACTTTGTCCTTGAATTGGTTTTCCATGGTGATTCTCTTTTGGTTGAACTAAAAATGCAGCTAATAATCGATGTTACCGAGAACAAAGATCATATCCCGGCCCTAATTTTGATCACTTTTTTGAGCTTATACTTTGGAAATATTCTTCGCCGGAACCTGCTGTTCGGCAGCCTGAATATTACGGATCCCTTTGATGAGCGCATCGGGATTAAAGGAAATGCTGTCGATGCCTGCTTCTACCAAAAACCGGGCAAATGCCGGAAAATCACTCGGCGCCTGTCCGCACAAACCGATCTTCACGCCCTTTTGCCTGGCTACTTTGATCACCTGTGTGATCATACGGGTAACCGCTTCATTATTCTCATTGAACAGCTCGTGGACCAGTTCCGAATCCCTGTCGAGGCCCAGGGTAAGCTGTGTTAAGTCATTCGACCCGATAGAGAAGCCATCGAATACTTCCGCAAATTGTTCCGCGAGGATCACGTTGCTCGGTATTTCGATCATCGTATAGATCTCCAGGCCGTTTACGCCCTGTTTCAATCCATAGGAGCTCATTAGATCCACAACCTTTCTGCCTTCTTCCACCGTTCTGCAAAAGGGGATCATCAGTTTGACATTGTACAATCCCATCTCATCCCTGACCACTCTCATGGCTTCACATTCCAGCCGGAAACCGTCCCTGTACAGCGGGCTGTAATACCTGGACGCTCCCCGGAATCCAAGCATCGGGTTTTCTTCTTTGGGTTCGAATTGCCGGCCGCCAACCAGGTTGGCATACTCGTTCGATTTGAAATCACTCATCCGCACGATCACTTCTTTGGGATAAAAGGCTGCCGCCACGGTGGCCACAGCCTGGGAGAGCTGGTCGATGAAATAATCTTCCTTGCGGTCATATCCTTCCGCTAATTGCGCAATTTTTTCGCGGGCAGCGGGATCTTTGAGCTCATCGAATTTCAACAGCGCCATGGGATGTACCTGGATGGTGTTATTGATCACAAATTCCATACGCATCAGGCCGATACCATGGTTGGGCAGAAAAGAATTGGCAAAGGCTTTATCGGGATCGGCCAAAATAAACATCACATCGGTTTGTGGCAGTTCGATCTCCCGGGTATCGATCCGTTTTCGTTCCCATGGCAGTGCACCGTCGTATACGATCCCCTTTTTCCCGGTTCCGCAAACAACGGTTACTTCCTGCCCGTTTTGAATAACATTCGTCGCATTTCCGGTGCCGACGATGGCCACCACCCCTAATTCCCTGGCAACAATAGCGGCATGACTGGTCCTGCCTCCTTTGTCGGTGATGATCGCGGCTGCCTTTTTCATGATGGGATCCCAGTCGGGATTGGTAATATCCGTTACCAGAACCTCCCCTTCCCTAAGCTTTTCCGCTTCCGAAGGATCCTTGAGGATACGGGCCTTCCCGCTGGCGATCTTATTGCCCAGGCCGACCCCGGTGGTCAACACCTCCCCTTCTTCCTGCAGGGTATAGGCATACAAAATATGCGGGTCTTTTTTGATGGCATGAACCGTTTCCGGGCGAGCCTGAACGATATACAATTCCCCGGTTTGCCCGTCTTTGGCCCACTCGATGTCCATGGGTGTTTGATAATGTTCTTCTATACGGATACACCAGGCCGCCAGTTGACTGACTTCCGATTCATCGAGCACCAGTTGTTGTTGCTTGTCCAACGGTGTTTCCACGTTAACCGTTGGGCCGGAAGCGCTCCCGGCATCACCATAGATCATCGTTTTTTTCTTGCCTCCCCGCTTCTTCGACAGGATGCTTTTTTTATGACGGCCGAGCGAAGGTTTGAACACGATAAATTCATCCGGATCAACCGCTCCCTGGACGATGTTTTCCCCAAGGCCCCAGATCCCGTTGATCACCACCACATCACGGAACCCTGTTTCCGGTTCGAGGGTAAAAGCGACACCCGAGCACCCAAGGTCAGCACGAACCATATGTTGCACACCGATAGATAACGCCACATCCATATGTTCAAAATGATGGTCGACACGATATTTAATGGCCCGTTCCGTAAAAAGAGAGGCAAAACATTTCCGGCAGGCTTTGAGTAAAGCTTGCTCACCCGAGATATTCAGATAGCTTTCCTGCTGGCCGGCAAAGCTGGCATGGGGCAGGTCTTCAGCCGTGGCGCTGCTCCTGACAGCCACAGATGCCGGGGCTTTGGGATCACCGGATAATTCCCGGTAGGCGTTGAGGATGGCTTGCTCGATGGGCGCCGGGATAACCGACCCGGTTATCAGGGCCTTAGCTTCGGCGCTGACCTGGGGAAGGTTACTGAATTTTTCCAGGTCCAGGCGATCGAGGATCTTATGCAGCTTCTCCCGGATCTTGTTTTCGTCCAGGAAATCCCAATAGGCCGTTGCAGTGACCGCAAATCCTGTGGGGACCCGTATCCCCTTTCCCGTTAGCTCCCGGATCATTTCTCCCAGGGAGGCATTTTTCCCGCCTACCTGGCCGATATTTTCCAGGCTGATCTCCTCAAACCTTTGGGTATAAATAGTTGGACCGGCCATAGTTATCAGCCTTTAAAAAAAGTCATTCGGACGATCGGTAGCCTGGAAGATCAGCAGCGGAATGCGGGTATGGTAAAACAACTTTTGGGAAACACTGCCCGAAAAGAATTTTTCCAGGAGGCTCTTTTTGGTTTTGGCCACTGCCAGCAGATCGATATTTTCCTGCTTAACATATTTTTCAAGCGTTTTGGAGATGTTACTACCCTTCAACAGCCGGAATTCAATGGCTTTGATCTTCCGGCTGACTTCTTGTTTGAAGTCGTCGAAGAAGTTCTCTTCGTAATGCACATTTTCATCATCGGCTACTACATGTACAATATGTAATTCGGAGTCGAATTGTGCGGCAAGGTTGGATAAATAACGGATCTCTTCCATATCGCTATCATGGTAGTCCATGGCAAACACTATCTTTTCGGGAGGCCTGAAGGAGGCATTTTCAGGAACCACTAAAAGTGTGCATTGCGCTTCCTTGAGCACGGTGCCGGTGTTCGTTTCGAACAACAGCCGGTCGATAGGATTGAGGCTTTCCGTACCCATCACTAGCAGATCGGGCTTAAGGCTTTTGGATTGCTCCACGATCACTTCTTTGGCAGATCCTTCGGCATTCAGGAATTCACAAGAACAGGATGTTTGTGCTTCTATTTCCTCACACAGCTTCTTTAGCTTGATCGCCGACGAATGCCGGAACAGCTCGGCTTCTTCTTCGTGTTTTTCCCGTGTGTCATCATTGGCATAACCCAAAACCCGGTAGGCATGCAGCAAGGTGATCTTTGCCTGCAGCTTTTTCGCCAAAGCAGTGGCATAGGCCAGCGCATTTTCGCTGACTTCTGTAAAGTTGACTGGAACCAGTAGTGTTTTCATAGCATTTCAATTGATTATCAAGAAGAATACCCCGATGGCTACCTAGATCATCGTAGCCTTGTTCAGCTCTTCGATAAAAACATGGGATCTTGCCAGATCTTTCAAAGCTTTTGGCAATTGAGCCTTCACATCATCTATTTCTCCCTTGGAAGTGTGTTCGGTCAATACATTAAACACCATTGCCACTGCTTTTATCGCTTTTTCGGAATTTTCAAAGTCATGGGTAAAGGCTGACCGGTCCAGGGTTTTGATCCGGTCAACGAAATCATCGAGGGTTCTTATTTTGTCCCTTTTCTGTTTAAGTGACCAGCCCGCTACATAAACGGACTTGATCGCCATGGGCAGTTGGGCCAGCAATTGGAGGGATTCTTCCGTGGTTAACAGATCCCTCAAAACATGCAGGGTAGTATTCAATACCCTGCCGGCTCTTGCCTTATCCTCCGGATAGCCCAGGTAATTCGCCAGATCATCGATGATCTCCTGGCCATGTTGAGCGTATTTTTGAAAACTCAGCGCCATTTCTTTTCCTGCCTAAAAGCTGATCACACTGCCGTCTTCATCAAACTGGTAAACGGCGTCATAGGAAACATCTTTGGAGGTGGCTGTCATTTCTCCGGAAGCTTGGTATTCCTTCCACTTTCCAATAGGCTTTGCATATAAGTTCAGGCTAATGGTTCTGGATTCATAGCTGTTGATATAGCGATGAATGGCGATCGGATCCGTCATGAATGAAAATTCAGACGTACCCAGGATAACGGAACTTACCTTTTCCAGCTTGTTATCATACAATCGGAATCTTTCTTCCGTTAACTGCCCATGTATGGGATGTATCCACGCTTCATGGGAATCAAAATCATGGATGGGTGATTCCTGGCCTTTCTCCCAACAGATCAGCAGGAGTTCAAATTCATCGGTTCTCACCAGGCAATTCCGGGTATAATGTTCATCACTCCAGGTATAGAACCTTTCGAATTCCCGCTGCGGGATCTCGATGTTTTTCATAATATTCAAATAGCTGCTACCGGCAGGTTTGTTTTTTAAGGTGTCGACCAATTCGGCAACGGTGGTAATTGAGGTAGTTTCCATGATGAAAGTTTTTAGATGGTATAAAGCAACTAAATGGAAAGCCTTTTCCGGTCAAGCATAATTCCCGTCGAAGGCCTGTTGTGTCTCCAATTTTTTAAGCTGATATTTTAATACATCGGAAAGGGTTACCATCC
>JANQFB010000147.1 GCA_028278085.1 Chitinophagales bacterium
AATCAGGCAAAGTTGCCGGTTTTAATAACGTGAAATAAAGGCCGGGATAGGCTCCGGCCTTTTTTGTGCATTATTTCCCTAACCCAAATAATACACCAAATCGTGGTTTAAGTCCCGAAGGTTCGAAAATAGATGCGATCAACGCATTGTTCCGGTACGCATAACTATTCTTCACCTCACAGTAATATCCTCCCATAAATACATCTATATCGACAGGGCACCCCCAGATTCTGTTGAATTTTTTTCCAACCACAAATCCAAAACCAACCTTCTTCGAGCGGTTATCAAATTTCTTATAGGGCTCCGGGTTGGTAAAATCCCGGTCGCCATGGGCCACCTCCTCACCCGACTGAGCAGTATACTCAAATCTCGGATAGACACCAACATAGCTGTTCTCCAAAAAATGATAACGAATTTCCGGGGTAAAAGACAAGGAATACTCCTCATACTCGGGCTTATCAGCCACACATACGAAGTTATAACGGCCGCCGGCTACAATATGATAAGAGGTATGCCGGCTAATAAATTTTTCAGCACCGAAAGCCACAGTGGCAAGCCCAAATTCGGGTACAAGCCCCGAATACTGCAACATTGGCAAAATGTATGAGCAGTCTAAAAGGGGGGAATAAGCAAACACCTTGAATTGAGTCTTGAAGAAGTCGGGCCCAGGAGATGTCTGTTCCGGTGCTGAAATATCTTGACGAATGTTATCCTGTGCCAGCGCTACCTGCATGCTAAAAGCAAAAAAGATCAGGATCAACAATTCTTTCATGGATGTATAATTTTCTTTCATGGTTTCGCGGAACTTGTCTGATCTGCCACTGGACATCTTATCCATTGCTGTTCCGCTTGTAATTATTAGACAGAAAAACCGAATGATCCGTTGCATGAGGCCGAAAAAAAAATTACCGTATACCCCGGTAACCGGGTTAGGGTCATAAAAACGATCCCCCGGAAAATCTTTCCCCGGGGGATCCACCACACACACATCGTTTGATAAGGTGGGGCCTTACCACAGGCCCAATAATTTTTGGCTAATGATAGTATAGCCTAGGGGCTACTAACCACCAGCTTATTCCGCATGACTATTTTATCCTGATGCTTCAGTTGGTATAGGTAAATACCGGCTGGGTAATCGGAAGCATCAAGCGTAACCTGATGAGTGCCTGCGGATAGTTTTTCCTGTACCAGCACCGTTTGAAGCTTTCCGGTAATATCATATACCGCGAGTTGAACCGGTCCGCTTTCGGGTAAGGTAAATTGGATAGCCGTCGTTCCCGAAAATGGGTTCGGATAATTGATCAATTCATAGGAAACCGTATCATGGTTTACCGGTTCGGGAGTTGCCGTAAAGCTACCATCAAACACGCCTCCGTTCGGGTCTTCAATGGTAGGGGGTGTTTCCGGCTCAAGGGCAAGGAAGGCCGTATAGTCCGTCAATACCCTTTCGGCCTTACTGGTCCGGATGATCTCCTGGATCATAGCGTTCGTGGGTTCATCCGTGGCCAGCTCTCTAAGATAATGAGCGGCCCATATCGTTTGGGTAACGGAATCCATGGTTTGGATGTCACCGGCAGCAATGGTTATTTGTGTATGATAAACAGCTCCCGTATACAACTGGCCGGAAACGGTCAACTCAAACGGGGCTTCTCCGATATACCGGCCCACCTGCCTGACCGGCTCATCGAGATAGGTATGCAAACTGTTGAACTCCATTTCATAGTTGGCATAGGTATACCCGCCGCTGCAACTGGTATATAGATCAAAACTGGTGAAGAAGCCTCCTGTTTTATTGATGGTGCTATTCAGCAGGTCGTAGAAGGATTGGGCAAGGACCGGGATATGTTCGCCTGAAGTTTGAACACCCAGCATCACATAGAAATACTCATTGCCATAATATATTTTATTGCCGACATAATAAGCATTCCAATAATTTTTTTCCCGTTCATCGAGATCCAATACAAAAACCGGGTACTCCTGGTTGCCCAGGAGGCCACTAATGTGATCCATATGATCATTAGCCAGGGAAGCGCTGTTAATATCCGCTGAATTGGACAATAAAATAATACTGCCGTCGCCGCCATGATCATTCATAAAGCCAATACCATCGGTCAGTAAGGTGGGCAGGTTTGAAAATGAATGCAGATCCTCGGCTTTAAAAGTGGCAAAAACCTGATCGATGTGCTGGGGATCGGCCGGGATCCATTCATCGGCCAGAAAGGTTGAATTATAGCCCGAGAAAATGAAGTTAACAGAGTCATATGCCTCAAAAGATCGGCGTACCGAAGCCTCCAGCTCATCCATAAACTGATCCGGTGTTATTTTATCGTAATACTCGGTAGAAAAATCTACCAGGATCAAAGCTTTTTTGGGAAGCGTCAAATTAAAAAGCTGACTGGGAATCAATTCGAGTTGATAATAATTATCCCCGGTAACCGCATTTTGATAAGTGCCCAAAAAAGTTTCCTCGCCACTGGCGGGTGATAGGGAAAGGCTTAAATGGTTATAGGAATTGATGTTGGTAACACTGGCCCTTAAAATATTGCCCAGGTCAGGATCGCTCACCGGTGTAAACTTTAGATTGGGGTTTTCGATGAGCATAGGGTCATCGAGATCCATACCGGGAATGTAAGAGATCCGGATTTCTTCCATTTCTTGGGCAGACTGCTGGAAAATACTTGAAGGCAAGGGTATGCTGGGTTGATCCGAATGGAGGTCCCGGAAAGGGATCAAATAGGTGATCTTAACTTTCCTGGGCATGTGTGTCATGATCGGAAAGACCCTTAACATATAATCCCCGCCACCGGCCCGGGTAAGCAGCGCCGGATCGACCCTGCGCTGAACGATCTCTTCATAGATCTGTGTGCCGGTCCAGATATCATAAACATCCGCTTTTTCAACCACCCCGAATATCCAAAGCCATAGATCGACTACTTCCGCATTTTCCGGCAGGTTAAACCGCATCTGTAATTCCAGGCTGTCGCCGGGGTTAAAATCCGTTCCATCGGTATTGAAATCCAGATACAGGCCACATTCGGCATACAACCCTTTGGGTTCGATCGTCAATTCGGCTTGTTCAATAGAGGCCGGTTGCGTCCACCAGGAGTTTCGTACATCTCCTATTTGCAGGTAAGTGTATCCCAGTACCTGTTGTATCATGCATAGTGTGGTGATGGTCAGGATAAGTCGTTTCATAATCTTTCTGTTTAGTATTTTAAAGTAAGGATATGCTTAAGCTAGTTTAATTTGGATAATTTTCGGGTCATCACCTGGTTGCCGACCATCAGGCTGTAGAAATAGATCCCGCTTTCGATATCAGCCACAGACACGGCATGCAACCCCCGGCTTTTGAATCCGGTATCCAATACTTTCAGGGTTCTGCCTTGTACATCCGACAGGATCAATTGAACCGTTGCCGGCTGATTGAGGCGATACCGGATGGTGGTATGATCCATAAACGGATTGGGGTAATTGGGGAATAAATGAGCCTCCAGCGTTTGTCCGTGGGTACTTCGTATAACCGGTACGGTCTCATATTTGCTGATCCCCTGATCCGTTCCTACCCATATATTGCCCTGGTGATCTTCATAAATGTCATGGATATAGGAAGAGACAAGTCCGTTATCAGGGGTATAGTTGATCCACTCCTTCTGATCGTATACACTTATGCCATACCGGGTGCCGATCCACAGTTTGCCCTCCGAATCTTTGCAGAGACTGTTGATATGGTCCCCGACCAAACCCTGCGCCATCGTATAGGTAGACCAGAACTGCCCGTCAAACTTTCGCAGGCCATTGTAGCGGGTACCGACCCAAATGTTACCATCATTATCTTCGGAAATGGCCGATATGGCCGCATATCCCCACCATTTTCCATTAAAGTGGTGATGAGTCCAGGTATTGTCCTCGAATTTGCTAAGCGTTCGATAAGTCCCTACCCATAGGGCATTCCTGGAGTCGACGTAGAGGTCATAAACATAATTTTCCTTCAAGCCGTTTGCATCGTCGATATAAGTCCATTCGCTGCCGTCGAAGCGGGCAATCCCCTGGTGATAGGAACCGAACCAAATATTTCCTTGGTGATCTTCACAAATACTGCTGATATTTTGAAGGTCGAAGTCTTCGCCGTTTTTATAGTTTTTCCAGTTTTGACCATCGAACCTGCTGATCCCCTGATCCACAGTGATCCAGAGTTTTCCGGCCCGGTCCCTGAACATCGCCCGGATGGGGTAATTAAATATCGCGCCACTATCCTCGATTGTTTTCCAGTGGATTCCGTCAAAGCGAACCGGGCCTTCCGAAGTACCGAACCACAGGTCACCATATAGGTCCTGGCTAATGGCATAAACCCGGTTACTGGGCAAGCCCGGAGAAATTTCAACAACCTTCCATTTTTCCTGCTCGAATTGCTGTAAGCTTCCATCCTCCCAACCGGCCCATATCCTGTGACGGGCATCCGCCATCAATGAAAAAACCGCTGTTCCGCCGCCCCCTCCATTGCCGGTATAGTTTGTCCAATCCAGGCCGTTAAACCTGCTGATGCCGTTGTCCGTAGCAAACCAGAGATATCCTTTCTGTGTATCCTGGATGATATCATAGACGATATCTCCGGCCAGCCCCTCCTCCCGGGTATAGGTGGTCCAGCTTTGCCCGTCATAATACCCGGTTCCTCGATTGGTACCGACCCAGATATTTTGATTGAGATCCTGGGTAATGGAATAGATGATCTCGCCCGGTTGCCCTTCCGTCAAGCTGAAATTTTCCCATTTCTGCCGGCTGAACCGGTCTAAACCTTCACCATTGGTGCCTGCCCACAACTGACCATCCTGATCTTCGAACAGGGAGAGGACATAGTTGCCGGACATACCGTTTTGGGTATTGTAGGCGGTCCATTCCTGGTTTTGATCCAGGCAACTGATGCCATTGCCATAGGTGCCGAACCACATTTTGCCATTCGCATCGGCGACAATAGCCCGGACAATGTTGTTGGCCAGGCCATCGTCTTTGGTATAGGTCGTCCAGGATTGACCATCGAATTGGCTGACGCCACCACCATTGGTACCGACCCAGATCCGACTGGCCTGGTCCTCTGCAACGGCATAGATGAAGTTGCTGCCTATGCCCGAAGAGGTTCTATATGTTGGCCAGATCTCATCTTCCTCATTGTAGTTCATAACCCCGTTGGCCGTTCCGAACCAGGGGTCGTTATTTTGACCGTGCAGCATACAAAGAACCACATGACCCTCCGGCCCCTTCGTATTTTCCATAGTATAGGATATCCATCGCGCCTCTCCTAACAAACAAGGCATAGTGAGAAAGTAGAAAAAGGCCAGAGGGAGGGTTCTTTTTATTTTTATAGTCATGGCTTCAGATCCTTATTGGAAACCTGTCGGCAGGTAAACCGTTAGGCTTCCTATTGATCCAAAATTAACGGTCATATAAGGTCTAACCAAGAACAAAAATCTCCGTTTGCACCACACATATTTTATTAAATAATGTGTTTTGTAGCATTAATCTTCTTGGCCCAACAAGAATTGGCTTCCGGTACTGTTCTTGGAAAAGGATAAAACCGCACGGATTCCCTGATCCATCTTGATACAGGACAACTCCTGCTTCAGGAGCGACGGAATTAAAAGGGCAGGCCCGTTAAAAGACCCGGATCGGATAGATTAGCGAAAAGGCCGCCTGGTTCCGGTAAAAATGTGAAAACTGTAAAGCGTTGGCAGGTCTTATTTCCGCTCGACGGTAAATTCGTACTTGTTTTTGGTGATGTTGTTGATCACTTCCACATTGAAACTATCGGGCATTTCCATATCCATGGTGATCCATTTGGAATTCACCCACATTTTCCCGTCTTTTTTCGGCGGTTTTGATGGCATGGCTCCGCGGTGTAGTTCCTTTCCGGTCGGGCTTGTTACCACAACGCGTATATTCCTTGAATTGGCAGCGTCTTCCTTCTTTTGGCTGATATCGAATTTTAGTTTCCCGCCTTTCGGGAGCTTCGCTTTTTTCTCTTCAAATAATTCCTCCTTCCAGGATTTGGCTACCCTTTTTGCTACCAGCTCCTCCAGTAATTCATCATGAGAAGCAAAGTGCAGACTGATCTCTCCTTCTTTATATTTTCCGGCTGTTTTATCGGTAACGACATACTTTTTAGGAGCATCCTGGGCGATGGAAGTCAGCGGGATCATGGCGATCAAAGCCAATAGGATACCTGAAGTGATCAAGGATTTCATAGGATTTCGATTTATTGGGTTCGGTAATGCTGTGGGGTTAATTCCATGTTTCAAATAAAAATACAAGAAATGTGCCACAAATCTATCATCCTTTTTACAAAGCTTAAAATCCTGCCTTTCCGGTCATTGCCCGCGAATTGGTCAATGCTGCAAAAATTTTTCCGGCCTTGCCTATATTTGGTTGGTATGTGTATCCCTTATCTAAGATAAGCCTAATACAGGGACATTTTTGAAAATTTGTTGTACATTTTCTGGAGAAAGCCTATTTTTGTGTTCCGTTTTTTGATACTCCTCCATAGCTCAGTTGGTTAGAGCGGTTGACTGTTAATCAATAGGTCCCTGGTTCGAGTCCAGGTGGGGGAGCAAAAACAGTGTGAGTGTGAGGAGCGAGAGCGAGTTACACTCGCACTGTTTCTCAAAACTCACTCTCCAACTCAAACTCTTTCCGGTTGTTTTAAATATAGCAGCTCCATTCCTCTCTACTCACTCTTTTCGAATAAGGTTAATAATTCTTTTATCACAAGAAAATCCGGGAAAAGCAGCAACAAAAAGACGAATAAGGCTGTTTCTCCATAAATCCCGGATTTAATCGACAAATTCAGGCCTTCTGTCGAAAACTTTTTGCTGGCATTAAACAAAATTTTAATTTACACGAGTAAGCTGTTTTACCATTGTCTGGTTTGCAATATTGCAATTATAAAAAGACAGATCTCTAGTAGATTATATCATAACGCTATTGTACTATGAAAGCATGTAAAACAGCCCTTCATGTAGTTGCCCTATTCATAAAACTGCATAGCCCATCCTTAATATCTTTATTCCTTATTGGCAGTTTAACTACAGCAGCGTATGCAGGTGGTTCGATGGTAACCGTTGGTTCCCCCGGATTTGGGAGCAGCCCGTCCTATTATCCGTACATCGATTTTGACAATACCGGAACTCCTTATGTTTCCAATAGAGTAATCAATAGCCCGAACACTTATATTGATATTTATAAATTTGATGGGAACGATTGGGTTACTGTTGGTCCCCAACTTATCATTAACAGTACAATTACTAAGTACAAATTTGCCGTTTCCCCCGGAGGACAACCTTATATTGTTTATGAAAATGGCAGTGGAACCTATGCTGTTCATGCCAAGCGTTTGAATGGTAATACCTGGGAAAACGTGGGCGGGGGAACCGGACAGGTCTCCCAGGCAGTGGCTTATAAACCTGACATTAAAATTGCAGATAACGGGACGGTTTTTGTCTCTTATATGGATCATTCAAATTATTATCATACAGGGCCGTCGGTAAAAAAATTTAACGGGAGCTCCTGGTCCTATGTGGGCCAGCAAAATTTTGTGTCTCAAAGCATAATTTATCTGGACCTTGCCGTAGACTCCAGCGGCACACCTTATGTTGTACTTGAGGACTGCAATATTTGTGCGAATTGTTGCTTGCCAAGGTTGTTGAAGTTTGATGGGAGCATTTGGAGATATCAGGGAAACTCAGCAGGGGCCCAGAGCTATCATGACTTCGATGTATATGTCCCGAACAAAGCTTACACGACCCACACCAACTGGATCTATAGTCATGTCAAGGAATGGGAAGGTGGAAGCTGGAATTCCACGGGAACATCCAATATGACCGGATACAGTCAAGAAAAGATTGTAGCAGACCAGAACGGCTTACCCTGGTGGTTGATAAAAAAGGGGGCTTATGAACTGTATTATTATGACGACAATAATTGGACACAGAAAGCCACTTTCTCTGCAAATGTAGGTGAGCATGATATAGGCTATGACCGGGTAAACGGGATATTTTATATGGTTTACCGTGATATTGATCAGGGCAGTAAAGTTACCGTACTCAAATATGATTGCCAGTTCTTAGCCGATACGATTCCGGTGGATACCCTTACTGATCTGAACGATTATTGTTCTGCCCCGATGGAATGGTCGAACGATGCCTTTGCAGCCGACGGTACTAAAGGTTCTTGCCATGATAACGGCCCCAACAATACCCGTTGGTTCGCCTTTCAAGCCACTACATCAGACATCCACATCAAAGTGAAAACCGGTCCCGGCTTCGGAGGCTTGAAGTATGGCTTTGCCGCCCTTTTTAATGAATGTGGCGATGAGCTCGACTGTTACCGCTATGCGAGTCCATCCGATTCTTTGGAATTGATATCAACAAGCTTAGTGCCCGGAAATTGGTATTTCTTTTCAGTAGATAATTATACCGGGATTAATTATAGCGGCTCATTCACACTTTGTATTTCAGATGTGATCAACTATAATTACAATAACCATGACGGGGCACAAGTTTTATCCGATCTGAACAGTTGGTGCAGTGCTAATGCGGAATATACTACTATTGGCGCTACAGGCGATGAATCGAAAGGATCTTGCCATGACAACGGCCCCAATTATAACCGCTGGTTTAAGTTCCAGGCCACCACCAACGACATTCAGATCGATTTTAAGACCGGTGGAGCGGAAGGAACGCTCAAATATCCTTTTGTTGCGCTGTGGGACGAGGCAGGCACAGAACTTAATTGCCAGCGCTATACCGAAACCTATGATGACATGCTGATCCAGCAAACCGGTTTGACCATCGGAAACTGGTACTATATTTCCGTTGACAACTATTTCGGCCCGCAATACACAGGCACCTTCTCACTATGTATCGATGATGCACTCACCTATGATTATGACGACTGGAACGGGGCATTGACCTTAGCGCATAATTCGGGATGTTCTGCTGATGCGGCTTACTCCACCCATGAGGCCACCGGCGACCAGTCTAAAGGAAGTTGTCATGATAACGGTCCAAATTACAACCGATGGTTCAAATTTCAAGCCACGACTAGCAATGTCCAAATAGATTACAAAACCGGTGGGTCAGAAGGCAGTATGAGATATCCATTTCTGGCCTTATGGAATGATAGCGGGGGAGAACTGGATTGTCAGAGCTATACCCAGGCATATGACGATATGCAGATCCGGTATTCCGGACTGACCATTGGCAACTGGTATTACATTTCGGTCGATAATTATTATGGTCCGAACTATGTCGGATCCTTCAGCCTATGTGTGGATGATGTTTTTTCTTATGACTATGATAATAAAGCAGGCGCCACGGTGTTAACAAATTTCAACAATTGGTGCAGTGTTGATGCAATTTATTCCACCGTCGATGCCACCCCGGATGAAAATGCCGGAAGCTGCTGGTATAACGGTCCCAGCTACAACCGTTGGTTCCAGTTTACCGCTCCGGCAGGCGGAACAGTGGAGATTGAAATGAAAACAGGTGGGTCCAGGGGCACGATGCGCTACCCTTTTATGGCCCTTTGGGATGCCGGAGGAACGGAAATAGGATGTGATGTTTACAGCTCACCTTATGATACACTGAATATTTTTGCCAATACCTTGACTCCCGGGAATACTTACTATATCTCAGTGGACAATTATGAGGGAGTGAATTACCAGGGTGCATTTACACTCTGCATCAACGGCAACTTTGACAATGATTTCCGTGCCGGGGCAACACTGCTTTCCAATACCAACAATTTCTGTTCTGCTGATGCAGCATATTCTACAATTGGGGCAACAACTGATGAGGCGAAGCCATCCTGTTGGGATAATGGCCCCAACTACAACCGTTGGTTCAGGTTTTCAGGTCCGGCCTCAGGTAATGTTGATGTAACGGTACAAACCGGCGGAAGTAAAGGAAGCATGCGCTATACTTTCTTAGCTTTGTATGATAACAGCATGACCGAACTGGATTGTGGCCGCTATGTTACCATTCAAGGCAATTTATCGGTAACTGCGACTGGCCTAACACCCGGTAATAACTATTATGTTGAAGTAGATAATTATGTCGGTGTAAATTACAGGGGAAGCTTTACCATTTGCATCGATGATGATGGGGTGCCCAAAGGAATGAGTGAGGCAGAACAAGAGATCAATGAGGAGATTATACAAGATCAAACGGCATTTCAAGGATTTATAAACCGGACACTTCAAATATTCCCCAATCCATCAGCAGGAAATATTTTTATTAGAATGGAAGACATCGGTAAAGCCCAAACAGAGATCGGTCTGGAGATCCTTAACTTGCATGGCCAAACTGTTTTCAAGGCTATGCAGTTTAGCTTGAGCGCTGGCCAAAGCAAAAAGCTTGAATTGGGCGACCTCCCGAAAGGGATCTACTTTGTTGTGATCGAAAAATATGGCAACCGGGTGGCCAGAAAATTGATCCTTCAATAAGTAGCTTCTTGGAACAGGGGCGAGAGTGAGCGTGAGTTCTGAGAAACGCTATCTCATGCTGATCTGCTAATCCTTCTTCCTCAGCCAGTAGATGAATAATAAAGCAGTAGTACTGTACTGAAGGATGAATTGTATCCATTCGGGTTTTGAATACCAGCCGATAAGCACATTTAATGGCAGGCCAATACCGCCCTTTTTGTGGTTGAAGATCGTTTCGTAGAGATTGAAGGCCTTGGTGAACAAAACATTGTCCGGTTCAAGCCACCCCAGCCCTTTCATGGCCGAAAGTCCTTCATGGATACTGTAACCCAATAAATAGCCTGTTTGTAGAATGAGGTAGGCCAGGGTGATATTAAATAATACTTTCAGGTTGACCTTTACGAGCGAATAATAAAGCAGCGTTACCAGGATCACGGACAGCAAAAGGCCCGAGGTAACCGAGGCAAAAGTATATTTTCCGGCAAAAGAAAAAATAGCAATTTCCGTCCCTTCCCTGGCTACCATAAATAA
>JANQFB010000164.1 GCA_028278085.1 Chitinophagales bacterium
GCAGTGGCCGCATCAGAGTAATCGGCGTCGTTACGTATCCATGCCACTCATCGGGCTGGTGAAAGTTGCCGGTAAACCACCAATCGTACAACAATTCCTTGCTTTGTGTGAGCTGCAGAACCAACTCGGCCGCAATCAGGGTCGCTATAATGACCAATCCATATGTTATTCTTTTCTGCATCCTGATTTTTCTCAAAGTCATTTAAAACTGGAAATAAATATAAGGCTGCACCCGGAATCCTACGGCTAAAATTGTCGATATCATAAAAACATAAGCTGCCAATTGTACCACTACCGGCTGTCCCAGCAATGCGGCCTGACTACCTTGTTTACGTTGCCAGGCATGATAGCTGAATAAAATCAAATGCCAGATCAAAACAGGCATCAGATAGACTTCCATATCTCCCGGCTGATAAAAGGCATTGGCAAAACTATGATACAAGACCTGGTAAAACTGCTCCATGCTATCGGCAAAAAACATAGCAATACCTATTAACCAAAGGCCATAGAAGCGAATGCGCTTCAAGCCCTGTATCCACCAAACCGGCCGGATATCCATATCCTCTTTCTTTTCCCGGAACACCCGCTCGATCATGACCAGTACGCCATGATATACGCCAAAGAGGATATAGGTCCAAGCAGCGCCATGCCATACGCCGGAGATATAAAATACCACGAGTATGTTAAAGTAGGTCCGCACCTTCCCCTTCCGGTTTCCCCCCAAGGGAATGTAGATATAATCCTTAAACCAGGAAAACAGGGTCATATGCCATCGCTGCCATAATTCGGTGATCGAAGTGGACAAATAAGGGGTGTTGAAGTTTTGGCTGAGCCGGATGCCCATCAAGCGGGCGATGCCGATGGCGATAAAGGAGTATCCGGCAAAATCCCCATAGGCCCGGAGCGAGAAAGCCAATATCCCGGATATGTTGGCTAATCCGGAAACCGTATCGGTGTATTTAAAAGCATTGGCGCCCAGGGCTACCACCGAATCGGCGATGACCACCTTGTAAAAAAAGCCCATCACGGTATACAAACCGCCATACCGGAGGTCGTCCCAGGTGACTATCCGCGGCTGCTGCAATTGTGGTAAAAGTTTTTTCGCCCTTTCGATCGGACCGGCGACCAGTTGCGGAAAGAATGCAACAAACAGTGCAAAAGAGACCAGGTCTTTGGTAGGTTCCATCTCCCTGCGATAAATATCAATGGTGTAAGAAAGGGTTTGGAAAGTGTAAAACGAAATACCCACCGGCAGCACGAGATTCAATACCCGGATATCCGGCTCCAGGCCAATGGCGCCCAGCATCAGCACCAGGTTTTCGACACCGAAATCATAATATTTGAAAAAGCAAAGGACACTGATATTGACCCCAATGCTTATCCATAGCAGGATCTTCCGTTTAACCGGATCCGCTGTTTTTCCCAATTGTAAGCCCACAAAGTAGTCGACTAAAGTGGATCCGATGATCAATAAGAGGTACCAGGTATGCCAGCCGGCATAGAAGGTGTAGCTGGCTGCTAACAGGAAGAAATTCTGATAAATGACCCTGGTGCGGCTACGGCGGAATAGTCCGATGACAGCATAGATCACCAAGAAAAAGCCGATAAATTTCCAACTGTTAAACAGCATGACAGCAGAAAGGTAAATATGTTATCAAGTACCGGAGGGGTTTAGCTATCATGGCTCGATCCCGGCAAAACGGAATCATTCAAAAGCCTTTTCCATGGTGCTGTGATCAATGACTTTATTCAGGGTTGTGTCGTCCGCATAAGCCATCCTCAGCATGATCCGGGTTGCTTCGCGTTCCAGGGGTGTGGTGCGGTGCAGGGTGGTATCGGTTTTTAAAAAGTAAACATCTCCGGAACGATGGTCATAGGTCCGGATCAGGTTATTCACCAGGTGTGCATTGATATTGGGATGTTTTTTGTCCCAAATGGTGTTGGGAATACATTGTAATAAGCCACCGGCTTCCATCTCCGGCGCTTCAATGATCCATATCAGGGCATAGCTGTAATCGCCCCAATGCCAACCATGGGTATCTCCTGCTTTCTCCTGTTTGCTGATCAGGATCTGCTCCGGCTCATAAGGACAATGATGTACGCTACTGCCGGTGATCTGCTGCAAGTAATCATTCAGTCCATTGTCAAAATACAGGTCTTTCAGGAAAGGGCTATGGTCGACGATATGATCCCGGACAACATTTCCCAGGTACCTCGGGGTATTTCCGGTTTCTTCGATGGTTACATCCCTGCGGACCAAAAACCGGTCGATCAGGGCATGCACATCCCGGGTAATTTTGGCAATCAATTCGGCAGGGACAAGGGAAGTTATTTTCAGGTAACCCTCCTGGTGAAACCGTTCCCGGTACTCCCACAGGTTTTCCTTCGGAATGGGTCGGATGAGTTCGGATGTGGTCATGATAATTTTTTTGGAAAAGCAGCAATACACCTGACAATTTTCCGGCCTGGCCGCCATTTGAGAACCGGACTCTCAAAAATACGACATAATTCCTTAAAAATTATGGTATAGGCATCGGCCGTAGGGTATCCGGATTTTGACTAGTTTTGGGTGTATTGAAGCCTTTCCATTGAACACCTCCCGTATTTTCCACAATCCCGACACGTTTCTGGGGCAGCTATTGTTAAGCACCCGGGCTTATGGGCAAGCCTTGCCTTATGTATTTGGGTCTTTTGCCAGCGTGAGGGCATGCCTCCGGTTTATTCCCGCTTATACGATGGTTAACCTGCCCGTACTGATCCGGTATCAACAGCTCGCCAAAACCATTGCCGAAAAAAATATCCCCGGCGCCCTGGTCGAATGCGGGGTTTGGAACGGTGGCGCTGCCGCATTGATGGCTAAAACACTGATGGATCACGGAGAAGCGCGCGATTGCTGGTTGTTCGATTCCTTCGAGGGTCTTCCGGCTCCGTCGGAAAAGGATGGGAAAGTGATGAACCGGATCTATTTTCCCCATTGGTGCACCGGTAACCCGGAAAAGGTGAAACAAGCATTTGACCGCATCCATTATCCACCGGAAAAGGTCTATATTCGAAAAGGATGGTTTGACCAAACTTTTCCGGCGGCAGACATCAGCCCTATTGCCCTCTTGCACATCGACGCCGATCTCTATGAACCGGTTAAAATGAGCCTGGAACGTTGGTACGACCTGGTAAGCCCCGGCGGCTATATTATCCTCAACGATTATGATCAATGGGAAGGATGTAATCTGGCGGTGAGGGATTTTTTCAAGGATCGGAATTTGGACCCGGAAATTCAAAAGATCGCGGGGACGGGGGCGGTGATTGAGA
>JANQFB010000170.1 GCA_028278085.1 Chitinophagales bacterium
GCGCTGTCAACCGAATGGGGCAGCAAACCCGGTCGTTGCGGCTGAAAGGAGGCGATGGCAAACAATATGTCATCCGTTCGGTACAGAAATATCCGATCAAGGCGATCCCCAAATTATTAAGAAAAACTTTTGCCGCGGACCTGGTGCAGGATCAGATATCCGCCTCTTTTCCATTCGCTGCTCCGCTTGTTCCGATGATGGCCACGGCTGCCGGGGTTTTTCATGCCCGGGCCAGAATGGTGTTTGTGCCGGACGATCCGGGCCTGGGGATCTACCGGGAGGAATTCGGGGGTATGCTGGCGATTTTCGAGGAAAGATTAACCGGCGATCAATCGGACCTTCCCAATTTCGGCCATACCCGTAAGATCGTCAGCACTTTTGAAGTTTTGGATAAGATCCATTCGGATCATCATCATTCCGTTGATCAACAGTCATTGTTGAATGCCCGCCTGTTCGACCTCTTCCTGAACGATTGGGACCGCCACGACGATCAGTGGCGCTGGGCGAGCTTCGAAAGCGATGATGGGATCATCTACCGGCCGATCCCCCGCGACCGTGACCAGGTATTTTTTAAGTTCGAAGGTCTGCTGCCCTCCATAGCCAATCGAAAGTGGGGCATCCGAAAATTCCAGCACTTCGACCACCGGATCAGGGATGTTGCCGGGCTTTCCTTCAATGCCCGCTACGTAGATCGCAGTTTTCTGACCGCGCTGGACCGGGAAACCTGGCAGCAGATGGCCGGGCAGCTTAAAGACAAATTAACGGACGAGGTCATTGAAAATGCGATCCGGCAGTTGCCCGATACCATCTTCCGTTTAAATGGCCCGGAGATCATCGCCAAGCTAAGATCCAGGAGAGATCAATTGCCCCAAATTGCCATGAACTATTATCGTGTGCTGGCCCGGGAAGTCGATGTGATAGGCAGCCACAAAAACGATTACTTTGAGGTCGTTCGTCAAAATGACAGCCTGACAGCGGTAACGGTATATGGCCTCAGCAAAAAGGGAAAACACAAAAAAAAGAAGATCTATTCCCGGGTGTTTCACAACGATGAAACCCGCGAAATACGCCTATACGGGTTGGACGGGGAAGATATTTTCGATATCGACGGGGAAACCCGGAAAGGGATCCTGGTACGGGTAATCGGGGGACGTGACAAAGATAAAATGCTCGATAGTTCCCATGTCAGGGGTCTCCGCCATATGACCCGGTTTTACGATACCCGCAAGCATAATAAGGTCAAAAGCGGTAAAGAGCTCCGGCTGCAGACCTCGAAGGATCCCATCGTTAACGACTATGACCGTAAAGCATTTATATATGATGTCGTAGCCCCGGTGGCTACGGTCGGTTATAACCCGGATAATGGTTTCCATATCGGGGGCGGGGTTGACATCCGGAAATACGGCTTCCGGAAAACACCTTATCAATACCGGCAAAAACTGACAACTACGGTCGCGGCTGCAGCTTTTAAGATCCATTACCTGGGCGATTTCCGCCAGGTGTTCGGGAAATGGGGCTTTTTCGGGGATCTGACGGTCAGATCCCCAAGGTTTGTTACCAATTTTTATGGTTTGGGTAATGAAACGCCCAAAGACGCCGCCCGGCCGAGCTATCACCGCATCCGTCTGAAGCAGGGTGAGATCAGGCCGGCGCTGCAATACGACGATGGCGATCTTCAAACGTTTAAGGCGGGACTATTTTATCAATACACCAAGGTAGATCAGACCCTGGATAATTTCACCAGTGATACCACCGCCGATTTTATCCGGGCTGACTTCGATCCCAAACATTATACCGGCCTGCACTTGGGATATGCCATCCGGTCAGTCGAAAATCCGCATAATCCTACCAGGGGCTTCAAATGGCAAAATGAGGTGAACCTTAATCAAAATGTGCTGGAAATTGACCGATTCCTTCAACTGAGATCCGAATTTGTGCTCTACCTATCCTTCAATTTACCCTTCCAGGTAACGCTGGCTACCCGCGCCGGAGCAGCGACCAATATCGGCGACTTCGAGTTTTATCAGGCCAATGTGATCGGAGGGGCACAACAGATCCGGGGAACCAATCAAAACCGTTTTGCCGGCAGAAGCAGTTTTTACCACAACACCGAACTCAGGATCAAGGCATTTACCCTGAATACTTATATTGTTCCGGTCGATGTAGGGATCCTGGGCTTGTACGACCAGGGACGGGTTTGGGCTGATCAGGAGGTTTCAACCAAATGGCATCAAAGTTACGGCTTCGGTATATGGTTGAGCCCGCTTGACCGGTTGGCTATTATCAATACCTATTCCTATAATACGGATGAACAGAGCTTGTTTACCTTTCTGCAATTCGGATTTTTCTTTTAAAGCAACATAAGCGATCCCCGAATGTCGAATACACGTAAAATATCGTTCCTGTTGGGAGGATTGGGCCTGTTGTGTGCAGCTATTTTGTACCTGCTGGGACCGATCCCCCAGGATCCGGCTTACCATGTTTTTGCCGACCGGGTTGGTTGGTTGGGGATTCCGAATTTTGTGAATGTTATGACTAATTTGCCCTTTATAGTCATAGGTGCGATGGGAATAGCTTGGACGGCCAAAAATCAAAATAGTGACCATCCGGTCAATCAAAAAATAATCTTCATCTTTTTATTTACCGGAATGTGTTTAACCGGGTTAGGATCAGCATATTATCATATCCACCCGGATCATTTCAGGTTGCTTTTCGACCGCTTGCCGATGACATTGGTATTTATGTCATTTTTTGCACTTTTCATCAAAAAATTCGTGGACAACAGGGCCGGTTCTTTGGCTTTCTATACCCTGATCCCCCTGGGTGTTTTTAGCGCACTTTGGTGGTACTATTCCGAGACCATCGGACAGGGAGATTTGCGCATTTACGTATTTGTCCAGTTTTTCCCCATGCTGGCCATTCCCCTGGTGATCTGGCAAAACCGAAGGCTCCCCATCAAACAGATCCTTTGGATCATCGGTTGGTATATCATGGCCAAAGCTGCGGAGCTATTGGACAGCGAGATCTTTGACGCCCTCCATTGGGTTAGCGGGCACAGCCTGAAACATTTGTTTGCCGGCCTGGCCTGCTATCATATCTATATATGGGTGCGGGGGCTTAAAGCTGCAAAGCCCTAGGTATCCACAGGCTACCCTTTCCGGCCGTGGACCAGGTAGTCGTCATGGAAATACTTTCGCAGGAAATCCATGGCATTATCCCACAGGATCTTTTTTACGATGGTATCCGGATCGAGCCCGAAGGTATAATGTGCAAAGGGATTCCCCGGTGATGCCGAGATATTTTTCTGCCAAAAACCGGTGAGATCAGTATATAGGGTGCTTAGGCAGGAGGCCTGGGGGTATATATCGACCGGGTTGATCACTCCCTCGTAATCGGAGCCGATGCAAATATGATCCCATGCCGCTGTATCCGGCAGCCCGGAAGCTGCTTCCACCACCCGGGCTATATGAAAGAATTGGGTGAACAGGATGCCCAAAAACACCGGTTTCAGGGGCTCGATCAATTGCTGCTCCCTTGCTTTTTTCTGTGCCTCGATCGCTGCCATAGCCTTTTTATAGGCCGGGCTACTGGCATTGAGGGTCCACCGGATCTTGGTTTCGGCTTTGAAAAGCCGGACGTTTTCTTTCTTCAGGATCTTTTTTCGCTGCTTGAAGGTTTTCATATCCGGGATCGTGTTCGACCGGGCCAGTTTGGGTAAAACTTTGGCATTCAGGAGGCGCTTTTCATCCAGCATGATCCCGAACAGGCCATCCGAACGGATGATATCGATCAACTCGTCATCGAACAGGTTGATGTCGTCATTATTCAGTTCCGGATTGGATATTTCGCTGCTACGGATAGCGCCGCCGTGGTCCACGGCTTTTTGCATACTTTTCCGCCCGGCCAGCGCCGTATGCGTTTGAACGATCGGAATATCATCCCCATGGTCCTTCTTCCGTTCGGCAACGATCTTATGGTATTGCAACCTGGCGGCAACACTCATATGTTTGGTGTCGACCAGGATCCTCCTGACCGGCTTGGATCGATGGTCGCGGCGCAGCAGGTTGGCAACGACCTGGCTGCCAAAAGGCGTAATGGGCAGGTGAAAATATGATTGCCCGTGGATATAGCCGGTCTGATCGAGGATTTGTTTGATAAAACCCACCAGGCTTTCCGCATGTCCGCAAACGTGGTTATAAAAGTGGTGCCCCAGGGTAATGATAAAGGGCGGATGTTCCCAGGTGGTTTTGGCTTCCAGGATATTCTCGATAAACTGCTCACGGAATTGTTTGAAATAAGAGGATCCTTTGGCTTCTTCCCTGACCATATCCACCACCCTGCCCCGTTGATCCAGGATATCCGGTGCAAATGCCTGCACCCCTTCCACGGAAATGATCATGGCTATGGTCTTTTGTTCATTTGCCTGCCGGAGGGTTGTTAAGGTATCATAGTCGTTGACCACCTGGTAGGTATATCCTTCGGAATTATAATCGTTATCCCCTTGCCCCTGGAGGAGGTTACGGTAATCAGCTATAAGATCTTCGAAATAGGATCTCTTTTTTTCTTTGAGGCCCCGGATCTCGCTGCGGTCGTAACCGGTAATGAAGGCCAGCAGGTTGGTAAAATTCAACAGGAGCCTTAAGATCCTGACATTGATCTCGCGCCTGTCCGGTTGGATGAAGCCCCTTTCCAGGGGATAAAAAGAGACCATTTGGCAGAAAACACCTCCCTTCGCGGCTGCGTCCAGGTGAATTTGAGAGGTATAGGTCAGTTCCTGTTCGAATTTCGTAACGACCAGGTAGGTCTCTTTCTTTCGTCGCCAGCGTTCCCGCCACAGATCGGGGTCCGGTAAGCGGCCGGTTTTATCATTGGCGGCCCTGGCAGGTTTAAAGGTCGGATGACAATGAAAGTCGAAAATGGGTTGCATGGGATAGGTTATGTCGTCTATTCGGTATAAATATAGTCTTTCCTTATAGATTTAAAATAACATATTGAAGATGATTTTCCATTGATCCGTTTGTGGTGGCGGCAAAAATGTATGGAAAGGAAAGCAGGAAAAAGTGGGCCTGATCAGCGTTTCGAAGGTTTGATGAGCTTATACATACCCGGGGCGTTTGCCGGTCGTACGCTATAGCCGAATCGTTCGTAAAACGGCTTTACATCACCCGCAGCCATCAATCCGATAAAAGCAAATTCGACCGCATTTTTGTCCAGCCAGGCTTCCAGCTTTTCCATGATCCCGAACCCAATACCCTGTCCCTGGTGAGCGGGCAGCACGATCACATCTTGGATATAATAGTAAATGCCATCGCCGATCACTCTTCCGGTACCGACGATGTTCCCTTTATACCTAACACAAACGGCGTATAAAGAACGGTCGAGTCCGGCTGCCATGGCCGCATCGTCCGGCATATCCCAACCGGTAGAATGCCGGAGCAGACGATATTCCGCCAACGTGGGGATCCTTTCTTCGTATAATAAATTCAGCTTCACTTGTCTTTTTGGCAATCCTTACTTTCCGTCAACGAACCCATATCATAGGTATCTTCCCGGGTTTTTTGACCGTTTTCATCCCAATAGGTCCATAGGCCATGATATTTCCCTTCCACAGCCTGGCCGGTGGCATGGACCCGGCCATTTTGATGCCAGGTTTCAAAGGAACCATGCAGCCGGTCGTTCACATAAACTACCTTTTTACTGACTTTCCCGGAAGGATAGTAATGGATCCATTCGCCCGTTTTAGATCCGGATGAAAACGTCCTTTCGGATTCCTTATAGCCGTCCTTATCGTAATAGATCCACAACCCGTCAGGCATACCCCGGGCATAGGATCCCCGGTGGATGGGTTTCCCTGTCTTTGCATGATAAGTTACCGGGCCTTCCAATAGGCCGGCTTTATAAGTCATCCGGTATTCCTGTTGGCCGCTGGCATAATAGGTAGTGCGTATACTATCTTTGGCGCCACCGTGATAATAACCGATTTCGCGGAGATATTCCTCCTGCCAAAGCACATATTTGCCTTCCCACTTTTTACCCTGCCGGCAGTGCAGCGCCCCGATCAGTTGACCGCTGGTATCGAAATATTCCCAGGTACCGGTGGGCTCGTTGCGGTGGTAAAATTCCTGTGTCCTCATTTGCCCGTTCGAATGGTATTCCTCGAATTTCCCGGACCGGTAGTGGCCGATGGTATCGCCGGTCATATCGAAATAATACAAGGTATCACCCCTGCTTTTCAGATGACCGTTTCTATACCAATATCTATATGGCCCTCCCGGGAGAGGTACGCCTCCGTATTCGGTATGTTCGTATAGTTTCATACCGTTGGGTTGCCAAACCTCCCACTTTCCGATCATGCGGTCTTTCCGGTAATGGCCGGACTGAGCGATCTGCCCGTTTTCGTGAAATTGTTGACAGGGCCCGTTTTTTTTCCCTTGGTGATAATAGGTGATCGACCAGATGTTTCCGTTTTCATGGTGGTCGCTAACAAAACCGGAGTATCCGGCCCGGTCAAATCCTCTGGACTTAAAAACCGTGGAAGTGATCGTATCCTGTGCCATAACCGGCCAACCGATGAAGCCGAAAAAACAGGCGAACATAAGAAGTTGGACTTTCATGAGGTATCCGAAATAATGCCGGTTCATCCGAAAAAACAGGTCCATATAAAGAGATAAAGCAGCAAATATCTTGCCGGTTAGGCCGGAGTTATTCCGAAGGTTCCTCCTTCATTTGGCTCGATTTTGGAAAAAACTTCACCACCAGGCCGGTGGAAACCCTGGTCGAGCGGAAAGTATTCCTCCCGGCAAGGGTAAAGGCATATCCGAAAAATCCACCCAGGCGCGGTTTGAGCTGGTAGTAAAAGACACCGCCGGCACGGGTATAGGATACCCCGAGTTCCCGGAAGGAATTGGGCCTCAGGTCCCCCTGGCCGCGGTAATCCTTTCCGCCGATGGCTTCCTGGAAATCGATCCAGATATCACCGTAGAATTTGTTTTTGAAATATCCGGTTTTAATGGAATAGATATAGCCCGGAGGCACCGGTTCAAAGGAATAATTATAGCCCCCCCTTGCCTGTACAAAGTAATTGTTGCCCGTATGCTGGATAATTCCCCGTGATAGTATACTGGTGGCTTGCTGGCCGATGGCCCTGGAGGATTCCGTACCGTAATTGGACATGGGTGTGCTAAAACCGACCGCTCCCACAAAAGAGATCCGGGACTTACCGGTGTTCAGGCTGGTACCGAACTTTCCGAAAATAGCCCCGTCCTGTGGTCTGAAATTGACGGCCGGTAAATTGATCACCATATCCATCCAGCGGGTAATGCCTGTTGCGGCAAACAAACCGATCGAATTGATCGTATTCGAGAAGTCAATGAGATCCGGGCCGGCATAATATTGTTGGGCAAACTCCTGTGACAGCGACAAAGCCAGGTCGGTATTTCCGGGGCCTTTCATAAACCCGTCGACCGCTCCCTGGCCCAGGCATTCGGATAGGCCTAAAGCGATCCATAAAATGA
The DNA here is from genome assembly GCA_028278085.1 of Chitinophagales bacterium. Classification (GTDB taxonomy): domain Bacteria; phylum Bacteroidota; class Bacteroidia; order Chitinophagales; family JANQFB01; genus JANQFB01. Next base: position 7,515 of record JANQFB010000170.1, read on the forward strand.
GCGGCAGGGTTTGAAGGACAGGGTGACGCACACTTAAAGATATAAAATTATTCGGCTGATGCTCACCGGGGGTCATCTTTCAGGATCGCATATTCATAGTTGTCGAACCATTCACCCCGGATAGGCAAGGCTTTTCTCTTATTCCCTTCCCTGATCATTCCGGCATTTTCAAGCACCTTTATCGATGCTTTATTCGCCACCGCGCAACCGGCTTCTATCCGGTTCAGCCGGAGCTCATCGAAGCCAAAGGCAATGATCCTCTTTAAGGCCTCGGTAGCAAAGCCCTGGTTCCAATGATCCACATGCAGCTTATACCAGATCTCTGCAGATCTGAATTTGGGATCTGCCATTTTCATGGCGATCAAGCCGATAAATTGCCGGTCCGTGTTTTTTTCGATAGCAAAAACATAGTTGCGGTACGGGCGGTCGCTTTGTAAAGCGATCCATTCATCGAGGATCTTCCGGGTTTCCTCGATATTTTCCGGGATGTCGAGGGTATTATAGCGGGCGCTTTCGGGCAGCGAATGGAGGATATGAATATCATTAAGGTCGGCGGGGGTCACCTCTCTCAAATACAGCCGATTGGTGTGAAGTTGCATCGAGGATCTACATTAACCGGCCACCGGGGGTGATTTGGGTACGTGAAGTTCTTTCAGGTAGCGGTAGGTATCTTCCTGGGCCCTTACTTTTTGCTTGGCCGATGACCTGCGGTAAGGGTTGGTTTGTAATTTGTTGATATACCTGGCGCGGGTATTGTCTTTAAGCTGCAACTGGATGATCTTTTTCAATTCCTTTTTAATGGCTTTATCATATATCGGGAAGCCGACCTCGATCCTGCGGCTGAGATTCCGGCTCATCCAATCTGCCGAAGCGGCATAAATTTTTTCCTCCCCCCCGTGATGAAACATATAGATCCGTCCGTGTTCCAGGTAGCGGTCTACGATGCTGATCACGTGGATGTTTTTACTCAGGTTCTCTACGCCGGGTACCAGGCAGCATATACCCCTGACGATGATCTTTATTTTTACCCCTGCATTACTGGCCTCATAGAGTTTGCGGATCATCATTTTGTCTTCCAGGCTGTTCATTTTAAGCGTCATGCCCGACCGTTCACCGGCTTTAGCTTTGTCGATCTCATAGTCGATGAGATCCATGAATTTTCCCCGCATTTCTTTGGGGGCGACCAGGAGCTTATCGAAGGAGAGGTCAGCGTCAGGGGCTTCCAGCAATTGGAATATTTTATTGGTTTCGGCAACCAACTCCGGGTTGCAGGTCAACAGCGCATGATCGCAATAGATCCGGGCGGTTTTTTCGTTAAAATTCCCGGTTCCCAGGTAAGCATAACCTTTGGTCCCGGTAGGTTCTTCCCGCTCTATATAGGCTATTTTGGTATGGACTTTGAGGCCTTCATGACTGTATAAAACTTTTGCGCCGGCTTTTTCCAGCTTCTTTCCCCAGTAGATATTCGATTTTTCGTCGAACCTTGCCTGGACTTCATTAAATACCACCACTTCTTTGCCTTTCTTAGCAGCTTTCATCAGCGCGTTAGCTACCAGCGAGCCATCAGCAACCCTGTAAAGCGTGATCTTGATACATTTCACGGCCGGGTCAACGGCTGCTTCTTCCATTAAGCGGATCACATAGTCGAATGATTGATAGGGGAAATGGAGCATATAATCATTGGCAGCAATCGCTTCGAACATAGACGTATGCTTATCGAGTGCTGCATGCGGAAGGATCTCATGTTTGGGATATAACAAATTGGCCTTGTCAGGAACCGGGAAGTCGAAAAGGTCATGAAAATTGTGGTAGCGCCCGCCCGGGATCAGGTCTTCTTTTTTGATCTTAAACACCAGTCTTAAGTATTTCAAAAAGGGCTTGGGGATATTTGAATCATATAAAAACCTTGCCGGGATCCCGGTATACCGTTTTTTAAGGCTCTTTTGGATCTTTTCTACCACATCCCCGGAAAGTTCGTCTTCCAGGTAAAGTTCCGCATCCCGGGATAATTTGATGGCATAGCATTCCTCAAGGATCCTCTTCGGGAAAAGATCAGGCAGGCCGAGCCGGATGATATCGTCCAGGAACATGACCGTATGGCGGTTCTTTTCATCGGGAACCACTACAAACCTGGGATGTTGATCTGTCGGTATTTTAATGATGCTGTATTCGTAAAACTCCCGTTTGACTTTTTTCGACTGCGGATGTAGCATTTTAATAGCAAAATAAAGGTCTTTTGTTTCGAGGAAGGGAGGATGGTCAGGATCTTTGATCACTTGCTGTTCCAGCAGCGGCAGCACCTTTTTCTTGAAATATTTTTTAACATAATCCACCTGGGGAGGGCTGAGCTCACTGTTATCCAGGATATAAATACTTCTTCTTCTGAGCGCCGGCAACAATTCTTCCCGGTAAATTTTGCCAAACTCGCTCTGATGTTTGTTAACCGTCCTGAAGATCTTTTTCAGCAGCTTTTTGGGAATAACCTCCAACTTAACATTGGCCTGTTTGCTGAATCGTAAAAAACTCTTGGCCGATGCTACCCTGACGCTGTAAAACTCGTCGAGATTGGAAGAATAAATAGCCAGGAACCGTAGTCTTTCCAGGATGGGAACATTTGGATTTTTGGCTTCCTGTAATACCCGGTAATTAAAGGATAGCCAGCTCAGGTCCCTATCGAAGAATCGTTCCTTTATTGCTTTCATGATCGATCAGCCGGGGGATTGATATTTTTTTGGGTATTCGAACAAAATAAGCTTGCCTTTTCCGCGCTCAACCGATTTCCAGTCAGAACTGTCAAACCGGATGCCAACCACACCTGCGGTCGGGATATTGTCGATCGAGTGGTTGGTCAGACTGCCGGCCAAAAAGGTGAATCCCGGATTATGGCCGAAGATCATTAACTCTCCGATAGAATCGTCGGTCTTGCGGATCAGGTTCAGCAGGCTGTGGGTATCGGCATGGTAGATCTCCTCCAATTCAAGGATCTTATCCGCTGGAATTTGCAGGGTATCGGCGAATATCCTCGCCGTGGTAATGGCCCGGTTGGCCGGACTGGACAAGATCATATCGGGCCGGATGCCGATCTCTTTTAAAAGATTTCCCATAACCGGTGCGGCTTTTTTTCCTCGCTTATTTAAAGGCCTGTCGAAGTCCGGCAAATGCGGCTCTTTCCAACTTGATTTAGCATGCCTGACCAAATATAATGTTTTCATAAATATATCCTCATCGATCCCAGGAGTGCCACCCGAATATCATTGGCTCTTTATAATTGCTTTTACTCAGATCTCCGCTTGGGTTAATGGATGATAAACGCGACTACAAATGCCAGCACTGAAAGGATGATCCCGAACATAAATACCCGGTAGCAGATCCGAAGATATTTGTACTTTCTGTTCAATACCTGGCCCAGGTAATAGAAATCACGGGTCATCGAGCCATAAAGGAAATCACTGTCTTTCATCATCTCGTTGATCCCTGACTCGAATTCTTCCAGTTTCATACTGTGAAAATTACCAAAAAATAAAAGGTTGGCCCTTTTTAGCCGGATGTCTTCGGGTGAAAAGGTCCCTTTGGTCACCGAAGGGATGGTGGAAATGGTGGCAAAAATGATGGTGACCACCGACACCAGTAATAAGATAGTTGTCGGTAACACAAGACTGAGGTCCCGGTTGAAATTCGGTAGCAAGGCTGAAATAACAATCGATATGATAATGGCGTTGATGCTGAGCATGATATTAGCTTTGTTGTCGGCAATAGCGCTGAGTTGTATATGATTGCGCAAGGATACGCGGAACATCGTTTCGATACCGCGTTCGGGCCGTTTTTCCTTTTTCCGGTCCTTTTTCTTTTTTGGTTCAGCAGAGAGATCCGGAGCAGTTGTTGGATCCGGCGCAGGATCCGGAGTATTGACCTGTTCTACCATGAGTTTGATATTTTTTTGCTTTTGTTCCCCATAGATCTTATTGGCATACGGGGTAAAGTAATTATGGTGCTTGGAATATACAATGGTCGTTTCCCACCATTCTTTGTTGGAATAATTTTGTTGTTTGGCAACTCCCCATTCCTGTCGTAAGCGGAGGCTTTTTTCAATAAACGTCGGCTTGCCCAGGTTACTGCTGTCGGCATCACAAACCACCTGCTCCATCAGATTCCGGGGCGAATGTGGTAATTTGGTTGCCATGATGCAGCCGCTAACCTGTTCGATCTTTGCCGGATCGTAGTGAAGGTTTTGTAAAAAATCTTTGGCAATATTGACGCTTTGAGCTTCATGGCCGTCATAGGATATCCCGTAGCCGATATCATGAAACCAGGAAGCCAGCAAAACGATCTCCTCCTCCTGCGGCGATAATTGATTCCCCTTACTCAGAATTCTTGCCTCCCCTACGGTTTCCTTCGTATGATCCAGGCTGTGATAGCTGTAGGATGCCGGTATGTGCCGGGCAAAATAATCTTTAACAAATGCCTCTGCCTGGAATAAAATAGTTCCTTCTTTTTTCATTTGATTATATCACCATAAAGATCTGGCATCAAAGATAGGATATGTGTCGCTCAATTCCTAGATACATCCGGGCCGGCCGGTTCAAGGCTAACCTCTTCACAGACTTTTACCAAGGCAGCGGCCACCTTTGTCATCTGTTTTTGCAGGATCATTCTGAAAAAGGGCTCCAGCAGCCATCCGTATATGGGTTGGTTTTCATAGTGCAGGTTAAGGGTCAAACGAGTTTGATCGTTTTCGGCAGCCATGATATAATAAAATGTGATCCGTTTGACAATGGGTGGGTTGATAAAATTCTCCCCATACACTTGTTTGTCCGGTCCGAAGTAGTTGGTAACGGTCTCGAATTCCGCTTCTTTCGAACCGATGAAGCATCGGTGGCGGCTACCCACCCGGTTGACTTTTTCCAGGTCGTAAGATAAGTTGCTGATGTCTTTGTTCCAGAGGAGCCGGTAATCGAAATTGGTGATGATCTCGAATACCTCGTCCGAGGGTTTGTCGAGGAGGATCTCTTTACTGATGGGATGATTGTTTTTTAGCCCTTGCGGTACCGGCGGGCTTTCGGAAACCAGGGAGTACAAGCCGGAAAGGGGAATGTAATCAAAAGATAAGGTCCCCAGATTCTCATCATGGGAGGATCCGGGAATGACTTTAACCCACGAATTGGTTTGCCGATAAGCATCCATTCCTTCCTTGGCAGGATCCACCGTATCGGTCAGCAGCACATATTCGTTGATATCGATCGAATTTTTCAGCAACCTGTGTACAAGAATGACGTCCTGGCCATAAGGTTTCGTATGGTTTTTGACCTTGATCAACTCGATCTCCCCGAAATGTACGATTATTTTCAAGCTAAGGCCTGATGCGGATGTGCAGGCGCCGCATTGGCAGATCCTGGCCGCCTGGTAACTTTTCAGATGGTTGTGGAAGGCGACAAACATCTTTTTGGATTGTTCCAGCAAAGCCTGCACCGTCGGGAGGTCTCCGGTTTTATAAAACAAAACCGCATCCCCTTCGATCTCGGACACGGTTAGATCCAGGTCGTTGGAGTCGATGATCAGCTCCAGCAATTCCGCAATGATGTGACGGCTGTGGTTAATTTCCGTATGCTTAACGTAATTGGTAAATCCCGAAATGTCGGGGATAAACAGCAGGGATTTCATAGGACTTGACATAATAAACCGATACGGCTACAACAAATAAAATGAAAAAACCATTCAATAGACACCAAAGTTGCTTTAGTGGCTCTGCATTCAAATGTGCATAAAAAATAATCAAAGCACCCCAGTTATCTTTTGAAAATGTTTAAATTTCGGTCGCAAAAAATCCCTGGCGGCTACTCCGTAAACTACTCAAAATAACCATGGTAAAAGCTTGGATGGTTTTATTATTAGGTTGCTTCCTGCAACTCAATCCTTTATATGCCGCATCAGACAAAGCCTTATTCTCCAATCTTGAAAAAGCGCTGGAACAGCCGGAGCAGGTATACCGGTTAAAACTTGCCAGGCAAACTTTTGACAAATTACCCCCGGAGATCGCCAAATTCAAGAACCTGGAAGAGCTGAGCCTGATGAAGTGCCGCAACCTGGACCTGTCCGATGCTTTTGAAAAGCTGGCAGCCTTGCCCCATTTGAAAAAGCTGGACATAAGCTGGGGTTTGCACCGGGAATTACCGGAAAATATCGGTGATCTGCAGCACCTGGAAGAGCTGAACCTGAGGGATAATCAATTTAAAATACTTCCTGCGGGCATCGGAAAATTGAAAAAGCTCAAAGCCATTAACCTCAATCGTTCCAAATATCTCGGATTGACCAATGCTTTCCAGCAGTTAAGCCAATGCCCGAACCTGGTCAGGCTTGATTTCGCTTCCAGTCAATTGTACCGGCTACCGTCGGAAATAGGAAGGTTGAAAAAACTCGAGATCCTCGTGCTGGATAATAATGACCTCACCAATTTACCCGCCGGTATTTCAAAATTGACGGCTTTGAAGAGCGTTAGCCTGAAAAGGAACAAAAACCTGGTTCTGGATCAATTGTTCAAAAAGCTGAGCGGCCTGCCTTCGCTGGAGATCTTAAACCTGGAAACCTGTGAGATCGTCGGATTACCGACCGATATCAGCGTATTAAAAAACATTAAGACCCTCAACTTGAAAGGTAACCGCCTGAGCCAGCTTCCGGATAACATCGGCCAAATGGAGTCATTGGAGGTCCTATTGCTGGGATATGATTTTTTAGGCGGGCGGATGAACAGGATCGCCGAGCTGCCGGCATCTATGGGGGATCTTGCCAATCTCAGGGAATTGGATGTCAGCGGTAACCTGATCTCCAAGCTGCCCGGAAGCATCAATGATCTTCAAAACCTGAAAGTCCTGAACCTCAGTGTGAACAAGTTCCTGAAATTTCCCAATATCAAAAAGCTGACCCAACTGGAAAAGCTGGTACTGAGTATCAACCGTATCAATAAGATCCCCTCCTGGATCGGCACCTTCACGGAGCTGCGAGAATTTATCATGGATGGCGATTATTTTACCGTGGCGTCTTTCAAGATCAAGGCATTGCCCTCCTCATTCACGCAATTGAACAAACTGGAGGTTTTAAGCCTGAACGACCAGGTGATCGAAGCGCTTCCTGATGATATCGACCGGCTGGAACGCCTGAGGGTGTTGAATTTACGAAACAACCTCCTGGCAGCACTACCGGATAATTTTGGTAACCTTAAAGCGCTCCGGCAATTGAACCTAGGGACCAATGAATTGCTTCAACTCCCGCAAAGCTTTTCCCGCTTATCCACACTCGAAGAACTGGATATCAGTTTTAACTGGCCCATCGGCATGGCTCATGTGGCTAAAATAACCTACCAATTACCCCATCTTAAAAAGCTGAATATCAGCTACCTCAGGATCAGTCAATTGTTGCTGGATGAAATGATCGAAAAACTTCCCGGCTGTAAGATCACTTATAAGAGTGTGAATGAGATCAACTTTAGGTGAGTTTGAGAGTGAGTAGGCAGTAGTTTAGTATGCAGTAGGCAGTGGACAAGTCTGAAAAGGATTGCTCCACTGCCTACTGCATACTCTCTCAACTGCCAACTAAATATTCACACTCACACTCCCCTTAGCGCATACAGCACCGGCTTACTCGGACTAGCGTCGATTTCCATGGAAGCGATCTGGATATTCAGCAGGTAAAAGCCATCCGGTATGGTATCCGGCACATAGATCATTTCGGTGATGGTACGGCCGGTAGCCGGCTGCTCCGGGAATTGCCAAAAGGTTTTATGGGCCAGCAGCTTGCCTTCGTCCTGTTCCCGGTCGACGGAAGGGAGATCCAGGAGCAAATGCCTGAAACCCGCCTCGATGATCCGTTCCATAGCGGTGTGGTGAAGATAGGGTGGATTTGTACCGGAATAGTTCCGGTGACATTTTTCGGGATCATTGGGTAAGGTACGGATAACCAGCGCCTCTGCCGGTTGATTGTTGATGGCTTGCTCGAGTTGCTCCGTCCGGATGATCCTGTCCTCTCCCTGGGCTTCCGGTTCTATTGTAACCAACAAGGCCGAAAAAAAGAATTGATCCAGGCATTGGTTGATGGTATACGGCTCGGCGGAAATATGCCCGACACATTCCGTATGGGTTCCATTGCCATGAGGATTCAGGAATACATTTTTGAAATTGACCGGGCTGCCCTGGTCGACCGATCCGATAAAATCTCCCGCCACCAAGGGTTCTGCTTTGAACGGTGGGGCATAAAAGGCGATCGGCCCATCGGGGGAGAGCGGTATGGAAATGTCGAGCGGCCGGCTTAAGTCAAGGCTGTATTTCCGGCCGTTTAAGGTTATCTCGGTTTTCATAGGAAACAGTTATATGAAATGGATTGATGTAAGCTGTCAAAATTGCTCAAATAAACAGATCCGCACTGACGGCATCGGCGACTAACTTCCCCTGTGAAGTTAACAAAAGCTTCTCACCTTCTACCTGCAGGCGCCCCTGTTCGATGTGCTTCCTGGATGCCTGCTGCAAATAACGGAACAGCTTATCGCCGAATTTACGGGCGATCGTCTTTTGATCACAGCCCCAGATGGTGCGCAGGCTGGTCATGATATATTCATTATACCGGTCATGGAGACTCAATTGCTCTTGCTCGAAAAAGCTACCGCCGCTTTCCAGCTTCCTGATGTAAAGGGCATTGTTGGCGATATTCCATTGCCGGCTTTCCCCATTAAAGGAGTGCGCCGCAGGCCCGAAGCCGATGTATTTTTTGCCCGTCCAATAGCTACTGTTATGACGGGCATGGTATCCGGGCCTGGCGAAATTGGAAATTTCATAATGCTCGAACCCATCCGCCCTTAATACGGCCATCAAATGTTGAAATTGTTCAACCGTCCGGGCTTCATCCGGTCGATGGCCCTTTCCTGTTTTGACCTGGTGGTTGAGGGCTGTTTTTTCTTCGACAGTTAAACTATAGGCGGAAATATGCGGGACTTCGCAGGCCAGGAGATGTTGCAGGTTTTGATCCCATTGTGCGAGCGTCAACGTGGGCAGACCGTAGATCAGGTCGGCGGATAGATTATCGAATCCCGTCTCCCGTGCCCATTCCAGGCTATCGTGCGCCTGCCGTGAATTGTGGGCCCGGTTCATCCATTCCAGGTCGTCAGGGGCGAAGGATTGGATGCCGATACTTAAACGGTTGATACCGGATCCGGCCAGATCTTGTAATTTGGCTTTGTCGAGATCATCCGGGTTTGCTTCCAAAGTGATTTCCGGATCGGCGGTGAGCGTGAAATGCTTGTCGATCGCCTGAAATATGGCCTCCAGTTCTTCCCGGGTTAATAAGGAGGGCGTGCCGCCACCCAGGTAAACGGTTTCAATTTCCTCCCGTTCCAGGTAATGGCTCCGGCGTTCGATTTCGTGCAATATGGCCCGGACCAGGTCGTTCTTTAAACGTAGCGACGTTGAAAAATGGAAGTTACAATA
>JANQFB010000229.1 GCA_028278085.1 Chitinophagales bacterium
GACAACTATTTCCTCCCGTTGAAATTCTCCTCCCGGAATAATCCAGGTGCAGGCTGCCGCAATTACGATCATCCAAAATAATAAGACATAGGTGCCCGGGATCTTTTTTATGTTCATCATGAATAGTAGGGGGTTGTTTGAATCTTTTTCATCCTCATGCGGTGCAAATTTTGCGGTCTCAGGGATCGCTTAGCAACAATTTTTTGAGGGTGTCTATGTTTTTCAGTAATGTCAGGAATCTATTGCTATAAAATAGCAACATGGTCGTTTTCCGGTTGTTATCTTCAAAATATTGCAAGGTTACGGCATCTCCGTACCAATATACCACCCATTGGTTGTCTTCCGTAACTTTTCCGGGATCTCCTGCACCATAAGACGCTTCCAGGAACTCGTAAACAGCGCCCCTGTTTTTTTTCCCGGATAACTGAAAGGTCATCAATACCAATTGATCGAGCCGGAAAATATACGATAAGCTGGAAACGTAGGCGTCCCCGAATTTCAGGTCCCGGGCTTCCATCCGGTAAATGCCAAAACTTCCGCTTTCTTCAAAACCAAGGCTCTTATCGGCAGTATCGATGGGATATTTTTGGTAAAAGGTTTCCATGGAAAGCGTATCGTCAAGATCGACAGATCCCTGGGCTGCCCCCATTCCAGGCAACAGCATCAACCATACCGGCAAAAAGGTTTGAAAAAATGCCCTGATATACATAAGCCGCAAACGATTGCCGGATAAAGTTAAAATAATGCGGGCAAAAAATAAGGAATGAGGCCTGCCCTGGTCCTAAGGAACGTCAGGAAACTGCTTGAATGAGATCCGCTGAAAATTGTTAAATTTTATCATTTGATCAGTTGATATAGGCTTGAATTTTCATATTTTTCATACCCTTTGCCCTGTTTTAACGAAAAAATTGCGGCATTGGTCACATAAGTGAATACCTTAGTTGAAAATTTCGTTAAGAAATGGTTAGGGCTTAATGTACAATGGACACAACAAAATTAAAACGTGTATGTTATATTCGAAACTGGTGATGATCATGACTTTTTATTAACTTGTTAAACTTTTATCGGGCCCCGATTAAACCATTTCGAATAACGAACGTCAAATAAAGTATTAATTTTCAGAATTACAAAAAACACACAGCTATGAAATCAATATTACAATCCACCCTACTAGCCCTGGTTTGTTTAGTATTGAATCCGCTTATTGCCAAAAGTCAATGTGAGCTATTCGATCTGGATCTTTCCAATGGTTCTTTATATTCCATTACCTGTGGTACGGTGATTGGTAACGCCTGGAAGGTTGAACAGGGCAATAGTTGCGACCTGACAACCACCACCATAACCTTACCCGGGGATTCCAACCTCGATGATAATATCGATGTACCGATCCAATTTATGATCGAAGCGGATGACGATTGTGATGACGACGACCTGTATACCTTGTCTTATAATAAGAACGGGGGAGCGTATACGGTATTACAATCTTATGACGCCGATCAAATACCCGGAGAGACCATGGTTTTTGATACCATCGAAGATATCAAAGCCGGTTCGGAGATCACTATCCGGATCAGCTTCAGTGCGGTAGCTCCTTGTGAAGACTGGTCACTTTTCGACGACTGTGCCGGTGGAAGCGGGAGCGGAAGTGGCAGCGGGAGTAGTGGAAGTGGAAGCAGTAGTAGCGGAAGTGGCAGCAGCAGCGGAAGTGGAAGTGGTAGTAGCAGTAGTGGAAGCAGCGGGAGCGGAAGCAGTGGTAGTAGTGGTAGCGGAAGCGGGAGTAGCGAGGAGGAGGAATGTGAAGGTAGTTTATGCGTAGGATGGCCGCTTTTTACCGGAACAATGAGCCAATTTGCATCCATTTTGCCGATCGAATTGATCCATTTTTCCGGCAATGCCGAAGCGGATCATGTCCTATTGGAATGGGCCACCGGTACGGAAAAGAACAACGATTTCTTCACCATTGAAAAAAGCAATAACGGGATAACTTTTAAAACCATTGGTACCCTTCCGGGAGCCGGCAACAGCAGTTCAATCCTGGAATATGAATTCAAAGACCATAGCCCGCTGGATGGTAATAACTATTACCGCCTCAAGCAAACAGATTTTGACGACAAGTTTACCACCACGAGCATTATTTCCATTGCCTACCAGTTGTCAGCTACCGAAGCCTGCGACTTTAAAGTGATCCCCAATCCATGCCCGGCGCAATGTACCGTTCACCTGGTCGATTGCGATCCGGGAGAAGCGCAAATATCCGTATCTTTGATCGATTGTTTGGGTCATGCGATCGATTCCAAAGTTCCCCTGGGCAATGGACAGGCCAGCTATACACTCGATACGAAGAACAACCTGGCGCCCGGCGTTTATATCCTCCAGGGAAGCGACAACGCCAGTAAGTTCAATAAGAAAATTATCGTCCAATAAACGCTTTGCCATTATGATCAACTATTGCGTAAACAGGCAAATTTTTTGCCTGTTTTTTTGCTTAGGCCTGTTTGCAGGATGTTTAGACGATTTTTCAACAGAGTCGGATAGTGATCCCGCAACAAACCACCAAGATGGGTTAGCTGAGCAAGAAGGCATAAAGGTCTATACCTTACCGGCGCCCTTACAAGCCGCCACATTGATCAAGAACCTGAACATGAATTACAGCGAAGAGTTGATGATCCCGTTAAGCTCTTCTAATGCACGGATAGCCAGCTCTCCGCTAAAAGCCATCTATTTGGGCATGTATGGTATCGACCTCGGCTATGCCACTTTATTCGACGATCATCAAAGGGCTATCTATTACCTGGATCATATGCAAAAGATCTCTGATGACCTGGATATTGTTACAGGTTTCAATCCTACCCTGATCCATCGATATGAGCATAACCGGGATAACAAGGATTCTCTTTACCAGATCATCCTGAGCTCGTTTAACGATGTTAACCGCTACCTGGAAGAAAACAACCGCCACGATGTGGGCTTGTTGCTGACCGCAGGCGTTTTGATCGAGGGCCTGCATTTATCCGGCCAATCGATATCCCGTAAATATAATGATCACTTAAACCGGGCGGTCAAACAGCATTACACCTTTCTCAACAACTGGTTGGAATTGATCGCTCCTTACCGGAAGCAGGAAGAGATCCAAAAGCTGGCCTTACCATTTGACGAATTAAAAGCTGCGATGGAGGGCTTGAAAGACGATGAACAAAGGATCAGCGAACCACAATTGGAATCGATCAGGGAAACGGTCAGTCGGATCCGGCAGCAGATCATCGGTTAACGCAGCCTGAAGGCGAAGGATGCGTTATTTACTACCTTAATCCTAATCCGGGCTCACGGCTTCTTCCGGCACCAGGGTATCCAGGATCCGCTGCAACACTTCCCTGGCTTTTTGCAGGTTTTCAATGTTTTGGAAAGACATCAACAAATACTTCGATGTTTCCTTTATCCGGCATAGGGAAGGATTGTTTTGCACAAATTTGATGATCGCTGTAAATATGTCCGATTGAAAAAAGGCAGACTCCTGGTTACTGATAAAGTAGCATTTCATGGAGCGGTCTTTCAGGATTATTCTTTCAAAGCCCAGTGTTTTTGCCTGCCACCTCAACCGGATGGCTTCGAATAATTCCAGGACGGGTTTGGGTACGGGACCAAAACGGTCGGCCATCTCCCAGGCAAATTCATTGAGTTTCTTTTCGCTTTCGATATTATCCAGGTGTGTATAAAGGCTTAGCCGCTCATTAATATTGGTAACATAATCATCCGGGATCAGGATCTGCATATCCGTATCGATCTGACAATCTTTCACAAATACTTTCTCCGCCTTCCGATCATCGGCAAAGAGGTTTTTGAAATCTGTCTCCTTCAATTCCTCCATAGCTTCATCGAGAATTTTATGATACATGTCGAAGCCGATCTCTGCGATAAACCCGCTTTGTTCGGCGCCCAGCAGGTTACCGGCTCCCCTGATATCGAGATCCCGCATGGCTATGTTGAAACCGCTTCCCAGGTCGGAAAACTCTTCAATGGTCTGTAACCGTTTACGGGCATCCCGGTTCAAGGTGGAAAGGGGAGGAGAGATGAGGTAGCAAAAGGCTTTTTTATTAGACCTTCCCACCCTTCCGCGAAGCTGGTGCAGGTCGCTCAAGCCGAATTGATGAGCATTGGGGATGATTATGGTATTCGCATTGGGGATATCCAATCCCGATTCTATGATATTGGTGCAGACCAATACATCAAACTGATGGTTGATAAAGGCTCGCATTACCCCTTCAAGTTGTTTGCCTTCCATCTGGCCATGCGCAATATCCACTTCCAGGCCCGGGCAAACATTTTTTACCATGGCAGCTACTTCTTCGATATTCTTCACCCGGTTATTCACCAGGAATACCTGCCCTCCCCTGTTGATCTCGTAATACAACGCCTCTTTGATCAGTTCGTCGTCAAACACATGCAATTCGGTGTGGATCGGCTGCCGGTTCAGAGGAGGCGTATTCAGGATAGACAGATCCCTGGCGCCCATCATGGAAAAGTGCAAGGTTCGTGGTATGGGAGTAGCGGTTAAGGTGAGGGTATCGACATTTGTTTTTAATTGCCGGAGCTTTTCTTTGGCCGATACACCGAATTTTTGCTCTTCATCGATGACCAATAATCCGAGGTCTTTGAACTCGACCTTTTTCCCCAGGATGGCATGGGTACCGATCAGGATATCGATCTTACCTTCTTTAAGGGCTTTGACGGTTTGGGTAATTTGCCGTTGGGTTTTGAAGCGGTTGATATAATCCACTGTGCAAGGCATCTCCTCTAAACGATCACTGAAGGTTTTAAAATGTTGCAGGGCTAAAATAGTCGTCGGGACCAGTACACCCACCTGCTTGCTATCCGCCACAGCTTTAAAGGCCGCACGGATCGCCAATTCCGTTTTACCGAAGCCAACATCCCCGCAAACCAGCCGGTCCATGGGATAAGACCGTTCCATATCTTTTTTGATCATCTCCGTGGCTTTTTGCTGGTCAGGCGTATCTTCATAAATGAAGGATGACTCTAATTCCGACTGCAGATAAGTATCCGGGGAGAAAGCAAAACCCTCCTTCGCTTTCCGGGCGGCGTATAATTTGATCAGGTCTTTGGCGATGTCCTTGACCTTTTTTTTCGTTTTCCGCTTCAGCTGATCCCAGGCGTCGGATCCAAGCTTATTGTCCCTGAGCGCCACGCCTTC
>JANQFB010000236.1 GCA_028278085.1 Chitinophagales bacterium
AAGCCATCCACGGGGTGGCGCTTATCCGAAAACCCGGCCATGTTAATATCCGGCATCGGGGTGTTTTTACCACTTACCAATTGATCTGTTAAGCCTATGAATTCATGCGGTACGTCGGCCAATCCACGTTGATTAAATGGTTGGGAAAGCCTAATTTTAGGGGTGCGCCATTGGATCGTATTTGTATTCGCCTGCTGCCTGATGAATTGCACCACTGAATTTGACGTAACCACTCATTGGAAGGACACCACTATTGTATATGGTATCCTCAATCTGCAGGATACTGCCCATTATATCCGGGTGCAACGGGCCTACCTGGACCCCCGCCGGGATGCGAATCAAATTGCCAGCCATAGCGATTCCATCTACTACGACAGCCTTGTGGTACAATTGGTAGATAAAAATCTGGGGATTACCGATACCCTTCGAAAGGTCGACGGTCGGGATGAAGGTTTGCCCAAAGAGGATGGCTTGTTTTCCGATCGCCCCAATTGGTTGTATAAATCAACGGCCACCCTCGATCCTAAAACGGAGTATGAACTGGTGATCGAGATCCCCCAACAGCAGAAAACCGTCCGGGCCAGCACCCGTTTGGTGCATTCCCTATACTTTTTGTCGCCGAATGATTCCAGTCTTTGGTCAGGAACCCAGCCTCTTTTGATCAATTGGTATCCCGCCAATCATGCCAGGACTTACCAGGCTATTGTCAGTTTTTATTACAAAGAGTTCAACTTTAATTTTCCGGGTCAAACCTTTTATCCTGATCCGGTGGTTTGGAAGTTGTTCCGGTTTACCACCAACCCTTCTTGTGGCAGCCGGTTTTGTTATGAATTTAAAGTCAACCAGATCATCGGCTCTATTGCCGGAAGGATCCCTTACAATCCGGATGTCAGAAGGACAGTGGATTATATAAGCCTGGATTTTGTGGCCGGTGGAGAGGCCTTGAATGCCTACGAACAATCTCAGATCGCCAGGGATTTCAGCATTGCCCAGCTTCGGACGATCATCCCTTACAGCAATATCGATGAAGGAGAGGGGCTGTTTTCAAGCCGGCTGGATGCCACCTTCAACCGCATTTTGCTGGCCAACGCGATCAACGATTCCATTGCCAATGATCCCCGGTCGAATCACCTGGGGTTTTAAGGAGATTGCCAAAGGTTTGGTCGAGGTATTGAAATACTAAAAAAAAACTAATTTTACGCGGCTTGAGCCAGGCTCCGGCTGCTGATCCAGAAGATATGAACGAATGAAAAAACTATACTGCATTTTGTTAGGCTGTGGCTGCTTGCTTTCGGCATGCTCCACCGATTTTGAAGTAACGACCGACTGGAAAGACATCACCATTGTTTATGGACTGCTGAACCTGAACGATACGGCTCAATATATCAAGATCAATAAAGCCTATCTCGATCCGGTGACCAATGCCGAAGACATTGCCCGGATCCCTGATTCCTTATATTATGACAGCCTGGTGGTTACTTTGTATAACGTTTCGTCCGGTTTCCGTGATACGCTTCAGCGGGTTGACGGAAACCTGGAGGGATTGGTTAAAGAGGCTGGGGAGGACGCCGTTTTTGTAGCCAGTCCTAATTATTTGTACAAATCCAAAAGGATCCTGCAGGAGGAAGACCTGTATCGCCTGGAGATCAATAAATTGAATGGCAAGGAGATTTTGGCGGCGGAAACGAGGATCGTTAACCGCTTGAGAGCGCTGGCCTTCCCAATCAGCATAGATCCCGATCATGGCGGCAGTTGCGATTTCAGGGTATGGAATACGGAAAATTCGAAACTGAAGCTTCGCTGGGAATCGACCAAATACAGCAAGGTATATGACCTTTATTTCCGGTTTCATTACCGGGAGGTGGCCAATGGTGTTTCAACCTGCCATACGTTGGATTGGAAGCTATTCAGCGACCGGACCTGCAGGGATTGCGACCAGCGGGAGCTGATGGAATTTGAAGTCGACCAGGAGTCGTTCCTGAACTTTGTGCGGTCGAGGGTTAAGGTGGATCCGGCGGCTACCCGGTATGCGCAATGCTTCGATTTTGTCTGGTATATCGGTAGTGATGAGCTGAATACCTTTGTAGAGGTCAACCGTACGCAATCCAGCAGCATTGTTCAAACGCAGGCAGTGGTGGAATATACCAACATAGAAGGTGGACGGGGGTTATTTTCCAGCCGCTTCGACACGGTGATGGCCA
>JANQFB010000279.1 GCA_028278085.1 Chitinophagales bacterium
GCTTCAGGGGTACAAGGCATATTAGCCCCTTCACTGACGCAAATGCATCCGCCGTCCAGCAGACTCTTGGCAGCGCTTTCATCCAATTCATTTTGGGTGGCACAAGGCAGGGCGACATCACATTTGATCGTCCAGGGCTTTTGATCGGCGTAATATTCACAATCGAAGGTTTCGGCATATTCCTTGATCCGGCCGCGTTTGACATTCTTCAACTCCATGACATAAGCCAGCTTTTTCTTATCGATGCCTTTCGGATCATAGATGAAGCCGGAGGAGTCGGAGAACGTAACGACTTTTCCGCCCAGTTCGATCACTTTTTCGCAGGCATATTGAGCCACATTTCCGGAACCGGATATAACAACGGTTTTGTTTTTGAACAATTCCCCCCTGGTGGCCAGCATCTGCTCGGCAAAGTATACACAACCATACCCGGTCGCTTCGGGACGGATAAGACTTCCGCCAAATTCAATCCCTTTACCGGTCAACACCCCGGTGAATTCATTCCTGATCCGCTTATACTGCCCGAACAAGTAACCGATCTCCCGGCCGCCGACACCGATATCTCCGGCAGGGACATCCGTGTTGGGTCCGATATGGCGGGATAATTCCGTCATAAAACTTTGGCAAAAACGCATCACCTCGTTATCGGATTTGCCTTTGGGGTCGAAATCGGATCCACCCTTTCCGCCACCCATCGGTAAAGTGGTCAGGCTATTTTTAAACACCTGCTCGAAAGCCAGGAATTTTAAGATGCTCAGGTTCACCGAAGGATGGAACCTCAAACCGCCTTTATAAGGGCCGATGGCGCCATTCATTTCAATCCGGAATCCACGATTCACCTGGTACTCTCCTTTATCATCGATCCAAGGCACCCGGAACATCAACACGCGCTCGGGTTCCACCAGCCGTTCCAGGATCTTGGCTTGCTGATACTGCGGGTGATCAGCGATATACGGCAAGACCGTCTCGGCAACTTCATGAACAGCCTGTAAAAATTCGTTTTCATGTGCATTCTTTTTCGATACATGTTCCATAAATTTCTTCAGGGAAGCATTCACGGATTTCTTGGATTTTTCTTTCGTAGGCGTTAGCGTGGTCATAACACAGTTTTTTATTTCGAGCAAATATACTAATTGTAATCGAGTTAAAGCCTATTGGCGGCGGTTTGATGGAATATTTTGGGGGCTAAAACCGGCTAGAAAAACAATTTAAGACAGATAAAAACCCAGGGAAGGCAAAAAATAAAGGCATCAAAGCGGTCGAGCAAGCCTCCGTGCCCGGGTAAGAGATGCCCGGAATCCTTGATCCCCAAACTCCGCTTGAACATGGATTCGATCAGGTCCCCGTAAGTACCGAAAACCGATACCAGGATCCCCATAACATACCAGGCCACCGGTTCCGGGGGCGAAAAATAGATCCCCAATACATGTGACACCAGCAAACAAAAGAACACCCCGCCAATGGTCCCTTCCCAGGTTTTTTTCGGGGATATCCGTTCGAATAATTTATGTTTCCCGAACCGGGAACCGACGAGGTAGGCCATGGTATCATTGGTCCAGATCAAAATAAACACCCCGATCAAGGTGGTGGGACGGAAGCCTTCAGGAGTATTGACCATCACATTAGCCAGGGTAAAAGGAAGGACAACATAGACATAACCCAGCATTTGTTTCCCGATCGTGTCCATGGGATGATCATGCCGCCGGAAGAGAGCCATCAGGAACAGGACCAGAACCGGCAACCCTATCAGGCTATACCCCGATACGGCAAGGCCCTTGAGATGAATAAGGTTCACCGTCAAATAAATAAATAGCCCCCCTGCAACGGCTGGTATCGTGATCATCGGACTTACCGGGGGTTGTTCGGATCTTTTCAGTTGCATGAACTCCCACAAAGAAAGCGTGGTGATCAGCCCGAATAAAACCAGGCAACTAACAGGATGCCAAAGCATTCCCCCGATCATCACAATCACAAAAAGCAAACCGGTAATACTTCGCTTTAAGAGACTGCTCATGCTTCGTTTTTTTGAATGATATTCAAGGCCCGCACCGCATCAGACTGTTTGACATATAACTCTACCTCTCCTATCGTGATATAAATAGAGTCTTTCTTATTGAGGATGATCACATCGATCCCTTCATCTTCCAACACGCCTTTCAGGAGAGATGCCCGGTAAAGCTCTTTGGCCGTAAATACTTTAACCCAACCTTTCTCCATGATCAGCCGCTTTTCAAGCTCATTTCCATTGATTTTCCATAGAAGATCCTTAAAAATACCACCAAGCCTACTGTCGTCAAAAGAGTGGCCATCCACGGTATGGAATTGACTTCCTCTATGTTGGTATCGATGATACCGATCTGGAATAAGTAGCTCAACACGATCTGAAATCCGTTGTGGATGAAATGGGCCCAAATGGGGATCCATAAATTACCGCTCCAATAGAACAGGTAACCGAACAAAAGGCCCAGGGCGAGCCTGGGCAGGAAGCCGTAAAACTGCATATGGATAGCGCTGAACAGGATGGCAGAGAAGAGGATGCCCAGGTGCATATTATTGATAGAATCCCCGAAAAATCTTTGCAACACCCCTCTGAACATCAGCTCTTCGCCAATAGCCGGTAAGGCCGCGACCAAACAAAGGTTGATCAGCAGGTCCACCCAATGGTTCATGATCAACAAGTGATGGGTCAGCTCGGCAGCTTGGGTTTCCTTTTCTTTCATCCAGTCTTCGGCTCCTTGCATAAAGTCGGGAAAGTCAATTTGGCTGTTGAATTCCACCAATACACTGACGCTCGATGCCCCCAGTAAAACGATAATGGGGGTCAGGATCAACAAAATACCTGTAATGGGGGTATTCAGCCGCAGGAATTTGCCCGGATCCAGGTTGATCAGCCAAGGGAACAATAAGGCGGGAACACAGAATATGCCAAGTGTAGAAATAAACTGCAAGAGCTTCACCGCCGGAATATGTTGGGGATAATCTTCCAGGGAAGCAACGATCTCCCCCATTTCCAACAGCTCGATGTCGAAAAGCAGGCTGGTCAGGCTAAGGCCGATAAAGGAAAAGATGGAGAAACTGCATAAGGTTAGAAGTGACAAAAAAGCGAGCTGACCGAACCTTGACCACCGCGATAATTGATTTCGGATATCGTCTAACACCTCAATTTTTTCGTAAATTTACATAGTTTTTAAAGATTCGGGGATTTCCGTTCAAGGGCCGCTTTAAGCCACGGAGATCACCTGTAAAATATACTTTCCTTTGATCCGGATCGGACAAATACAGCTCCCGGAATTTCCCTTACTGCTGGCGCCTATGGAAGATGTGAGCGATCCGCCTTTCCGCGCGTTGTGCAAGAAACACGGTGCGGACATGATGTATACAGAGTTTATTTCTTCGGAAGGATTGATCCGGAATGCCGATAAAAGCTTTAAGAAGCTCGATATCTACGAGGAAGAAAGGCCTATCGGGATACAGATCTTCGGCGGCGACATCGACAGCATGAAA
>JANQFB010000413.1 GCA_028278085.1 Chitinophagales bacterium
GCCCCGAAAGGACCCTGCCAAAATTTATTTTTCTCTGAGTACATTGAAGGCAGCAGCAATAACAAAGCCCTGGAGATCTATAACCCTTCCGGTGATTCCATCGATTTTTCAAACTACCGGGTCGATCTGTTTACCAATGGTAATCTCGAACCGACCAATACCTTTTCCTTCACCGGCAAAATACCGCCCAACGAAACTTATGTGATCGCCAACGGCGGCTCCGATCCGGCATTGTTGAATGCTTCCGACAACACTAGTAGCGTAACTTTTTTCAACGGGAATGATGCGATCGCTTTATTTTATAGCAATGCCGATACGCTGGACGTGATCGGCAGGATCGGAGATGATCCCGGAGCCGGAGGCTGGCCGGTCGGTACCGGTTCGACAGTTGATCAAACGCTGGTCAGGGTTCCCTTTTTTGGTAAAGGGGAAATGGATTGGTCCGTGGGAGCATCGCAATGGATCGTACGGACCATCGATGATTTTACGGATGTGGGGATACATACCGATTCCGCATGTGTAACCATTCCTTGTCCGGATTCACTGGGATTGGTGATCACGGTTTGGCCGGACACTTGTAACAGTTCCTCGGGAACCGCCGAAGTAGCCGCTTCCATGGGCACACCGCCTTTTGATTATTTATGGGATAATAATGATACCGATCAAAAAACCGGCGGGCTAGCAACGGGTTCCTACCAGGTGATCGTTACCGATGATGCCGGATGCGCCGATACCTCGACTTTTTCCGTCACAAACATGAATAACGACTATGACCTGCAACTATTTTCCGTTCCGGATACCTGTGGTGCCATGGTGGGTAGGGCTTCCGTTTCAGGAACGGTAAATGTGATTTGGGGTGACGACTTTACCGACGGTGATTTTTCAGCCAACCCGGTTTGGACCGGCAATGATACCAAGTTTGAAGTGGATTCGCTCGGACGTTTACATCTGAATGCTCCCGCTGCAACGGATATTGCCTATCTGAGTACGCCTTCCACCGAGATGGATCACGTTACCTGGGAATTTTTGGTCCGGATGGACTTCAATCCGTCATCTCAGAATTTTACCAAAATATACCTGGTGAGTGATCAGGATGATCTTACCGCTAACCTGGAAGGTTATTTTGTGAAGCTCGGGGGTACGAACGATGAGATCAGTCTCTTCCGCCAGGACGGTGGTTCAGAAATAAAGATCATCGATGGGGTCGATGATGATCTGGATCATGATTTCAATCAAACCCGGGTAAAAGTTATCCGGGGTATCGGAGGAGGATGGAAAATATATGCAGACCTGGGCGGTGGCTTTGACTATAAATTGATCGGAAGTGCCACCGATAATACCCATACAACCACGGGATTTTTCGGTCTGTTTTGTGATTATACCACCACCCGGTCCGATAAATTCTTTTTCGACGATTTTTTCATCAGCGGTTTTTCCGGCCCCTTGTCCTATAGCTGGTCCAATAATGAAACCACGCAGGGCATAGAAGATGTGATTGCCGGGGATCATATGGTGATCGTTTCCGATCCTTATGGTTGTGCTGATTCCGGCGAAGTAACCGTCGATACGGTGAACCTGGATCTGGCGCCCTTAGGAACAGCCGTCCATGACACTTGCTCTAGTGGCGTAGGAAAAGCCTCGGTATCGGTGTCCGGTGGGAAACCGATCTATAGTTTTTCCTGGAATACCGGTTCCATAGCTGATACAATTATCGATCTCAACGCCGGAAACTACCAGGTTACCATCACAGATGGTTATGGTTGTGTCGATTCCCTGGATATCGATATTAACGATATCGTAGTGGGGCTGAACCTGGCCGTTGCTCAGTCGGATGCGACCTGTGGCAGCGCCGATGGCAAAGCCTGGGTTACACCGGGAGGAGGGTCGCCGCCCTTTAGCTATTCCTGGAGTAACAGCCAAACAGGGGATACAGCCACCAATCTTAGCGCAGGCAGTTATATGGTTGTGGCAAGCGATGCCTACGGATGTACCGGATCCGCTAATGTAAATATCAGCGACCAGGGCGCCCCGGTCATCACCATGAACCAAACCGATGTATCCTGCTTCGGCGGAAATGATGGTATAGCCGGCGCCGGGTTGATCGGTGGAACACCGCCTTTCAGCTATTCCTGGTCGACTCAGGATACCCTGAGCGGTATCAACAACCTGACGGCGGGTACCTATCACCTGACGGTTACGGATAGCCTCGGTTGTATGGCCACGTCCATAGCAGTGATCGGGGAGCCGGATCCCATCGATATCGTGTTTAATACAGATCCGGTCAGTTGTTCGGGAATTGCCGATGGAAAAATATTCGCAGTGGTTACCGGGGGAAGCACGCCCTACAATTATTCCTGGTCGAATGGGGGCAGCACAGACTCGATTACCGGTATCGGCGCCGGTACCTATGTGCTGGCGATCGAAGATGATCATAGTTGCGAAGGTTTGGATTCCATGATCCTCACCGAACCTGATCCGCTGGTCGTAAATGCACTTTCAACCGACGCTACCTGTGGCAGCAATGACGGGGATATCGATATAACCGTTACGGGCGGAACCGCGCCCTATGATTATAGCTGGAGCACAGGGGCCACCACAGCCGATATTTCCGGTTTATCCGCCGGTTCCTATACCCTTCATGTCAGCGACCAGATGGCTTGTGAAAAGGTAGCGATCGTTGGCGTTAATAATATCGGCGGGCCGACATTGTCGGATACCTCCGAAAATATTCTCTGCTTTGGCGCGAACGATGGCTTTGCAGGGGCAACGCCCGCGGGAGGCACACCTCCTTACCAGTATAGCTGGAATACCGGTCAAACCGATTCCATGCTAACCGGGCTATCCGCCGGGAATTATGCCTTAACTGTTTCCGATGATAACAATTGTCTGTCTACGGCAGTCTTCGATATCCTGGAACCGGATCAGCTAATGTTGCAAACCAGCGCCGATGACCTGGACTGCCACGGCCTTGCCGATGCCACTGCTTCGGTGGCTGTTACGGGCGGAACTTTACCCTATTCCTATTCGTGGACCGGGGGTCAATCGAATGCTATGGCTACCGGTTTGTCTGCCGGTACTTATACCATATTGATCATTGATGGCAATAATTGCATGGATAGCACGGATGTGCTGATCCAGGAACCGGATGCTTTGATGCTGACGGTAAATGGTGCCGATATTTCCTGCTCCGGTTTGGACGATGGGTCTGCGTCGGTTAGCGTGAGCGGAGGGATCCCGCCCTATCAATATTCCTGGAGTAATGGGGTAACCACCAGCCAGAATACCGGATTAACTGCTGGTTCTTATCAAATAACCGTTACGGATACCAACCAATGCCAGGAAACCGAATCCGTCAGCGTGGATGAGCCGGAAGCATTGACCGTGGATGCGACAGAAACAGATATCGGTGAGGTAAGCGCCACGGCTGGCGGCGGTATTCCGCCCTATACCTATTCGTGGACCGGTGGCCATACCACTGCAACGGTAAGCGGATTATCATCGGGTACATATGTGGTGGAAGTAACCGATAGCAATGATTGTGAAGCGACGGATTCCGTGGCCATCATCGTTTCCGGGATTGCGGTCCGGGATATCAATTGGCTGTATGAAGTTTATCCCAATCCGGCCATGGGAACATTTACCATAGCCCTGGAAACCCGGGATCTCCGTGATATGGAAATAACGATCAGCAATTTTGTCGGTAAAGAAATATGGCGGAACCAGGCAAGGGTTTCCGGTACGAAAAAAATCACCGTTTCTATGTCCGATGAACCCTCCGGGGTATATTTCATCCGGGTGACATCGGCAGGGAAGGGGGATATGAAAAAGATAATGATCACCCATTAACTCATATATCAGGCATTCAACTATTTGTTTCAGCCCAATTAAACTATGCCTGAATGATTAATGGAAGATAACATTTAAGGATATAAGACCCTTATTAGGGTTTTCGAGCACTAAATAGACGACTATATGTTACTCAGATATTTGAGCCTTCTGTTACTAACCCTTTCATCCGTTTCATTCGCCCAGGTTGCTCCACATGTACTTGACCAAACCAAAGGCGACAAATTACAACAACTTTCGATCCAATGGCAAGACCAGGCGGTTGCAGCAAAAACCGCTGCGGAAGCAGCCGCACGCAAACAGGGGTGGGATATCCGTAAAAACTTCCCCGATGGCCGGACGATAGAGTTGATCCGCCTTACGCCTGCCGGAAAACCCGTTTATTATACCACTTTTAACCTTGATGCCGCCAAAACCGTGGGTACATTCCAGTTATGGCCCGGAGGCACAACCGGGCTAAACCTGACCGGTAGTGGTTATACCCTCGGAGAATGGGACGCAGGTGCCGTAAGAGCCAGCCACCAGGAATTTACCGGACGGGTTACACAAATGGATGGTGCTACCGGATCCGACAATCATGCTACCCATGTCGGCGCGACGATGATCGGCGCCGGTACCGATCCCGACGCCA
>JANQFB010000467.1 GCA_028278085.1 Chitinophagales bacterium
GGATAAGGGATCTATACAGGGGGGAGGAGCATTAGATCTGCCTGATTTGAATAAATCACAAATCAAAAATCAGAGGCTCAGGAGAAAAATAGATAGTTGTGAAATTGCTCATAATTTGATTTAAGAACAAGGAACACCGATTAACGATTTTTGAAGTATATGCCTGATAACCAACTTCTTAATTCTTAAATCGTTAATCCTTGTTCGATATTCTTCACGGCATTTTCGAATACAATGGAAAATTACAAATAGCAACCCCAAACCTATATCTTAAACCCCATCACGAGGATATCGTCGGTTTGGGGACGGACGCCTTTCCAGTTCTCGATGGTTTGACGGATAAAGAACTGCTGGGTACTGGCCGGCTTTTCATGGACCTTCAACAATAGTTCGACAAACCTCTTTTTCAGGAATTTTTTGTCCCTGGGGCCACCGAACTGGTCGACATATCCGTCGGAAGACAGGTAAAACTGATCCCCTTCACGGATGTCGATAGTTTCCTGGGTAAAACCCTTGGTTCCTTCGGCAAAATGGCCGCCGATATTGCTAGTACTCGATTTGAATTCGATCAGATTTTTATCCCGGATCATAAAAAGCGTTTGCCTGGAGCTGGCCACGGTTAGTTGATGCCGGTCCTGATCCAGGCGGCAAAGGGTCATATTCATGCCATCCTGCACCACCGAGGTTGTTTTTTTCTGCTTCAGGATCTTGATTACGGATCGATCGAGTTCGGTCAGGATCTCCCGGGGTTGGGCAATACCCTTTTCGATAATAATATGTTCCATCAATTCATGGCCCAGCATCGACATAAAAGCTCCGGGCACGCCATGTCCGGTACAGTCGACGGCTGCCAGGTAAAGGCAATTTTCCTTAGGATCCTTGAAATACCAATAAAAATCCCCGCTGACAATATCTCTGGGCATGTATAAAATAAAAGCATCACTGAAAGCCTTTTTGATATCTTCGACTTCGGGTAAAATGCTTTCCTGTATATTTTTAGCGTATTCGATGCTTTGAGTGATCTGATGATTTTTTTGGTTGAGCTTTGTATTGGCCCGTTCCAGTAAGGCTTCCGTTTGTTTCCGCTGCGTAACATCTACCAACACGCCGGAAATGATATCACCGGTTAAGGTAGCGCTTACGACAACCGTTTTGGTTTCGCCGTATTTGGTCAGGATCTCGAATTCAAAACTGTCAACCTTTCCGTGTTGCAATAATTTTTCGATATAACGTTTCCGGTCGTCGGGATTTTTATACATCAGGAAGGATTTGATCCGGTATACTTCC
The DNA here is from genome assembly GCA_028278085.1 of Chitinophagales bacterium. Lineage (GTDB taxonomy): Bacteria > Bacteroidota > Bacteroidia > Chitinophagales > JANQFB01 > JANQFB01. The sequence goes on from JANQFB010000467.1 coordinate 1,288, forward strand.
TCCACATTGTTCGCGCCATACATATAGGCCACGGGTTTATTGATATAAAGGATCTCGCCGTTCAGGCGGGTTTTAAAGATCCCCACCAATGCATTGTCGACCAGGATCCTGTACTTACGCTCACTTTCCGCCAGGGCGGCATTGGCTTTCTGGAGGGCTGCCGTCCGCTCTTTGACCTTGGCATCCAGCATCAGGAACTGGTCGTTCATCATTTTTTGCTGCCTTTCCAGGGCCTGTTTTAAAGCATCGTCGGCTTTTTTCTGATCGGTAAGATCCGTAAAAATGGCAATGGCTCCGATAATATAACCTTCACTATCATGCAAAGGGCTGGCATTCATTTTAATATGGAGGCCTACCGGAAAATCGGGACTTTTAACATACATCTTTACACCCCTGGTGTGATCTCCTTCCAAAGCTTTTTGCAAGGGCAGATCGCCGGGTTTAAAGTATTTCCTTCTATCCGGTAACCGGATCGTGAAATGTTCCAGCCATTCCGAAGCGGACAACTCCGTTATCTGAGGACCCAGGATCTCCTGCGCGGCAACATTGAATAAGATGCAATCTCCGGCATGGTTAACCACCACCACACCTTCCCTCATATCCCGGATAATGATATTCAGGATCTTACAATGTTGTTCCAGTGCTTCCAGTAACTGTTTGATCTCTTTTTTGGTTTTTTCTTTTTGGGAATCGATGCCGGTTTTATAGCCCATTCTCAGCATGGATTCCAATATATTGGCATCCGGTGAAATGGCATCTTTTTTATGTTCGGGATCAACGTTTTCATAGGTCCGGATGATCTCATCCATGCCGGAAGACAGGCTTCCGTTGTTGCTGGTGGCGTTTTTCATTTTTCATCTTGTTTTAGTTCTAATTCAAAAGTAGTTATAGGCCCCGTTGCTTACAACGGCGGAACACCTAATTTGGATCATTAGGTAATTCTCTTAAAACGTTGTTTGTGAGATTATTCCGGCAATTCCCGGGAGGAGGGGTATACCCAAAAAGCTTTCTCCCCGGATCCTGATGAAGAGCTTATCGGACCAGGAAAGAAAGCTCGATGATCAATAATTATGGGGATTGGATGTTCGCTTATCTCGAAATATAATAGCCTATGGTCAGGACGGTAAAAATGTAGGAATCATCGTTTAAATGGTTGCCTCTTTGTTCGTCTGCCTTAAAAAATCTAAGATCCTCCGGGTTATCGGATACTTCTGAGGTCCTGTTTGACAAGGCAGCAGCTACTTCTCCTTTCTCGGCACGGACCAAAGCCGGATCGGCATATTTAGTACTGACGTCGTCCAGGTAATCGGTGAAGGTTTTTCTCCAGCCGATCTCCAAGCCGATGCTGAGGCTCTTATTGTAAATAAGCGTCAGGCCTGTTCCTAAGGGAAGGCTGATCTGTGTAAGTTTATAGGGCTCGATCAAGGACTTATAATATTGTCCTTCCGTTCCCAGGGGCTGCAGGTTGTGCCATTCGCCCTGGTATTCGGCCTTTGGATTGAAATTAAAGACAGCCGCGCCAAAAAACATATAACTTCTGATGTGATAGGCATCCCATCCGTTGATACCGCGCAAATTGTAGCGATGTCCTCTTCTGCCTAACTGGAAAATGGTCAATTCGGGCTGAATGGCAAACTCCAGCAAATGGGATTTAAAATGAAGGTTTCTGAGATGACGGGCATAATTGGAACTCAACCGGTCGTCGCCGCTGATGGTTCCATAGAGGAAGTTGGCTTTGGCAGCAACCCACTTATTCAAATAGAATCTCGTGTAAACACCCAAAGCGAGGTTGGTGTGCTCCGATTGCATGTCGATAAAAAGCGGTTGGCTGACTTTTTCATCACCGCCGATCTCACCGAGGTAATTGGATGATCCGACCATTGCGCCGATCTCCCAATGCTGTGCCTGGGCCTTGTTCAGGTTAAAAGCCATCGTAACGAGCACCGTAATGATAACCAATACCAATAATTGGCCAAGATCATCATGGATATTGTCCGGGTTAAATCTGGTATTCATAGTTCATAAATTTGTTTAGGTAATAAAGGATACTTACAAATTTATAACAGGAGAATGCCTACCACATGCGGAGAACACCCAAATCTGATATTTAGGTATTTCACCTAAGAGGGCAGTTGTTTGCCGGAAATATGATCATTGATAGGAGCAAAATGCTTTCGCCGGGAGAAAGGTTGGAGGTTCGGGTAAGATCGGTAAGGATATTTCAGGGAAATGTACAAAAGACCGGAAAATTTCCGGCCTTTTGATAATTGATCATATGCTGAGTCTACCCCTTCTCATAGAATGATCAATTTCTCCTTGATAATTTCATCCTTATCTCCCGAAATGGTCAGGATATAGGTTCCTTTTTGCACTTGCCGGCCCAGGTCCAGTTCCGACCGGAGCATTCCGTTGGCAGCAACCTCCAGTTGATCGGTATACACGATCTTCCCTTGCAGGTTATAAACGTTTACCCGGGCATACTCCGACTCGAGTTGGCTCACCAGTAGCCTGATCTTGCCATCGGCGGTTGGATTTGGGTACAGGGTGTACCGGGAGTCGTAGATCGACTCACCCAGGGATTCCACCAATGATGCTTCCAGTACGGATATCGAATGGAATGCCGTATCATGACAATTGCCATGGGAAGCGATCAGGCTAACCTGGAAATCGCCGGGATATTCATAAGTATGGTAAGGACTGAAGCGGGTGGAGCCGGGGCTCAGATCGCCGAAGTCCCAGGAATAGCTGGATGCCCCTTTGGAGTGGTTGAGGAAACCGACTTGTCCGCCATTGGCCAGCAGCACTTCACTGACGGCGCTGATACTGGCTTTGATAAGATCCGGTTCTCCGATAGTAATTTCCTGCTGCAACTGGCAGCCTTTGGCGAAGTAACCGGTAAACCGGTAGGTGCCTGCTGCAAGCCCGGTGATCTCCTGGTGGCCGGTAACGGCTTTTTTATGCATTACTTTATGGCCACCGGCATCTTCGATCACAAAATCCCAGGGAGATCCGGAGGCTTTTGAAATGGTGATTATCCCATCATCGGCGCCAAAGCAGGTTGCCTCGGTAGCGGCCAATGTCGGTGCTACGGTAAAATGTATCATAAAGCGCGGGTCTTCACTATAAGGGTTGGGATTCATGGCAAAATCATGTACACCCCCGTTTCTCAGATCGGTTAATGAACCGGTCTCGAGATCTTCCAGGTAGATACATATGTTATCATCGAATTCCCCGATCTCATTGGCACTGATCCGGAAGGCGCCTCCCTGCAGTACATACACATACAATGGGATACTGACATCTTCGTTTAAGGCGGGCATGGCATTGATCGATAAGTAGTAAGATGAATCGATCATGGTATAGAGGGAGGGTACGGCGGTATTCCCGCTGAACATTTTCAGAGCATCGAAGCTCCTGTCAAACTGGCCGGAAGCATGGGTGCTGAACCGGACCACCGCATCATCGGTATAGCCGTTCCCTTCGATCGCCACGCTCAGCGCGGTCTTGAGGGCTTTTGTTTTGAAAAATGTCGGATCGTTACTGGTTTTCACATCTTCTGTCAAGTCCAATACCGGTGAAGCGGCATTCGCCTTAACCCAGAAGCCCTGGGAAGAGCCGATATACTGCGTTCCCCCGTTGGTGCCGACGCTGGCCACATAAGACGCATATTGCTGGTTCTCCGGGTCCCAGATATAGATGGCATCATCGATGTTGGTTTTGGTCCAGCCAGTACTGGCATCCCAATCGATGGTGGAAGGATATGGATTACCGACAAAATTCCATCCGTCATCATCGGTACTGGTACCGGAAGTATAGGAAACGC
>JANQFB010000481.1 GCA_028278085.1 Chitinophagales bacterium
TTGATATTGATCCTGCTGATCATCGGTGGCTATAGCCGTTACCATTTCGGACAGAAAGAAAAATTCCGCCGGCAACAGGCATTTTTACAGGAACAGTTATCGGAATTAGAACAAAAAGCGTTGCGTTCACAAATGAAACCGGACTTTATTTTCGAATGTATGCATGCCATTCAAGCACTAATGACCTCCGGCGACATCGACCGGGCCATCAACTACCTGACAAAATTTGCCAAATTGCTAAGGCAGGTATTGGAACATTCCCTGGAAACCAGCATCGAATTATCCCGGGAGTTGGAAACCCTCAAGATCTACCTGGAACTGGAACAGCTCCGGACCAACCATAAATTCGATTTTAATATTGACATACAAGAAGAATTGGAGCTCGATTTTATCTTTTTCCCGCCCCTGTTGATCCAGCCCTTTGTGGAAAAAGCCATCTGGGAAAATATTCATCACAAAGATGGTTCGGGCAAGATCGATATCGAGCTAAAGTCGGATGATCCGGCCTATATCCTATGTCATATTACGGATAACGGCATTGGAAGCAGCGGGGCAAACAGTCTTTCTGAAGATATGGGTACGGCAATCAGCCAAAACCGGATGGAGATCATGCAAAAGGATGACCAATCGGCCATTAACGTCGTCGATCTATTCGATCATCAAAAAATGCCTTGCGGCACCAGAGTTGAAATAAAAATTCCTGCATAATCCACAACCTAACCGTATAAAGATGATTTCATAGACAGAAGCGCAAACCCACCGACTGCCAAAGATATGCGGCAGTTCACGGTCACCCGATCACTATGCAACAGATACGAATAGCCATCATACGCTTGTTTTGCCTGGCTGGGCTGTTTTCCGTCAGCGCCTTTAATCCCGACAGCCTGAAAATAGCATCGAATACCGATACCAGGGGTATCCAGGCATTGATAAGTTTGGCCCAGGAAACGGAAAAAAACCGGGCTTTGGCAGATGCTTATTTACAGTTATCGGAGATCTATGAAAAGCAAAACAAGAAAAAGCTGGCCCTGGAATATTTTATCCGCTACAACGCTACCGAAGATAGCTTGTTCAAGGAGGAGAAGCGGAAGCAGATCAATGATATGGAAGCGAAATACGAAAATGAAAAGAAACAAAAGGAGATCGCCCTGCTGAAAAAGAATACCCAGTTACAGGAATTGGAGATCGACAAGCAGCGGTCCAATATGTATGCGATCGGCGGAAGCTCTTTATTCCTCCTGCTGTTGATCGCGGGAATATACAACCGATACCATTTGAGGCAAAAAGCCAGGCACCGGAGCCGCCAGGAAGCCCTCCAAAAACAGCTTTCCGACCTCGAACAAAAGGCCTTGCGAACACAAATGAATCCCCATTTTATCTTTAATAGTATGGGGTCGATACAGGGTTTGATGTTAGAAGAGAAAGTGGATGCCGCCGGTGAATACCTGACCAAATTCGCCCGCTTACTCAAACAGGTCCTGGAAAACTCCGGCAAAAAATACATATCCCTGTCCGACGAGATCAACTCCCTGGAACTTTACCTGTCACTGGAGCAGATGAGGAGCGAACACAAATTTCAATTCAGCCTGGCCATTGCCGATGATCTCGACGGGGATAAGCTGTCATTCCCACCCCTGTTGATCCAGCCCTTTGTGGAAAACGCTATTTGGCATGGCATCAAGCACAAAAAGGGTAGCGGAAACATCAGCATCGATATCCAAAGCAACGATCCTGACCACCTGATCTGCCGGGTTACCGACGATGGCATCGGGCGGGAAAAAGCACGTAGCCTGGCCCACAGCCAGCATCGCTCCCTGGGGATGAAGATCAGTCGCCAAAGGATTGCATTAATGGGATTATCCGAGCAATCGGATATCAGGATCATCGATCTCTACAACGAGCACAATGAAGCTGCCGGTACCCGTGTGGAACTGGTTTTACCGAAAATAGCAGCAACAACCTAATGATACTAAAGACAACCCGATCATGAAAGGAACAATTATCAAAACAGCCAGGATCCTCCGTTGGCATGGAGTGATCCTGATGTTTTCGGGCCCGGGCCTTTTGGGTGCAACGAATACCATCGACAGCCTGAAAACAGTTATCAGGAACGCCCCTGATAAGACCCCACATATGATCGAATTGACAGCCGCCTGGTTGCAGGTTAACCCGGATTCCGCTATCCGGATAGGCGAACAGGTTATCGAACGCGCCGACCGGGAACAGGATGATCTGTCGACCGGGAAGGCACGGATCTTGGTAGGCCGGGCCTATTATTACAAAGGTGAGGTCAAAAAGGTAGAGCAATACATGGAGGAGGCCAAGGCCAGCTTGTCCAAAACCGGTGATAAAGAGCACTTTGCCCATGCCTGTTATTACCTGGGTTATATACAGTCTGACCTGAAGAATAATGGTCCGGCACTGCAAAATCTGAAGAAAGCCGCACAACTGTACAAGGAACTGAATATGCTGAGCCGGCTCACGGCTTCCTACAACAATATAGGCGTCATTTATATGGATTATACCTCATGGCCGGATGCCTTGCATTATTTTTTGGAAAGCTCCCGGATCAGCGCTGAAACCAACGATTCGTTAACCCTCTCCGGAACCAGTATGAACATCAGTATGATCCACCGCGAAATGGGAGAATTTAAGAAATCCCTCGATGTTCTTCCCAAGGCCATAGCTGTATTTAAAGCCGCCGGTGACAGTAACAGCCTGGCATTAGCCTATGAGCACCTGGCATCGGCATTTCAGAACCTGGAAAGCTATGACAGTACCATTTTCTACCACAAAGAAGCAGTGAAGATCAGCCATCGAAAAAACAATAGTATCCGGCTGAGCCTGGAATATACCAATCTGGCTCAATGCTATGAGCATATGCATCAAAAAGACAGTGCCTTGCATTACTATCAAAAGGCCATCGATATTTGTCTGGCAGCCGATATCGGGTGGCGCCTGTCTTCCGTCTACCATAATATTGCGGTCTTCTACCTGGAAGAAAAGAAGTTCCGGAAAGCCCTGGACTATGCCTTGAAAAGCGAGGAACTGGCCCGGAAAACCGAAAATATCAAAACACTGCACCTGGGCTATGATCTGTTGGCAGAATGCTATGCGGGGTTAAAGCAATACGACAAGGCCTTTCATTATGCCGATCTGTATTCGCACCTCCTGGATTCCACCCATGCGAAAAAATATGCCGACAAGGTCGCGCAAATGCAAGTGGTCTATGAAACGGAACAAAAAGAACAGGAAATTACACTGCTCAGCAAAGACCGTGAACTGCAGCAATTGACCATCGACAAACAACGATCGAATTTGTACGCCCTTGCCGGTGGTTCATTATTGGCGATCCTGCTGGTGATAAGCGTCTACAACCGGCATCACATCAAGCAAAAGAACCTGTTCCAGCAAAAGCAGGCGGCTATGCAGTTCCAACTGGTGGAGCTGGAACAAAAGGCCTTGCGGTCGCAAATGAACCCTCATTTTATTTTCAATTGTATGGGTTCCATCCAAGGATTAATTACCGATGGTCAGGTAGAAAGTGCCTGTGAATACCTGGCAAAATTTGCGAAGCTTTTGCGGCGGGTCCTGGAACACTCGGCTGAAAAAACGATCGGCCTTGCCGCGGAACTGGAAAACCTTCAATTATATATGGAGTTGGAGCAATTACGGACCGACAGCAAATTTACCTTCGATATCTCCATAGATGAAAAGGTCAGCGCCGATTCCGTCGAACTACCACCCTTATTGATACAACCGATCGCCGAAAATGCTATTTGGCACGGTATCCGCCATAAAAAAAATAAAGGGCATATCCACATCGAAGTGAAACACTCGGGGCATGATCAGATCCTTTGCAGCATCACTGACGATGGCGTAGGCCGGTCAAGATCCCAGGATATGAAAACCGGCCAGCACAAATCTTTCGGTATGAAGATCAGTGCACAAAGAATGAAATTGCTCAGGAATGACGATAAAAATAACATCAGAATAATCGATCTTTATGATAATAACCAGGTGCCGAAAGGCACACGAGTAGAAATTAAATTGCCTGCCTAAATATTTTGAAATGATCAAAGCAATTATCATCGATGATGAACCCAAGGTTAGCAAGCGATTGGCAGATATCATCGAAAGATACCTTGGAGATGTGACCATCATTAACCAGGCGACCTCCGTTAAGGCAGGAGTAGAACTGATCAAAAATACCAAACCCGACCTGGTATTCCTGGATATAGAGATGCCCGAAGAAAATGGCTTTGAACTGTTCAGCTACTTTGCCGATCCGGGCTTTGAAGTGATCTTTACCACAGCCTACAATCAATACGCCATTAAAGCTTTCCGGTATGCGGCAATTGATTATTTGCTAAAGCCTGTCGATATCGAAGAGTTGAAAGATGCCGTCAACCGGGTGATCAAAAAACGGTCACAAGGCAACAATACACCGATCGAAGTATTGTTGGAAAACCTGGAACGGTCTGATAAGGTTTTCAATAAGCTAGCCCTTCCCTCCACCGACGGTTATATCGTGGTAAAAGTCGACGAGATCATCAGGCTGGAAGCCGATGGCGCCTATTCCGTCGTGTACCTGGAACAAGGAAAAAAAGTTATGGTCAGCAAACACCTGAAAGAGTACGAAAAGATCCTCAAGGATGCTCATTTTTTCCGGCTGCATCAATCACACCTGGTCAACCTCAATCATATTACCAAGTATTCCCGGAAATCCAACAGCAAAGTAACGCTATCCGATGGCAGCCAATTGGAAGTAGCTCACCGGAAACGGGAAGAATTCCGTCATTTATTGGAACAATTACGCCTTTGATAAGCCCGCCTCATCCGGAAGTATAAAACGGATTTTCCGGATCTCCGGACGCTTATGACCTCATTCCCCACAGTTATCAACTATAGCCGGCATTAATTGCGCGAGGCCCTTTGCGGTATTACCTTAGCAAGGTACTGGCCTGATTTATCGTTCTTCAAACCCCGAGGCCAATATCGAGGCTGTTTTTCCGTCTAAGCGCGGAGAGGCAGCCTTTTTTTTTAGACCCATCCTATTGCATGCAACGGATTTGTATATCCACGAAACGGATATACGAAGAATCTCAACGAATATCAAGTATATATCAAAGAATTTGCATACACACAAGGCCTCATATTAATTTAGCCCCATACAACGATTCTAATTATCTAACCTCAAAAACCTACTAAAATGAAAACCAGAACAACTATTAGAGATATCGTTTTGATCGGATGTTTCTTACCTTTTACCACGATCGCCCTTTTTGCCCAAAACGACGCCACGGACGACGATTGGGAGAATTCAGGCGGCAACATCATCACCGAAGTCGGCTTTACCGGTAATGTAGGCATTGGCACACCTAATCCCAACCGGCTATTGCATTTAAACAAGAATAACACCAATGCGGTCAGGATGCGTTTCACCAATAATAATAGTGTGAACGGCGGATTGATCTTTGGGATCCGTGGCAACAATGCCGCCCAGATCCGTCAGCGGGAAGCCCGTCCATTGATCATGATGACCAACGACATCGAACGCATCCGGATCACGGCAGCCGGATTTACCGGTGTGGGTACCAATTCACCTAACGCTAAGCTCCATGTGAATAACGGCGGTTTACTCGCTACCGGCACAGGCGCAGGCAACCCGAACCTGGGCGCCGGTACACGTATGATGTGGATCCCCGACCTGAAAGCCTTCCGTGCCGGCGAAGCTACAGGCCTGGAATGGGATGATCCCAATGTCGGACAGGGCTCTGCAGCTTTCGGAGAGAATTGTGAAGCTTCCGGTAACTTCAGTTTTGCCGCCGGTCAGGATTGCCAGGCTACAGGCATACATTCCATTGCCATCGGATTAAGTAACCAGGCTTCCGGAAGCTCGGGCGTATCCCTCGGTCAAGGCGGACAAGCCGGAAATTTCGCCTTTTCCGTAGGATCTAATGCCCATGCGGATGGCAACCTGTCCTTCGCTTCAGGTCAGAATTGTACCGCAACCGGTCAATTTTCCATTGCTATGGGAAGGAACAATACCACCAACGGTGACTTCGGTATAGCCATGGGGGATAATAACACCACTAACTTCGGTGGGATCGCCCTGGGAAATGATAACGCGGCTACCGGTATTTTAGCGGTGGGCATAGGAGATGATAATATTTCCGGTGCAAGCAGGTCAGTAGCCATCGGCCAGTTCCTGCATTCAACAATGAACGGTGGCATTACCATAGGTTCCGGCGTCAGCGCCGCACAAAGACTGGTTAACAACCACGTGAAGGCATTGTTTGTCGGCTTCAACAGTAATATCCCGACCTTATTTGTCGGCCAATCGGCAGGGGTTGGTACAACCGGAAGAGTTGGGATCGGTACAACAAGCCCGGCCAGCAAAATGCATGTTTTAGGAAAGATCTCCATGCAGGACGGAACACAAGCCGTTGGAAGAATAATGGTCTGCACCAATACCCAGGGCACAGCGGAATGGCAAGATCCCGTTACCGCCGGCCTGGCTGATGCCGACTGGTTTGAAACAGGTACCACCACTCAGCCCGATATGATCACGGATAACATTTATACGGACGGAAGAGTAACCATCGGCGGCAACATCTCCGACCCCGATGCCAAGCTCAGGATCGATAATACAAACCTACTGGGTGGCCTAAAGATTATCTCCAACAATCCATCTTCCTTTTTTAGCCGTGGCGCCGATATCAGGGTTCTTTCTCCATCTACCATCAACGAGGGTATCATTCTCACCGTTGACGGCGCTGCGAATATCAATTACGGTATCAATGCCGGGGCAGGAAGTGCAACCACAACCAGCGCTTTAAATTACGCTGTACGCGGCTCAGCCATCGGATCAACAAATGCCAATCACGGTGGCCATTTCAGGGCTACTTCCACGGCAGGGCCTAATACCGGTGTTTATGCACTCGCCCAAAATGCAACAGTCAACAATGGTCTCTATGCAGAAGCGCCGATCGCTACCTTCAACAAAGCCGGTTACTTCAATGGTGATGTATTCCGGTCAGGCAGCGACAACTTTACCTCGGATGCCAGGCTTAAGAAAGATGTGAAGGACATGGAAAATGCCCTGGACATCATCAATGCACTGGATCCCAAAACTTACCAGTTTAAAACTGAAGAATACCAATCTTTGCACCTGCCGAAAGACAAGCAATTCGGCCTGATCGCCCAAGAATTGCAAGAGGTATTGCCCGAGCTCGTATCCCCCGTATCCTTTCCGGAACAAAGGGATGAAGAAGGTAACGTGATCAGCGAAAGCTTCGAATTCTTAACAGTCGAATACGTGTCCTTAATTCCCGTACTCACTGCAGGTATCAAGGAACAACAGCAGATCATCGAACAGCAGCAACGTGAAAACGGTAAGACCAAAGATCAACTGGCCGAAACCAGCCGGGAGCTAAACGAAACCAAAGATGAGCTGCATACGACCCGGAATGAAATGGATGATCTGAAAGAAGCATTGGAACAGATGAAAGAAAGCCTGAGATCCTATGGCCTGGAAGTACAACAGGAAAATGTCGAGTTGGAAGTTGATGTTCAAAAAGTGATCCTGAACCAAAACCAGCCCAATCCTTTCAAAGAACGGACCACGATCAAATACTTCGTGCCCGAAGATGTCGGGGAAGCCAGGATCGTTTTCTTCGATCAGTCCGGAAAGGAGATCAAAGTAGCTCCGATTTCCCAAGGATTCGGCAGCCTGGAAGTATTCGCCTCCGACCTCTCCGCAGGCATGTATACCTATTCCATTGTAACGGATGGTGAGATCATTCAGACTTTGAAAATGGTAGTGGCAGAATAATCTATCCGCACTATCTATCGATTACTTTCTATAGATATATAAACGGCTGTCAGTTTTCCGGCCAGCCGTTTTTTATTTGCCGGATTATCAAAAGTTAGGAAATGATTCAATTGACAAAAATTTGACACCAAAATTCCCTTCCCCCGGAAGGGCGTAGGGATGGGTTAATAAACACCTCCGTCAAATTTTTGTCAATATAGCAACTAAAGCAATCCCTTCCGAACGGATATTAACGATCCTTTGCGGCTTTCCCGCCTCTTGCATGCACTTATCAAGTATTCCCGGCATCAATTGTGGGCCGCTGCGGTTTGACCTAATTTAGCGGAAAGACAATAAGCTGGCCATTTGAAATTGCCCTCACCATATTAAAGAAGTAGTAGTCAAGCTAGGACGCCGTAGCGGAAACAACTGCATTATCTTACCAACATAAGTTTATGGATAATCAGTTTTCTACAATGGACTAATCGTTCAATTAATTCCGCGATGGCGTACAAGGGTTAAGGTCGGCTTTCCATATCAGGTAACAGGGGTGATACCGGGTGAATTATCCGGTATGACGCCTGGGAAAGCCACCTTAACGTTTTCCTTTCTCCTCCATCACATTAGTCCGGACCGGTACGATGTGGAAAAGTTATCAAATGCAGATTTGACGTATTTTTAACGCAGTTTTAACATAAAATTATGTCAAATTTGACTCATTCCTGCATTTATGCCAATCGTCCTACCACCGGCTGAAGCCACTGAAAATCTAGCGTATAACAGCCGTTGATCCAAGTTCCCCAAGAAACTGTTAGTCAAACTGGACAATATAGCAGGTATTGTTAATTTCAGATATCCTATATCCCGAAAATATGTTAACTTGCACCCTAATTCGGTAAAAAATATTGGTAGATCCGGCACTTCCCCGGAACGAATGCGGCTCATCATAAACAAGTTATTCCTATGAAAAGTTTTTGGACCTTTATCGCTTTGACGGCATTCAGCGTTACCCTCTATGGTCAACAGGAAGCCACTACCACCAACGGCCGATTGGTTATCTTGTACAATAACGGTACCTGGGAATATAAAAAAGAAGATGCCCCCAAGCCAAAAGTTATTGCGGAACCCCCGATCACCGAGTGCGATTATTGGAAAAACGACTGGAAGGCCGACGAAGGTATTGGCCGTCAGTTCACCCGGAGTAAAAAGATCGGTTACATGTCGTTTATGAACGATATTACCATCGGTGATATCACCATCGAGCTTCGCAGGTCGGACAGCGAGCTTTCCTTGATAGCCGAAAGTACCGGTATAGAATGCGTGGGTTCGAGTTCCTCCATCCATTTTATCCTTAAAAGCGGGGAAACCATCCGTATCGATCACAGCAGGGGCCGCGATTGTTCTATTTCTCCGCCGCTACATGCACAATTGACCGCCCATCATGTCGAAAAATTAAAAAGCAGTCCCCTGGCTGCGGTCAAGCTGATCGGTGAAAACAAAGACGCCTATTTCAATTATATTACCCAGCCGGAATTCTTCCAGCATTATATGAAATGTATCGGCCAATAAATTCCGGCCGGCGGATATTCATTACCTCTCAAACCGGTTGACTTTATACCTTCTGCTTCTTCAGACGCCTGTTGAACAACCTGGTTGATAAGCCGGATTCTTGAAGGGATAAGCCTTTGCTTTATCCGGCTTTTTGTTATTTTTGTTTCCACATTTTTTCATAAAAGTTGCTCATCATTGAACAACTTCATACAAACGGACCGCCATGTATAAGTATATTACCTTTATCCTGCTGATCTTTCTTGCCACGACCACTTCATTTGCTCAAGACCGCCTGTCGCCCGAATTGCTTTGGAAGCTCGGACGGGTGAGTTCGCCCCATGTATCTCCTGACGGTAAATGGATGGTTTACGGCGTAAAATATTTTGACCTGAAAGAGAATTCCGGGAACCGGGATCTTTACCTCATGAGCACCGACGGTGGGGATGCTAAAAAGATCACCGCCTTTTCCGGACCGGAATTCAACGAACGCTGGCGCCCCGATGGCAAAAAGATCGGATTCCTCAGCACCGAGGGTGGATCATCACAGCTATGGGAAATGAACCCGGACGGGAGTGACAAGCGACAGCTCACCTCCATCGACGGCGATATCGATAATTTTGAATATGCGCCCGATATGAAGCACATTTCCTTCACCATGGATGTCAAACTGGACAAAACGCCCAACGACATTTATCCCGACCTTGAAAAAGCCGATGCCAGGATCATCGACGACCTGATGTACAGGCATTGGGACAGTTGGCATGATTATAAATACCGCCACTTGTTTATCATGGATTATCAAGACGGTAGCGTTTCGGGAGATCCCACCGATATTATGAAAGATGAAAAATTCGACACGCCGCTGAACCCCTTCGGTGGCGCCGAACAAATTGCCTGGTATGCCGACGGGAGCGCGATCGCCTATACCTGTAAAAAAATGACCGGGAAACAATACACCGTCAGCACCAACTCCGATATCTACAGCTACCAGTTGGCCAGCAGTAAAACAACCAACTTAACCTCCGGCATGAACGGCTATGATATGGATCCCGTGTTTTCAGGCGACGGTAAAAAAATGGCCTGGCTAAGCATGGAAAAAGAAGGATTCGAAGCAGACCGGAACCGGATATTTGTGATGGATCTGGCCAGCGGTAAAAAAGAAGAGCTGACCGTTGGTTTTGATCAATCGGCGGGCCATATTCACTGGTCGAAGGACGATAAGAAAATCTTTTTTACCAGCCCGATCAATGCTACATACCAGGGCTATGAATTGGATGTCGCTTCCAAAAAGATCCGCCAGCTTACCAAGGGCACCCATAATATTTATGCCATTGCAGAAGCGAACGGCAATGTTATTGCTACCAAAGCTTCCATGATGAGGCCCAATGAGTTGTACAAAGTAAGCCTGGCCGATGGTAAAGAAACCCAGCTTACCTTCGTTAATCAGAGTGTTTATGACAAACTGAAAACCGGTAAAGTTGAAAAGCGGATGGTGAAAACCACCGACGGCAAAGATATGCTGGTATGGGTGATCTTCCCGCCCAACTTCGACCCGAATAAAAAATACCCGGCTTTATTGTATTGCCAGGGCGGTCCGCAAAGCGCCGTCAGCCAGTTTTTTTCCTATCGCTGGAATTTCCAGCTCATGGCCGCGCATGACTATATCATCGTAGCTCCGAATCGCAGGGGTTTACCCTCCTTCGGCCAGGCCTGGAACGATCAGATCTCCGGTGATTGGGGAGGGCAGGCCATGAAAGATTATCTCAGCGCCATCGATGCGGTTAAAAAAGAATCCTATGTGGATGAGAACAGGCTAGGAGCAGTCGGCGCCAGCTTCGGCGGATATTCCGTATACTGGCTGGCCGGTAACCACGAAAAGCGATTCAAAGCTTTTATCTCCCATTGTGGCTTGTACAACCTGGAAAGCTGGTATGCCACTACCGAGGAAATGTTCTTTGCCAATTGGGATGTCAAAGGCGCACCCTGGGACAAACCCCTGCCGGTAAGCTATCAAAAGCATTCCCCCCATACCTATGTCGGCAATTGGGATACGCCGATCCTGGTGATCCATGGCCAACGTGATTACCGGGTACCCTTGGCGGAAGGCATGCAGGCCTTTAATGCCGCCCAGCTTAGGGGTATTCCCAGCAGGTTCCTGTACTTTCCGGATGAAGGCCATTGGGTGCTAAGTCCGCAAAACGGCGTATTATGGCACCGTATTTTCTTCGACTGGCTGGATAAATATTTGAAAGGATAAGCAGGGCAAGGGGGGAAAATGAAATTATGGCGCCGTTCCTTGTGGCTATGTTTGCTATTGATCGCTCCCGCGCTATGGGGACAGGTTGCTAACTTTGAAAAGGTCGGGCAGGTCTGGAAAACCGACCTAAGCCGGCACACCGTTCCCCTCTCCGAGCTAACCGCACATTTGCCGAGGGATGTCATTCCGCCCATCGATAACCCGGTCTTTATCAGTATTCAAGAAGCCAAAACCGCTTATTTCGAACATGAGCCAGCCATCGTCCTCGACCTCAACGGGGAAGCCAAGGCCTATCCGTTGAATGTACTGACCTATCATGAGATCGTCAACGACCGGGTCGGAGCGATCCCTTTAACGATTACCTATTGCCCCTTATGTAATGCCTCCGTGGTTTTCGATCGCCGGCTGATCTACAATAACGAAGAGTTTTTGCTGGATTTCGGCGTTTCCGGGATGCTTCGGAAGAGCGACCTGGTGATGTGGGACCGCCAAACGGAAAGCTGGTGGCAACAGTTTACAGGCGAAGCGATTGTGGGTAAATTCGCCGGAGAATCGCTCAATATGGTCGAATCCATGATCATCCCCATCGGAAAATTTATCTCGGATTATCCGGAAGGTAAGGTTTTGTCGAAAGCGCTGGGATTTGAGAAGCAATCCCATATGTACGGCAAAAACTTCTATTTCCATTATGATTCCACCGGCAAAACCAAACCCGGAAAACACTTTAATGATGCGGTGGATAGACGGCTGCCGCCGATGGAAAGGATCGTGAACGTAGAGATTGACGGGGAAGCAAAGATCTATCCTTTATCCACAGTCCGGCAGGAAGGAATTATCCATGACCAGGTCGCCAACACCGAGATCGTGATCTTTCACCAGTATGGTACCGTATCGATCCTGGATGAACGCGAGCTGGAAAAATCCAGGGATATCGGCTCGGTAACCGTTTTTAAACCGGAAATGCAAGGCAGCCTGCTGACTTTTTCCAAAACACCCCAAGGATTTATCGACGACCAAACGGGATCATTGTGGAGCATCAGCGGCAAATGCCTGAAAGGCCTGTATCTTGGCCAACAGTTAAGCCCGGTTTTTCATGGCAACCATTTTGCGTTCGCCTGGTTTGCTTTCCATCCCAATAGCCGGATCTACCGGTCCAAAGAATATTGATCCCCTGCTTTGTAGTCTTAGGCCGATTCTTTAGCTTTGATCCCATCCAATAGCTTAATACCGGCCTGCCTTTCATGCAATTCTTCTCGACGCTAAAATCATTCGGCCCCCGGGTACAATTTTTACTGGCCGGGATCATTACCCTTATCGTATACTGGCCCTCCCTGGAAAATGGTTTTACCAATTGGGACGACCCGGCCTATATCACCGATAATATTTTATTAAGATCATTGACGGCCGAAAACCTTTCCAGGTTGCTAACGGCTAATATCGAAGGTAATTACCACCCCCTCACCATGCTTTCGTTTGCCCTGGAATACCAGCTTTTTCAAACAGCGCCACTCGGCTATCATATTACCAACCTGTTGCTACACCTTGTTAATGTATATCTCGTCGGCTGGCTTATTTTCCAGCTTTGCCGCCGGCCAATGGTTGCTTTTATTACTGCCTTGTTTTTCGGCATCCATCCTATGCACGTGGAATCGGTTGCCTGGTTGTCGGAACGGAAAGACCTGCTGTATACCTGCTTTTACCTGGCAGCCCTGGTTAATTATGAAAAGCACCTGGAAAAACCATCGGTAACCCAATACTTATGGGTGCTGCTTTTCCTGGTCCTTTCCCTCCTGTCAAAGGCCATGGCTGCATCGCTTCCCTTAGTTCTCCTGCTGATGGATTATTACAAAGGACATCGGATCAACTGGAAACAGATCATCGGGAAATGGCCCTTTTTTGTTGTATCGGCCATTGCCGGTATAGGAGCTATTGTGGCACAAAAAGAATTCAACGCCATTCAGCACCTGGAATACTTTTCCATGACGGATAAACTGCTGATCGCTGCTTATGGTTTGATCACTTATATGCAAAAGCTGATCCTGCCTTTGAACCTCTCCTCATATTATCCTTATCCGGCAGAGGGATTCACGACCATATTTTACATAGCCCCCGTCCTGATCGGTGCCATCGCAACAGGGATATATTTCACCGCCAAAAAAACGCGGGTGATCGTATTCGGTATGTTGTTTTACTTACTGACTATCCTGCTGGTCTTGCAGATCCTTGGCGTAGGCAGAACGATAATCGCGGAACGTTATACCTATATTCCTTATATCGGCCTCTTTTTCATCCTTGCTGCGGCATATGACCATTTTCTCGGTAAAGCGGGCAAAACCGGAAAGATCTTCCTGACCCTTGGCCTGGCCGGGCTAACAGGCTGGTGGTGCCTCCTGACCTGGGAGCGGATACCCGTCTGGAAAGACAGCGAAACCCTCTGGACCAATGTCCTGGAGCAGTTCCCGAATGTTCCTGTCGCCTATAATAACCGGGGGGAAGTCTATTGCGAGGCGGAAAAATATGATCTGGCGATGCATGATTTTAACCGGGCCCTTAGCCTGGATCCCAATAATGCCAAAGCTTATGGTAACCGCGGATTCATATATGCCCACCAGCGAAAGTATACCGAGGCGATGACCGATCTCAACAACTCCCTGGATCTGGATGACAAAAATCCATTGGTATGGAGCAATCGCGGGAACTTATATAAAGAGCTGAACCAGCATGACCAGGCCATACGGGATTTCACCAAGGCTATCCGGCTGGATGCTTTGAACCCGGTAGCCTACAACAACAGGGGTATCAGCTATTCCCTCTCCAATCAACCCAAGCTGGCCTTAAAAGACTACAATATGGCTATCCGGCTGGATCCCGTTTATCAAAAGGCCTACTATAACCGCGGCACCCTGCATCAGTCCCTGAGGCAATACAAGCAATCCGTTGAAGACCTGAATAAGGTGATCGACATGGATCCCACCTATGGCCCGGCATGGTATAACCGGTCGCTGGCCTGGTACGGACTGGGCCACTTCAACAATGCCCTGCAGGATATTCAGCAGGCGCAATCCCTGGGGATACCTGTTAGTCCGGATTACCTTAAAAAAATCCGGGAGCAGTTGCCATAAATCGTTTACTTTTATCGATCGATATTGATACTATTCAACTAACCTATTCCCGATGCAAGCACCGATTCCATTTATGTCATTTGATCATATGCATGGCCCTATCCGGGAGGAACTGATCAAAAAATTCACCGACGTCCTCGATAGCGGGCGGTTCATCCTGGGCCCGGAAGTCAGCGCCTTCGAAGCTGCTTTCGCCAAATATTGCGGATGCCGGTTCGGTATCGGCGTTTCCAGCGGGCTGGCGGCCCTGGAGGTATCCCTGCAAGCCCTGGATATTGGTCCGGGCGATGAGGTGATCGTTCCGGCCAATACCTATATTGCCACCATCATGGCGGTGATGTCGACCGGCGCCAAACCCGTGTTAGCAGAGCCATACAAGGATACTTATAACCTCGATCCTTCCCGGGTGGCAGAAGCTATTACCTCACAGACAAAAGCGATCATACCGGTCCATTTATACGGACAGGTTTGTGATATGGGGGCTATCATGCACCTTGCCCACGACACAAAACTCCTGGTGATCGAAGATAATGCACAATCGCAGGGAGCCACCTTCAACGGCCAACCGACCGGTAGCTTCGGCGACTTCAGCGCCACCAGCTTTTATCCCGGCAAAAATCTAGGGGCCCTTGGAGATGCAGGCGCCGTTACCACCAACCAGCCGGCCCTGGCAGAAAAAGCCGCATTGATCAGGAACTACGGTTCCCCTAAAAAATATTACAACAGTATCCTGGGCAAAAATGCCCGCCTGGATGAACTACAGGCTGCCTTATTGGGGATCAAGCTGCCTTACCTGGATGGCTGGAACAAAATCCGGCAAGGGATCGCCAAACAATATGACCACCTGCTGAAAGATGTGGGAGACCTTGTTTTACCCGCCGTTCATCCCCAAGCCACCCATGTATATCATCAATATGTGGTCCGCACCGCACACCGGCAGGCCCTTATCGACCACTGCACCAGCAAGGACATCGGTACATTGATCCATTACCCGGTGCCGCCACATTTGCAGGATGCCTGCAAGAGCCTGGGCTATCGAAAAGGGGATTTCCCGATCACGGAGGAGATCGCCGAAACCTGCCTGAGTTTACCGGTTTATCCAGGATTACAGGAAGATGAAGTGGCCTATATTGCTAAAATGATCCGAGCTTTTTTTGAAGAAATGCCGTGAAAGCGATAATTTGAGACCTGTTAAACGACAAGCCTGTGAATAAAACTGCGGAAATTCCTCCAATGGCCTCTATTTGTGGCATAACCTGCATCGGGCGATGATCCGTACGGCAGTTATCGGATGTGGCTA
>JANQFB010000528.1 GCA_028278085.1 Chitinophagales bacterium
TGTGCACCCGTCGAGTCATTGTTCGATGGCATGGAGGCCTGATCTTGCGGCGGTTCCTTGGAATGGAATGCTTTACCGTCGGTATGGGGCTCCTTTTCAGTCATGATCGCTTGGATTTTTTATAGAAACGCTGGATGGATAAATGGAAAATGATAAGCATATTATGGGAAATTTCTTCCGCATTTTTGAGTCTGTCATATTGGTCGAATATGGTTTGCACTTCCCGGTAAGGTAGCTGTGACCTATCGGATAGTTGCCGGATAAAATGTTGATCCGTCGTTTGCGTAGACAGCCGGTAACGGTTTCGAATATATGACAAAAATAGGTTCATTTTTTGCCGGATAAGCCCGGAATGATCTTTTTGCTGAAAATACAAACTCCCGACTGTTTCGATAAACTCCATGGTCGAATTTGTATTAGCCGCCACAACGGGGATCTTTCTTTGCTGCCTTTTCGCCCGGAAAAGCAGGAATAATCCGGTGAGGCTGAGCAAAAGATACCAGCTCCACTGCAGGCCGGGTTGGCTGAGAATATATTGAAGCGGGCTGGCGCTGAAGGATCTTACCGGTGGTACTGAGCCCCTGCTTTTACGCTGATGCAGGTAGTTATCCCACAAGAGATCTCCCTCCCGCAAATGAGCCAGGGTCTTTTCGGTGAATTCCTGTGCTTGGGGGCTAAGCAGATGGTAATTGGTAAATATGATGGGCGTCGTATGAATATAGACATTCCCGTCACCGTAAGGGAGCTTGGCAAAATTCAGGAAGTCCGGTTCGATATATCCCAGCGGCAGGCTACCGGGCATGCTGTCAATGGAGTCCAGGTATGCCCAAAAGGAGAGCCGGGATTCATTTCGGTAGACATAGGTATAACGCTGGCCGGTTGCCGCTTTCAAACCGGTATGGAAATAATTTAAGCTGACCGCAGAATCTATCATTACCCCGTGGGCGGGCATAAACGGACTTAAAAAAGTAAGCAGATCAGGGGTAAATTTCCCGGCAGCGATAAAGGCATCGTTTCCCCGCCGGATGAATGCCATCAGGGCAGCAAGGTCCAGGCTATCGGGATCGAATGCCGACCCGATAAATATATAGCTCCCTTTCGTGGCGGGTGTTAATCCGGACGCCAGGTTTTGATCGATAGGCTTGAATCGATCGCCGGGGAAGTAGGATTGCAGAAATTCTTTGATCACCGAAGTACCATAGGGTTGCCGGCTGTCGGGATCATAATTTTCCACCCAATTGAAGCGATTATTGTCCCATTGGATATAGAAAAACCCGAACACAAGTATGACAACGACACTTGCCAGGATAAATGCGGATGGTTTCGGACGGGCGATATCAGCTATGTTTGTCGGTTAAACCATTGACCAGCCCATTAATCCGGCCCGACCACTGTTGAAAATCCTGTTCCTCGGGCTTTTGGCTGCCATAATAGATATTTTCAAATGATGCGGTCAGCGTGGAGAATAATTCATATTGCGGATGGCTCTTCATTTCCTTGAGATAGTGCTGGTTGGTTTTGTCTTTGCTCCATTGAATATGCCGTTGTTTTGACAGCAGACGGATCAGCTTTATATAAGATATCCTGATGGCCAATTTGTAGTCCTTCGATCGTATGGCATTCCGGTAGGCTTCATCGGTAACTTCCGGGCTTTCCTTTTCAACAGGGAGGATGCTGCCGGATCGGGCTGTTTGTTCG
Source organism: Chitinophagales bacterium (assembly GCA_028278085.1). Lineage (GTDB taxonomy): Bacteria > Bacteroidota > Bacteroidia > Chitinophagales > JANQFB01 > JANQFB01. The sequence continues at coordinate 1,699 of JANQFB010000528.1, forward strand.
GCAGTGCGCCGGCTGAACATTTCTTTGCGGGCCAGCTTGAAGATCATCCACACCAGCAGGGATACGATGATCAGTATCAGCAGGGTTTGGTGGCTAGTCTCGGATCCCGGTTGATCCGGCTGCACCGGAAGCGGTTGCGCTTGATAGGGCTGTACCGCATCGGTGGAATAATCGAGATCCCGGGTAAGTTTTTCCCACTGGTTAGGATCAGCCTTCCGGTCAGGGGCTTTTTGTTGAAAATAAGGATGCTCCGGAACAGCGATCTCAGGATTCCCATGCGCTTGTTGGAAACACACCGGTAAAACCAGCCAAGCCATAACAAAATGGCCAATGATTATGGGTCTGCGATCAAACCTCATGACGGGAATTTTCACCAAAGTGATCGATTTCCTGTTTGAGCCAAACAGCACTTTTTACCTCGACCAGGGTATGGTAGCAGAGTCCCATACCGATGAACATCAGCGGCAAAACCAAATACCACAAGCCCATAAAAGAGAAGGCCATAAAAAAAGTAAAGAGGAGGTTTACCATATCCGGGTCCAAGGGCAAATTCCATTGCAGGATCTCGAAATAGCCGTAAAACAGTGGCGATTTAAGCAAAACAAAGTATAGGATGCAGAAAACCAGTAACAGCACATACAAACCGGTCAATCGAAACCAGGATCCCTGTATCCAGATAAAAGGGTTGGCAGAGTCGAATGATCGTTGCCGTTGCAATTGGTGGTAGATCCATAAGGCGGCTATGGGAAAAGTGATCCCTGCCATTATGATGGCCGGCCAGGGCTCGAGTACCAGGAACAGCAAGTGATAAACGAGAAAGATCCCTAAAGGCCAATA
>JANQFB010000178.1 GCA_028278085.1 Chitinophagales bacterium
GGACGGGCTTCGACGATGCTCCGCGTACCCAGTTGATGGGCTATAACCAGGCGCTTCCCAATGAAAAAATGGTGGTCGGCGGATACCTGTTCAATGACCGCTTCGGGCCCATTCGTTCGATCGGGATGAACGGCTCTTATTCCTATCAATTGGCTTTGAATAATGATGATCTCTTATTCGGCATGGGCATTTCGGCCGGCATGTATCAGATATTTTTGGATGCCGAACTGGTACGGCTTCATGAGCAGGATGACGATATCCTTACCACCGGCAATGACGGGGTTACCCTGGTGCCCGATGCCGCTTTCGGTACCTATTTGCATAATTCCGATTTTTACCTGGGGTTTTCGGTCCTGCATTTGATGAAAAACCGGGTCTTGCCTTATAGTGCCAACGATCTGTATGCCAACATGGCGCTGGTGCATCATTACTATCTGATGGGAGGATATTCTTTTGAGCTCAATGATGACCATGATATCAATGCCAACCTGTTGTTCGACTATATCGAAGGTAATATCGCCCATGCAAATATCGGTGCTACCTGGTCGTATAAGGAATTCCTGAACCTTGGGCTGGGGTATAGTACAAATGATGCGATCATTTTAAATACCAGGTTCCGGATAAAAGAGCAATATATCCTGGGTTATAGCTTCGATGTGGTTACCTCAAAACTCCGGGATTATAACAGCGGCTCACATGAGATCACGGTGGGTTATCGTTTGTTCGCCGATTAAGAGAGTTATAGACACTTAGGTCAAAAGCTTGCCTTTGCCTATTTACGGCGGATAGGTTTTTGCTTGATATCTTTCCGGTTTATTCTATAAATAGGAGGCAGTTGGCAGTGAGCAGTCGGTATGAGTCACATGAACTCATACCGACTGCTCACTGCCTACCGCCAACTGCTATTCTTTGTTGTAGTGAGCATATCGGCAAGCAATCCCTCGGAAAGAATACATATCCGGCGTACTAGACCCTCAATCCCATTACACAAATATCGTCGATCTGATCCCTTTGCCCTTTCCATTGGGTAAGCGTTTCTTCGATCTTACCCTCCTGCTCGGAGATAGGTAGTTGATGCAGGTGGAACAAGAGCTGACGAAATCTCTTGAAGGTATATTTTCGATTATTTTCCCCTCCGAATTGGTCAGGGAAGCCATCGGTGGAAAGATAGATCACGTCATCCGGTTCCAGTTGAAAGATCCGTTTGGTAAAGGGTTTGGGTTTTAGAAAGATGCCGATGGGTTGTTTGTCACCTTTTATTTCTACCATAACCTTCTCCTCGTTTCCTTCCATATGGTGTATCAACATACCCGGTTCTTCTTCCTGGTCGTTTTGAGGGATGGATACGGCACTGTTCCGGATGACAAACATGGAATTATAAGCCCCTGCATAATGTACCTCCAGCGTTTTAAGGTCGATCTGACATAGGGAAACATCCATCCCATCCTTATTATCACGGTCGTTTTTATCCTGCCCCAGATGGGTAATCACCTTTTCCCTTAATTGGTTCAGGGTCTCGTCGGGTGAAAGATTTGTCTTTTGGATCTCATTTAAGAATGCGATCCCTAGCATACTCATGAAGGCTCCCGGTACACCGTGTCCCGTACAATCCGCAACGGCAATAGTCAGTTTTCCTTCCTTTTCGATGGCCCAGTAAAAATCACCGCTAACAATATCTTTGGGCCGCAAAAACACAAAATGTTCCAATTTGCTTTGCGACAGGTAATCATTGGAATTCAGAATAGCATGTTGAATACGTTTGGCATAATTGATACTATCCGTGATATCCCTGTTCTTTTGCTCGATCAACTGGTAAGCCTTTTCGATCTTATCGTTTTTGATGGCCAATTGTTCGGTGCTTTCCTTCTTTTGTTTATACCCCCGGTACACAAAAATCACAAGCAGCACCACAAAGAAAAGCGTGATCGCAATAAAATAAATAATGATCCGCTGCCGGTTCAGCTCCAGGGCATTTTTGGCCAGTTCCAGGTTCTGGATCTCCTTTTCTTTGGTCAGCAACATCACTTCTTTATTACCTTCCAGGGTTTCCTGTTGAGAAATATCCCACAACAGGTCTTTGACATCAGAACCCAGGTATTTACGGATGATCCGGTTCATAAACGGCCGGAACGACGGATCGTTGAAAAACTCATGTAGCGGTTCCTGCCAGTCGCTGGTCATGGGCAATATGATCCCGTAACCTTCCCTTTGTACCTTGAATAAATGTTGCCGCTTCAATTTCAGGCCATTTTTCAGCACCATTAAATAAGTCGGTAATTCGCAGTAACTAAAAAGGCCCTCCTCGGTGGCTATTCTCCGGCGGATCTCGTTGGAATTGGCTACGTTTTCGATCTCCATTCCCGGAAGCTGATCTTTTTTCAAGGCTTGTAAATTTTGGTCGAAGGTGGTATTGGCCACATTCAACGCTTTAAGGCTGCTGAAAGTCGATCGGAATTTCTCCAGGGAAGTTACGATCGGTACATCCCGGCTGCAGATCAGTACTTCGATATCCGGCATATACGGCGGGCTGAATAAAACTTCTTTTTTCCGGGTAGGGGTGATTGAAAAGGAAGCCATGCCAAATATCCCGCCAGTTCCGTTTTTCACCGTTTCATATAAGACAGAAAAACGGTCGATATGTTGAAACCGGGCATCGATGGATAGGCCGTGTTTCTCTTCGATAAATTTGATGAACTGAGCCATCAGCTCATATTCGATGCCTTCAAGATCTCCCTGTTCGTTTTCCATCACGAAGGGGTCGACTTGAAAATAATAGATCCATATAGCTCCTTTTTTATCGGCTAAAGTCTGCGCCCAGCTATGGGAGGTCTGTGGTTTGTCGCTTGTGGCATGAACATATAGTGGAACTATCGCCATGATCATCATGATCAGGCCAAGCAATTGATCCTTAAACCGCGATGGTTTAACATTCCACCCGGGATATTTGAGTATTTGCGCCACTTGTTTCATCCTTTTTTCCGATTTGACCGGACCCGTGGATGATTTTTTAAAATTAGCAAGAAAAATTATAGGAAAGATATGGCTTACTCAAAATACTTAAATCATTGTTACCCGATGATCGACTCCTAATTTATACCCGCAAACAGGTAAAGAAACAAGATAATACCACAGAAAATTATATGTGATTAAATGTAAGTTGGTCAAAATCATCCATATGATTTTTTACATAAAATATTGAATAGCAATTTAAAATATTCAACATTTAATTTCCCTTTCTGTCAATCCTGTTTACGCTTTGTCCTTTTACGGGGACTATTTGGTACGTAGTTTTACGGTAATCCAAATTTTTTTGGAGAAACCAAATGCCACACAATACATGACGGAAGTACCTCGATAGCTATGCCCGCTTGTATTTCACGCTGTCGCAGACAGTAAAGGAAATACCATAAAGGTGTCGGCCGATACCTGATTAACGAAATACTTTTAATTCATTTTTTTAAAATTTTAACCCATGAAATTTACCTACAGATTTCTGTGTATTTGTGCGTTGTTTTTTGCTGCTGTTGCAGTGGTCAATGCACAATCCGTTCCAGCATCGAACGAGCCCAGTTCAACGCCACCGGATCCTGATGTGGTTAATTCAGTGATTACCGGCGGAGGGTTCACGAAAGTTGAGCCAAAACCTGAATCAGATGAAGATGATCTGCTCTTCATCAACAGCCAGAACTATGATCACAACAAAGCTGCCGGTTTGTTAAATCCTGCTCCGGATCCAAACAATCCGCAGAATGACAGTGAAATGGCTGTTATTGAAGCCAACGAGGAGCAATTAGACAGGGGTTATGCCAACATCCCCGGATTTACTTACACAGGTAATGAAGCAGTAGATGAAGCTAACTATGCTCAGGCACTCGAAGATCTGAAAAAGACCGATCTGCCGCTTTACCTCCAATTGACTAATCAATAAAGCAGAGCATCATGAAAAACATAAAAAATATTTTTCAATCCATAACCTTGCTGGCATTACTGACATGTTTTGCCGGTATTGCAGGGGCTCAGCCTGTCAATGACCTGTGTTCGGGAGCCATTGAGCTGGTACTGGACAGCCCCACCTGTGTCGTAGACACTTTTGAACTCACAGCAGCTACAACCAATTCCGGAGAACTGCCGGCGCCTCCCTGTGGATTCCACAATGGTGGCCCTGATCTCTGGTTTTACATCGTTGTACCGCCATCAGGAGCATTCACCATCACCAGCGCCACCACCAATGGTATTGGCGACGGCGCCATGACAACCTATACCGGAAGTTGTGGTTCTTTAGCTATTCTGGAATGTGATGATGATGATGGCCCCGGTCTTTTCCCGGAAATTTCCAGGGGATTTGAAACGCCCGGAGATACCATTTGGATCCGGTATTATGAGTTCGGCGGAAATGTATTAGGCACCTTCGGATTATGTGCTACCGCCGATACCATGCCACCACCACCACCATCCAATGATGATTGTGACAGTGCTATCGTACTGACCGTAGCCGACAGTCAATCTGTATGTGGTCCGGTTACCGTAGCCGTTAATTCAGTCAATGCTACGCAATCTTCACCGAACCCGAGCTGTACTTCTATTTCCAACAATGATGACGTTTGGTATAGTTTTACGGCAACAGCAGAAGGTGTACAAGTACAATTTGAAAACATCGTTGGCGGCGTTTCCGTAGGATCCGCTTTATATGATGACGCTCCTTGCGGTGCATTGGGCGCCAACCTGTTTTGCGACTTTTCATCCTCCGGAACCGCGCCTGATCTTTCGGATCAATTTACGGGTTTAACCATTGGTAACGCCTACCTGTTAAGGGTATGGATCCCCGGTTCAACCACAGAAGGCACCTGGGATATGTGTGTATTCAACCTGCCTCCGCCACCGTCTAACGACGATTGCGACAGTGCGATCACCATTACTCAAGCTGACAGCCAGGCAGTATGTGGTCCGGTAACCGTTTCCGTGAATACCGTAACGGCAACACAGTCGACTCCTCCGCCGAGTTGTACTTCTATTTCCAACAACGACGATGTCTGGTATCGTTTTACGGCTACCACATCGAGCGTAAGAGTTGAATTCGACAACATCGTCGGCGGTGTTTCCGTAGGATCAGCTTTATATGATGATGTAGCTTGCGGTGCATTGGGTGCAAACCTTTTCTGTGACTTTGCTTCAGCCGGAACCGCTCCGGATCTTTCCGATGTATTCAGCGGATTGACCGTAGGTAATTCCTACCTGCTGAGAGTTTGGATCCCAGGTTCCACCACCAGTGGTACTTTCGATATGTGTGTATTCGGTATTCCGCCGACTTCCAATGATAGTCCTTGTGGCGCTACTTTCCTCGGAATACCCACGGCTGTTGGAACGAGCGTACCCTTTGATCTGGCAACCGCATCGGCTGATATCGGCGAAGTTGTTCCACCGGCAGGAACCGGCCCCGGAGCCACCTGTAATACCCAGAATGGCTGGTGTGCCATTGGCGTTGAACCTGCCGTACAGCGTACGCTTTGGTACGTATTCATTGCCCCGGCTGGTGGAAATGTTACCATAGACGCTGGTCCTGGTGATACCCAGCTAGCGCTTTGGTTTGTCAGTGACTGCAACAATTACCTGTCATTCGCCTTTACCAATGCCAATGACGATAGCGGCCCCGGTTTGTCCGCTCAGATCGGTGATCCCTGTGGTGCCGTGAGCCTGATCCCGTTCGCACCTTACTATATCCAGTTGGATGCTTTCGGAACCAGTGTTCCCTCCGGTACATTGACCATTAAAGCCGAACCTGCTCCGTTAGGCGCGCCAACTAATGACGAGTGTGCCGGCGCCTTGCCGATCAGTGTTGCTGTTTCCCAGGATTCCTGTACGGCAACGGCCGTTAATACCAGTTGTGCGACTCAATCCACACCTAACCCGGGTTGTACCTCGATTTCCAATAACGATGATGTATGGTATGAATTCACCGCCACCAGTGCAGCGATTCAAATTCAGTTTGACAACATTGTCGGCGGAACATCCGTAGGTTCGGCTATTTATGCTGACTCCTGCAACGGACCGGAACTGATTTGTGATTTTGCTTCGGCAGGCGCCAATCCGGATCTGTCGGATAAGATTTGTGGTTTGACCATTGGAAATACCTACCTGTTAAGGGTTTGGATCCCCGGCTCCACTAACCAGGGAACCTTCGATATGTGTGTCTTTGATCTGAATAGCCCATCCAATGATGAATGTACCAGTCCGCAATCCATTGCCTGCGGTGATACGATCATGGGTAATACGGAAAATGCCTGTCCCGATGATGCACCGACTTGCGGTACGACTGACGGAACCGGCGGTGGTGTTTGGTTCAGCTTTACCGGTACCGGTGGATTTGTAACAGCCTCTACTGATAATCCCGGAACCGATTATGACACCAAGATCCGGATCTATACCAATGATTGTGATTCTCTCGTTTGTGTTGACGGTGATGATGACGGCGGAACAGGTTTAACCTCTCTCGTTGAGTTTTGTTCCGAGCTGGGTACCGAATACCTCATCCTGGTACATGGATTCAGCACCTCAGAAGGAAACTTTGAATTCTCACTGACTTGTGATGAGCCGTTAACAGTCGACGCCGGCGATTGCCAGAGCCGTTTCCTCGGTTATTCCGGCCCGGGTTATATCGATACCAACTATCTCGTTCCTTCGGCAATGGGCGGCCTGCCTCCCTATTGCTTCGAATGGGATCCGGCTTGTCTGTTTGTCGGACCGAATGGAGGTTGTGCTGTTCAACCAGGCGTACCGACAACCTATACCGTAACCGTAACGGATGCCAGAGGTTGTACGGCACAGGGATCCGTATTTGTCGATGTTATCGATGTTACTTGTGTGATCATGGGTACCTCTAGCAGTGGTAGCAGCGATGATATTCCGGGTATCCTGGTCTGTGTACATCCTCAGCCAACCACCACCAGTCCCAGCAACAGCGTTAGTGGAAGCGGAAGCGGTAGCAGTGATGATAGTGATGATCCGGTAGGTCCGGAAACCAAGTGTATCCCATTGCCGGTTACCAGTAGTCCAAGTAGCAGCGGAAGTGGCAGTGGCAGCGGAAGCGGTAGCACGGATGATATCAATCCGATCGCTGCCTTGCTGGCCTTGCCCAACAACCACTTAGGTCCTTGTGGCAATCCTTGTCTGGCTACGAATCCGCCATTCCCTTCCCCACCTGATAGCTGTACAGCTTCTGCGATCGATGATTTCGATCCGGGAATCGATAGTACACAGTGGGCATTGATCAACAATGGTGCAGCAAGCGCCGATTGTGGCGCTGTTTCAGGAAATGCCCTGTATTTCAACGGTGCAGGCGACCGTTCTGCTACCTTGACGGAAAGAGCTATCGGTCCGAATAGCGGCTTGTCATTCTCCTTAATTATCGGTACAGGAAGCGCTCCTTGTGAAAATGCCGATGCCGGTGAAGATGTAGTCGTTGAATACTCGGTAGACGGTGGCTGTAGCTTCGAAGTCTTCGGAACCTTCGACTCTGAGGATTTCCCGACGTTCATGAACATTACCCAGCGGATACCTTGTAGTGCCGAATCTGCGAATACTACAATACGGATCCGCCAAGTAAGCAATTCCGGTAACGACTTCGACAACTGGGCTATCGACGATGTCGAGATCGTTTGTCTACCGCCATTACCACCGGCTCCGATGTGTACGGCATTTGATATCGATGATTTCGATCCCGGTATCAATAACCCGATCTGGGATACTATCCAGAACGGAACAGCCGATACCGGTTGCGGTTCGGTTTCCGGTAATGCATTGTACTTCGACGGATCCGGTACCCGGGCGGCTACTACGATCGGTTTAAGCCTGGGCGATGGTGCCGAGATCAACTTCTCCCTGAAAATCGGTACCGAATCGTTCGGTTCTACCTGTGAAAACTCCGATGCAGGGGAAGATGTGGTATTGGAATACTCCACTGACGGAGGTACCAATTTCAACGTTCTGGCCACCTACGATTCGGAAGATTTTGCAGACTTCACGGCTATCACGGAAGAAGTGCCTTGTGAAGCTCAAACCTCTTCCACGATCCTTCGGTGGAGACAATTGGCGAATTCAGGCTCCGGATTCGATAATTGGGCGCTGGATGATATATCCGTCAGTTGTGCTGCCCTGAAACGCGGACAAGACAACCAGGTGAACAGAAGATTGTTCAGCGACACCGATGATGATCTGTTGAGCAAAGTAGTGAATGCCTATCCGAACCCATTTACCGGATATACCAACATTACTTTCTCTATGGACGAAGACACCCGTGTTGAATTACATATCTTCAATACTGCAGGGGCTTATATCACTACCTTGTTCGAAGGTGATGTGAAAGCAGGTGCCAGCCATACTGTTGTGTTCAATGCCAGTGATCTGCCGACCGGTATCTACATTTACCGATTGACAGATACCTCTGACGTACATTACGGCAAGCTGTCGCATATGAAATAAGCTTCCCCTTTGTCATAGTCTTATAAAGAGCCCTTCCCCGGTTTCGGAGAGGGGCTCTTTTATGTTTTATGTGGGCCGTTGATCGGCGGTTTTTAGGATCAGGAGCCGGTAAAAAGCAATATCCGTAATTATTCATAGGTTAATTACCTATGGGATCTCGCTAATAGGTTTGATGATAAGCTCAAAAGACATTAATTTCAGCCAATATTTGAATCGGAACACATGAATAAATATACATTTTCTTAATGTCAATAAATTGAACAGATCTTTACTATAAATATTTGGGAATAAGTTGGTTAGAGATTTTAATTCCGAAAAACCTTGTCAAATCGCCTGATCAGTTTTCCTTGACTGGTATGGGTATCCTGACTACATTTGAATCAATCCGTAAAATTGCGGAGAAAAGTTTAAACCTAATTAGCTTATGCCTGGATAACGACCACTTATCCGAACGGAAGGATTTCGCTTCAAGTATTCCTGATTATCTCAGATAGTCCCGAATATTTTTCTCTTCTCCTTTTCAACAATTTATTTCATTTAAATGCAAATTTCTTATGAGAAAATCAAAACTGCTCAGGTTTTTGAGCGCAGGTATTGTATTGTGTTTGTTCGCAACTTTAGCTCATGCACAATCACAAACCGTTAAAACTGTTGGCAATCAAACGCCACAAGCGACCACTCAAAAAGAAGTGAAGTTGACCCCCGATCAACAAAAATCGCTTGACATTGAACAGGGAATTTTTGACCAACAACATCAAAAGCAATTAGCGCAGGCAAAGGCAGCCGGCTACCTGCTTGACATTCCGGGATTTACCTATACCGGTGACAAAGTTGTTGATGACGCCAATTATGCTGCTGCCAAGCAAGCCTGGATCCAGGATGATCCGGTAGCCTATAAGCAAGCAGTTCAAGCAATATTAGATAACCAATAATAAAGGAGTATAAAATGAAAAACATAAGCATATTACTTTGTTCAATCTCCTTATTGGCATTTACGTTTAGCGTGAACGCGCAGCATAATATGGGAGATGGTGACCTCAACACCTGTACAGATTCAATTTTCGATTCAGGTGGCCCGAATGGGAACTATTCAAACAATGAATTGATAACAGAAACATATTGTTCGGACCAAGGGGATTGTATATCCCTGAACTTTATCGTTTTTGATGTTGAAAACAACTTTGATGATCTGACCATTTATGATGGACCCACTACCGCATCACCGGTGATCGGAACATTTACAGGAACGGATCTGCAAGGTATGATCATTAACTCAACAACCGGTTGCCTGACCTTAGAATGGGATTCCGATTTTTCCGTTACAGACGTTGGTTGGGTAGCAATTGCATCTTGTGATTCTTGTCCGCCGCCCCCTCCGCCATGTACGGATAATGACCTGAGATTCAACATGTTTGATACCTTTGGTGATGGCTGGAACGGCGCAACTTATACCTTAACCGGACAAAATACCCTTCATGTAGAAAGCGGTACATTAGCGGCAGGTTCAGCCGGAACAGACAGCATTTGTATTCCGGATGATTGTTATGAGATCGTTATTACCAGCGGTACATTCCCGACTGAAATAGATTGGACCATCACCAATACTGCCGGAGATACCCTGGCATTCGGAGGTGCTCCTGACATGCAATTCCTCTCCGTTGGCGGCGTTGCCTGTGTGATCCCGGGTTGTACCGATCCTGCGGCCTTTAATTTTGATCCCGCAGCCAACTCGGACGACGGCTCCTGTCAATTCAATGATTCCTGTACGACAGCAGATCCTATCAGTTGTGGCGACACGATTGCAGGAACAACTGTTGGTGCTAATAGTGAAACCTTAGGTCCTTGTGGTACCACTGACGGAACCGGCGGTGCTGTTTGGTATACCTTTATCGGTAATGGCCAAACCGTGACAGTAAGTACAGACAATCCGGGAACCAACTTCGATACCAAATTAAGAGTATGGGAAGGGACCTGTGATTCTTTGGTTTGTGTAGACGGAGATGATGATGGTGGCGCAGGCCTGACTTCCGAAGTAACTTTTGGTTCCACGCTCGGGACACAATACTTCTTCCTGGTGCATGGATTTAGTTCGGCGGAAGGTGATTTTGAACTTTCCGTAGTTTGCCAAAACGCTCCAAATAATGATGTTCCTTGTGGAGCTGCATTTGTTGGTTTTCCAACACCGGTAGGCATAACTTTCCCATATGACTTGTCGCTGGCAACTGCTGATCCGGGTGAAGTTGATCCGGGTGGTGGAACCGTACCGGGCGCTAGCTGTAATTCACAGGATGGATGGTGTTTAGGTTTCACCGGAGAGCCTGGTGTACAAAATTCACTGTGGTTTGTTTTCATCGCTCCCGCAAACGGAAATGTTGATATTGTTTCCGACGGTGGCGACAACCAACTCGCCCTTTGGCTTGTTAGTGATTGTCTGAATTACGGTAGCTTCCAGGAAGTAGCTGCTAATGATGATAGTGGCCCAGGTCTTGCCGGACGGATCTTCGATCCTTGCGGAACTGTGGGCCTGATCCCCTTTGCACCTTACTACCTGCAAGTTGACGGATTTAACGGATCTGCTGTATCCGGTAATATCACGATCACGGAAGTGCCTGTTGGCCCCGGTGCGCCTGCTAACGATAGTTGTCAAAATGCTATTGCCATCAATTGCGGCGATTCCATCAGTGGCAACACCGATTGTGCAACCTTCGACGGTGCGCCTTTCTGTGGTACCAGCAACTCTACTAACGGTGTATGGTATTCCATTATCGGTGACGGCTCTTTCATTACCGTTACTACGGATAACCCCGGCACCAATTATGACACCAAACTTACCGTTTATACGGAAGGTTGTGATAGCCTGGAATGTGTTGATGGTGACGATGACGGCGGCGCAGGTCTGACTTCATTGGTTGGATTCTGTTCCGAAGCCGGACAGGAATATCTTATTCTGGTCCATGGATTCGCCCAATCAACCGGAGATTTCGAATTGTCTGCTACCTGCAGCACACCATTAAGCTGTGATGCCGGTGGATGCCAAAGCCGTTTCATCGGATATGCACCTGCAGAAGCGGATACCAACTTCTTGCGTGCAACGGCAAGCGGTGGCTTACCGCCTTATACCTTTGAATGGAGCCCAGGTCCTGGCGATCCCGGTGTGGTTGGTGTTAGCGATGATGCCGAAGGATCAGGTCTGGCCGTTCAACCTAGTGTTCCGACGATTTACACCGCTACGGTTACAGATGCTAACGGTTGTACCTCGACCTGTGAGGTATTTGTAGACGTGATCGATGTGAATTGTGTGATCATGGGTACCAGCAGCAGTGGCAGCAGCGACGATGTTCCCGGAATCCTGGTTTGTAAGCATCCTGTGGCAACCACTACCAGCCCCTCCAACTCCAATAGCGGAAGTGGCAGTGGAAGCGGAAGTAGCAGTGATGACAACAACCAGGGACCACAAACCGTCTGTATCCCGACTCCTGTAACCAGCCCCTCTAATAGCAATAGCGGAAGCGGCAGTGGCAGCAGTTCTACAGACGATTTCGATCCGGTTGCAGCAGCCCTGGCTCAGAATCCGTTGAATCACTTAGGCCCATGTGGAAACCCATGTCTGAATACTAATCCAAGATTCGAACTGGCTCCACCGACGCCTTGTGATCTCGGTCCGGCTATTGCCTGTGGTGACGTAGTATTGGGAAGCACTGTAGGTGATTCCTCAGAAGTACAGCCTTTCTGTGGTACTTCCGACGGAACCGGCGGCGCAGACTGGTACACCTTCACCGGTACAGGAGATGATGTTGAGATCACTACCTGTAACGCAGGTACCAACTACGACACCAAGCTCAGAGTTTACACCGGATCCTGCCTCAACCTCGTTTGTGAGACAGGTGATGATGACGACTTTGCTTGTGGATTCTCCATCTTACGTTCTACCGTGAACTTCAGCTCGGTTGCAGGTGAAACCTATCACGTACTTGTCCATGGATTCTCCACGGCAGAAGGTGATTATGAATTGTCTGTAACCTGTACTACGCCTAAGAGCGATGGTAGTTCACAAAGCCAGGCCAACGAACTGGTTAGCGAACAAGGTGGAAGAGTACTGGTAACGGCTTATCCGAACCCGTTCACCGGCTCGACTACGATCAGCTTCACTTTACCGGAAGACGGTAATGCCCAGGTGCAGGTATACAATGCTGCCGGCGCCATGGTTGCTGACTTGTTCAATGAAACAGTATCCGGAGGATCAAGAACTGATGTCATTTTCGACGCCAGTAACCTCCCGGGTGGTGTTTATATTTATCGTTTAACAACCGGAACAGATGTCCATATCGGACGACTTTCTGTTGTGAAATAATACAGGTCCGGACGCTTGCGTTCAGACCGGTAAAAGTGGCTGTATCCATTTTTATCCTAAGAAGAGCCCTCAAACACTTCCTGAGGGCTCTTTTTTTGTGCTTCTTAGTCTGGATAAGGGAACAGGTAATTGAGACCAATCGTGGATCATACATCATTCGAACGTATTGATATTCGATGTTTGTTTTGTGGTTTGGGATTTATGATTTGAGGCATCAGGAAACAGGTTGACCGGTTTGGCAGTTTGGCAGGAAAAGATCAACCAAAATGGCAAGCATAAGCCACGAAGGCTCAAGATTTGACTATATCAAACGGTACGACGGCGGACCGGGGTTTATGTAGCGATAAGACTTTACATCAACAAGGAGAATTGATCTACCGGCGGTACATCATCTTATTGACTTTTTTAGTTTGGCCTTTTTTGGATTTATATCCACCCGCATGCGATCCTTTTTTTGCCTTACAGCCATCATATATGAATGCCGAAAGTACCAATAGGGCTAAAAGCGATAGTTTTTTCATAAAGTTAATGTGTTTTGAAGATCATGAGCAAAAATTCCTGAGGCTGCAATTATTCAAAGTATTTGTTTCTTCAATCCTGTTACGAAAATCACCAATCGTCTGTTTCCTCGGAATCGCCTTTTTCCATGGCCGCTTTCAGATCTTCGATCATAGCGTTCATGTGTTCATGGATCTGGTTAAGATACTGGTAATTCGCTTCTTTATTCGCATCATTTTCGTCCAGCCACTTTTCAACCGGTAGTTTTGGTGATTGATGTTTGAAAATATTCGTGATCTTATAGCGGTATTTCCCTTCTTTAGCCGCCACATTGATCGAATACTTTACGATCCCGGCATTGTATTTCTTTTCCTGTTTCTTCTCCACCACAGTTTTATACATGGTAATGCCATGTTTCCCATCAATTTTTTTGGCTTCCGCATCTTTTTTCTGAATAACGCTGGAAGGGCTTTTAAAATAGCTATTGAACCAATTATGCATCCGGTTGTATAGCTGCTCTGCGGTAGCGCCGCTCACTTCAACGACCTCCGAATAAGTGATCAATCCTGACTTTTCATCGACAGGCATTAAAGGAGGGGGTGTTCCTTCCTGGGCAAAAGCTGTTAGGGCGCTGGTAATCGACAGGCATAAACCAATAAAAAGAGACTTCATATGCTTAAAATTTGGATGATCAATAACGTACAACAATAATAATAAATTTATAAGAGTTGCTGCAGTTATCCTTACTACAAAATTTATGCCCTTTTTGTCGAAAACCTGTGGATAAAAATACCATGGAAGCCACCGGGAATAACGATTTTAATGTCAAAAAAGGTGTATCTTTGACGCTTGATTAATTAATATATATGAGTAAAAGGAACAGGACGTACAAGGATTTAAAACAACTTGTTATCCTGGAAAAATTGTGAAAAAAGAATTGCGGTAAAATATGACGGAAAAACCCAAATATACAGAGGAGAATATACAGGTATTGGAAGGCCTCGAGGCGGTAAGAAAACGTCCGGCAATGTATATCGGCGATGTCGGACAAAAAGGGCTTCATCACCTGGTATATGAAGTGGTTGATAATTCTATCGACGAAGCGCTGGCCGGTCATTGTAAAAACATTAATGTCCGGATCCACACCGATAACTCTATTTCTGTGGAAGATGATGGCCGGGGTATCCCGACCGGATTGCATAAGAAAGAAAACCGTTCTGCATTGGAGGTTGTGATGACCGTATTGCATGCCGGGGGAAAGTTCGATAAAGATACCTATAAAGTATCCGGTGGATTGCACGGGGTTGGGGTATCCTGTGTCAATGCATTGTCAAGCCATCTAACGGCTACGGTGCACCGGGAAGGAAAAGTATTCCGGCAGGAATATGAAAAAGGCAAGCCCCTCTATGACGTGAAGGTAGATGGAACGACCGATATAACAGGAACCACCATTCACTTTATTCCTGATGCTTCCATTTTCACCGTTACCACCTATAATTACGAAACCTTATCCGCCCGGATGCGTGAGCTCGCTTTCCTGAACAAAGGTATTCGCCTGACGATTACCGATGAGCGGGAAAAAGATGATGAAGGGAACCTGTTAACGGATACATTTTTATCCGAAGGCGGTTTGACCGAGTTTGTCGCCTATCTCGACGAAACCCGGGAAACGCTGATCCCCGAATGCATTAGCCTGGAAGGCGCCAGGGACAATGTGATGGTGGAAATAGCGATGCAGTACAACACTTCTTTCACGGAAAATGTCCACTCCTATGTTAATAATATCAATACCATCGAAGGCGGTACGCATATTTCCGGATTCCGGAAAGCGCTGACCAGGGTATTTAAAAGCTACGGAGAAAAGAATGGCTTGTTTGCCAAATTGAAATTCGATGTTACGGGCGATGATTTCAGGGAAGGATTGACAGCCGTGGTTTCGGTAAAGGTTCCGGAACCCCAATTTGAAGGACAAACCAAAACCAAGCTGGGTAATTCCGAGGTGATGGGTGTGGTGGAAGGTTTGGTCGGCGAACATCTCAATCATTACCTGGAAGAGCATCCCCAAGAAGCCAAGCAGATCATCAGCAAAGTAGTGCTGGCGGCAACGGCTCGCCATGCCGCCCGGAAGGCCCGGGAGTTGGTCCAGCGAAAGAATGCGCTGAGCGGGACAGGATTGCCCGGTAAGCTGGCAGATTGTTCCAATAACGACCCCGAAAAATGTGAGATATTCCTTGTGGAAGGAGATTCCGCCGGCGGTACTGCCAAACAAGGCCGGGACAGGAATTTTCAGGCCATCATGCCTTTACGCGGTAAGATCCTGAACGTGGAGAAAGCCATGGAACATAAGATCTATGAAAATGAAGAGATCAAGAATATGTTCACGGCGCTGGGGGTAATTATCGGAACCGAAGAAGATAACAAGGCGCTGAACCTGGAAAAACTCCGGTATTACAAGATCATTATCATGACGGATGCCGACGTCGACGGCAGCCACATCACCACCTTGATCCTCACCTTCTATTACCGGTATATGAAAGAGCTGATCGAGAAAGGCCATGTATATATCGCCACCCCTCCGCTTTACCTGGTGAAAAAGGGCAAGGATTTCCAGTATTGCTGGAATGAGGAAGAAAGGAAACAGGCCGTAAAAGAGCTGGCCAAAGGTGGAAAAGAAGAAAGTGTCAATGTACAACGCTATAAAGGTCTGGGAGAAATGAATGCCGACCAGCTTTGGGAAACCACTATGAATCCCGATACCCGGACCTTAAGGCAGGTTACCATCGAAAATGCCGCCGAAGCCGATCATATCTTTTCCATGTTAATGGGAGATGATGTCCCACCGAGAAGGGAGTTCATCGAAACACATGCCAAATACGCCAATTTGGATGTTTGATTTGGATAGTGATAGTATAGAGATGTTAGACTATTAGACTTTAGACTCGTGTATCTAAAGTCTAATAGTCTAACATCTAATTTAGGCGTTTTGCTGAACCACCCGGGTTCTAACATCAAAACCCGATATTAAATCCGAAACGGAACAAGGGGTTGGGATAAACAGAGTAGGGACTATCCAACAGGTTGAAAAGTACCAATACATTCCAGGATGCATTCGCGCCAATCGGTTGAACATAACCGCCACCTACCAGTAAGCTCGGAATATTACGCCTTTGGATCTCGATATAGGAATTATCGATGATCACCGGAACTTCACGGTTGAGCACTTCATATTCCCCGTGAGCAAACAGGTTTTCCAGGATCATATACCGGGCAAATACACTACCGCCGTAGATGCTGGTACTATGATCGACCCTGATATTGGTTGCTCGATCCGTATACCTTTCTCTTAAATAAATATAGGTAAGGCCGATCCCGGGGACAAAGCGTTCCGTAACCCGGTAACCGATGGACGGC
>JANQFB010000180.1 GCA_028278085.1 Chitinophagales bacterium
AAATCTCTACTGGAATATAGATTGTGTATGGTGTGCAGAGGTTTTGCAGAGACACAAAGTGCGCCCGCCAGTTGTAAACAAATGGGGTGAACCCGTATCAGGCGAAATTCTTCTTAAGACATTCAATTATCATTGCCCTGGTAGCCGGTAACGGAGGCGGTACACATAGCGCCTTTAAAGAGATCTTGTTGAACCATCATATTGTGGGATTGGATCCGAAAGAAGCGGA
Source organism: Chitinophagales bacterium (assembly GCA_028278085.1). Lineage (GTDB taxonomy): Bacteria > Bacteroidota > Bacteroidia > Chitinophagales > JANQFB01 > JANQFB01. Next base: position 230 of record JANQFB010000180.1, read on the forward strand.
AAACTATATCGAGCTGTATCCTAACCCGGCTAACGGAGAAGTATTCCTGGATTTCAAGGAGACAGAACCTGCCATTATCAGCATAACGGACCTGCAAGGTCGGTCGATCGCTTTTGATCAGCAAAGATATGGCCGAAAAGTCAGGATCGATCTGACTTCACATGCCAACGGCGTTTACCTGGTTAAGTGTGAATGGCCGGATATGGTTATCATGAAACCCTTGGTGATCAGCCGCTAACTGCTTTGCTTGGAGCGATCAAATAGGGTTGCCCTTGCAGTAGGCGCTCCATCAGCTCAAAAAAAAGGAGCCGCAAGATCTTTGCGACTCCCTGAAGATGGTATGATCAATTAATCATTGGTTATGCTTATACCTAACGCATGAATAAGCTTTGTTATTGCGTATAGGCATGCCCAATTCACCAGGAGATCATTTCAGGATCAATAATTTCCGGATAAATTGACGATCCCCGGCCTGGAAACGGACCTGGTAGATCCCATTAGAGATACCCTGCAGATCCAGGTCTTCCTGGTAAGTGCCGGGCGACCTTTCCGGATACCGGTATTGCCTGATATTTTCTCCCAATACATCGATCAACGTAACGGTAACATCTTCCCGGTTATCGACCTGAAAACTCAAGCTCGCCTTTTCGGAAGCGGGATTAGGGAATACCATGAAATAGGCTGCCGGCTGCTCCGGATCTTCCACGGCATTGAAATTATTGGTCACAAAAATGGTTTTCTGCAGGCTGTCATTACAAGCCAGCTCGTCCTCATCATTTCCATTGAGGTTAGAGATCCATAGTTTGATCACATGATTGCCGACGGTTGTGGGATTCCATTTGACGGGGTGTGAAAAGCTTTTGGATTGATTGAAATCCAGGGAAAGGTTATCTATGGTACCGCTCACAACCGGTTCATCATTGATCTGATAGTTGACCCCAAAGGAAGTTACCGGGTTATCCTGGTAGTTCTTGAAGGTTCCGCCGATGGAAAAAGGCAGGTTACTCAAATCAAAGCTTCCGTTCAAGCCGCTAACCAGGGCACCGTCATTTTCAATCAGGTCGTTTGCATAAACCGATTGCCATATCTCCCTGGTCGCATTATCCTGGATGAAAACGACGACGGAAAGGTCGTGGGTTTCTTCAATGTTAAGGGTTGAGGGTAGTTTGTATTGATATGACTGGGTTTGCGTAACACCGGTAACCAGGCTGCTTAGCGGGTTTCCATCGGCGTCCGGTAACATTTTCATCATGACATTGGTAAAGTATGTCTCACCATTTCCCCCGATATTTTCGGTGGTTTCGTTTTCAACGATAACGGTATGCAAAACCAGGTTATTGCTGCTATGATCGATCAGGGGATCGATGCTGATATTGATCGAGATAGAATCACAATAAACTGCATAATCGGCATCGATATTCACGAATGCAGCATTATTGTAATAGTAGTCGAAACTGGCCTGGCTGTATGATGAGGGATTTCCGTACCTGTAATTGTCCAGGAACAGCCTAGGTACGAACTGTACATAATAATAAAATTGCCGGTCATCCGCTTCCTCCGTATTGTACGGATCTCCGGGAGAAGGCCAGGACATGGGATAGCGTATCATGGTATAGTTCCCGGCATTGGCATTCAGCACACCCTCCAACTGATCGTTACCGGCAACGGAGGCATTACTGGTACTACTGGTAAACACCTCGTGCAACACCATTCTTGGGGTCATGGTATCATAAACCGTTACCATAACGCTTGCAGTATCGTTCAAGGGGTCCTGGTCTGCATTGCCGTTGATATTCGAGGCCCATATGTCGATCGTATAGCTTCCTGCCGAAGCAGGGGTCCAGGGTGTGGCATGGGAAAAATACTGATAACCGAAGGTATCGATGGTAATACTGCCGACCGAATCGCTTACGATGCTTCCGCCATTGACACGGTAGTTGATATGAAAAGCATTCACCGGCTGCAATCCGATGCTGCGCACATAACCTTCAATGTCGAAGGGCGCTTTGGCGAGGGCAAGCCTTGGGAACATATAAACCTGTGTAACCGTGAGGTCATGATCGGGTTGATTCCCATAGGCCAGGGTATAATAGGTATTGTCGACCGGCCTTTGGTCAGCATTCGCGTGGCTTGTAATATTGGGCGAGCCCGGGATCTCATAGGCTGTATTGGCATCGATCTGTACCCCAAGCGTCAGTTCGGGGTCACAGCCGGAGGCAGAGGTATTGCGCTGATCGACCAGGTAAATATAGTTGGTGGTTTCCTCTAGCACGATACTCCAATAGGTCCAACAGCTACCGGAACTTCCCTCGAAATTGTAGGAAGAAAAGAATATCCAATGCTGTTGATGCGGGGCGGCCCCAAATGTCTGTTTAACAATGTTATCATTGCTGCCACTCCCTTCCAGACCCCAGATACAAATGGAATTATCCGGTATCCCGGCGTCCGGTAAATTAGCGTTGGATCCGGGCGGTACGGAGGCTGCGGCGGTATCAAAAGTCAGCACTCCGGATGTGGACACTTTGAAATGGGTAACCAGGTTACCATTAAAATAAAAGGGAAAAGGTATGGATTGTATTGCCGTCCACTCGGGACTGGTGGCACTACCACTATGGATCGATGACCAGGAAGCATCCAGCCCTTGACCTAAGGGATATTCCAATAATTTATTCAAGTCACCAGGATTTTCTCCGGCACCGATATTGGGGGTATGATAGTATTGCGCCTGAACGCTCATGCTAAAGCTACAGGCTACCCAACAAAAAAGATAGAAGATGGTTCTCATGTCAAACAGTTTAATATGACCTAAAAGCGCTCCTGTCTCCCTAAATTTAGGCATATTGCCTTAAATTTGGTATATTCCCCTCAATATTTGCGGATACCTAGGCGGTTTTCAAAACCGGAGAAGGATCATTTATTAAACCGTTTTAGCCAACATAAGCATTTGATTATCAAATTACATATGGCATAACTCAAAACCTCAACTCAAACAGTCCGGTTTTGGCATGTGCGAAAAGGGTGGAAAACCGCGGAATTCCTGCATTCGATTTAATCTATTTGGTTCTGATTTTCTTTCATTTTTTCTGAAATAATGTTAAATTCGTTCCGGGTTATCTTTAATTTATCCTTGAATTGAGCTAACCCGTTAAAATTTTACAGCATTTATAAACTTAAAAAACCTATTGAAATGAAGAAATTTACGCTCTTAATGCTCGTGGGGCTCCTATCCACGACATTTTGTTTCGGTCAGGCACAAGAAGGGGACACGGTTCCCAACTTTCAGTTGACCGATATTCAAGGGGTAACCTGGGATTTCCATGAGACTTTGGATTCCGGTTACGTTATTTTGCTTGACTTTATGGCTTCCTGGTGTGGCCCTTGCGCCAGCTCCACTCCTACAGCTTCACAGATCAACACTGATTTCGGCATGGGCAGTGATTTCGTAAAAGTCTGGGCCCTGGATATCGAACCCGGCGATTCGGATGCCACCATTCAATCCATCAAGCAGCAATGGGGTTCGAATTACAATGCTTTTGGCCAGGCAAGGTCTGTTTATGATTTTTACTTCGGTAGCTCCTCGGGATATTGTATTCCCTGGTTCTCCGTTGTCAGGTCTGACCACACCGTCGGTACTTACTCCGAATGTGGGTTCGGTGGTGCCCTGGAACAAAACCTGCGTGATGCGATTGAAGCCGATATCAAGCCCAAAGCTATGTTCACTTCCGATATGGATCCGAACGACGGCGTAACATTTATGTTCAATGCCGATGATACGAAATTCTCCCACGATTATAACTGGGACTTTGGCGACGGTACCACTTCCACGGAAAAGAATCCGACACATACCTTTTCGACTAACGGAACGTTTAACGTTACTTTAACCGGTTCCAACAGTTATGTTACCGACACGGATTCTCACACAGAAACCGTTCACGTAACCAACGTAGGTATTGCCAATGTAAATCCGGTGTCTTCCAAATTCCGGGTTTCTCCGAATCCTGCCTCCAATAATTTCGAACTGAACTTCGAATCAACCGTTAACCAGGACTTTACCATTAATATGTATAATGTAAAAGGCCAAATGGTTTACACCGAGGTAGTTAATAACTTTGACGGTAAGTACACCAGAAATATCGATGTCATGGATCTGCCGGCCGGACTGTATAATGTTCAGGTTGTAACAGAATCCACTACTTTGCAACAAAGAGTAGTCGTACAATAGATGATATACAAAGACGGGGCAAGGATCCTTGCTCCGTCTTTTGTTCTTCATTAAAGTTAGTTTATTATGAAAATCAAACTGCTCAGTGTTTTTGCCTTCTTTCTTGGTTTAGGTTTGGCTATCGGTCAAAACCTGACCATTATTCCGGGGGATACGGTTTCCACCACCGATCCGATCTTCAGGAAGGCTAAAACCGAACTGATCAATAATGCAGGCCATTCGATCACCTTATTTTGGCGGAAAACCGTCGAGAATGTTCCCGTGGATTGGGATGAATCCGGGGTTTGTGATGATTTTGGCTGCTACCAGAAGGATACCGGAAGGATCATACTTGAATCCGGAGATACGAGCGCGTTTGATGCCTTGTTCTTTACCAATAGCATATCGGGAAACGGCAACCTCGAGGTTGAAGTTTTCGATATGGATGATAGTTCGAATACCAATGCTATCGTAGTATTTATGGGAGAGTTTGTTTACCAAACCAATGGCATGGAAATGCCCACAACACTAGAGCGTAATAAATTCCTCGTTTCACCCAACCCGGCTAAAGATTTTGTCAATATTATAACCAACAACACAGAACTAGAAAATATTGAAATCTTCAATGTATTGGGCAACAAAATTGCCGAATACTCCGCCGGAACAGCTTCCGTAAATACCATTCCTATCCATGATCTGAAAAAAGGAATGTACCTGATCCGTTTCACCGGGCAGGATGATAAGGTTCTTCAAACACAATCATTTGTAAAGACAAATTAAATAATAGAACTAACTAAAGGCTTTGAAAAGGCTGTTCGTTACGCGGACAGCCTTTTTTGTTGAGATCAAACCCTGAAAAGTCTATGGATAATAGCATTTGATGCTTTACTTATAGACCGGATGCCAGGGAGGTATCATCGAAGTGTGGGCTCACATTTGTTTGGCAGAGCGATAATGTCTAATAGCCGGTTCAACCAAATGCACAAAAAAAGGGGCTGAAAACAGCCCCCGTAAGTTCTTAGTGAAATTGTTCGACCACTTACTTATTGGCAAGCTTCATGATCTTATCTTCGAGTTCAAATTCATCCCCTTCCACATAGCCGGTATGTTTGTAGACGACTTTCCCTTCCGTATTGACCAGCAGGGTATAAGGTACGGTTTGGAAACTCAGTTCTCTTTTAAGATCCTGGTTGCTATCCAGGAGCACTTCATACTCCCATCCTTCCCCGGCTACATATGATTTTACCTTGGCAATATTCCTGGTATCATCGATAGAGATCGCCAGTAATTCAGCATTGTATTTGCTTTGCCATTCCGGGTACAATTCCGTAATATTGGACAATTCTTTCTTGCAGGGAGAACACCAGGTTGCCCAAAAGCTGATAACCGTTATCTTCCCGTTTTTCCCATAGGAACTCAGGCTAACGGTCGAACCGTCCAGTTTCTTGATCTTCACATCCGGCAGCATTTGGTTTTGCCCGAAACTAAGGCTTAAACCCACTACGCATAACATGAAAACCAAACAAAATCGTTTGCTTATTGCGTTCATAATACCATGGTTTTTCAGGATAGCTGCAATCATTATGCCAAAAATGTTAAAGCCAGTTGCAGGACTATGTTATAAAGGTGTTAACTTTGCTTTTTCGATGTGTAAAAGTTGCCAAACCCTTTATCCATCGCTTAAAGAGCAATATTAATGAAAAAATACAACATAGCTTTATATCTATTCTGTCTTTTTTTACCGGCTCTGGAGGAGGTTTTTGCGCAGGGTAGTTTTTCCGGAGACCTGCAAACCAACAGCAACTTTTACACTCGGGATACCCTTATCGGAGCGGCCGGAAATCCACATTATGACCAATTCTTGTCCGGTACGGATGCGTGGCTGGGTATGAATTACAGCAACTGGGGGTTTAATTTCGGATTACGCTTCGATCTCTTCAACAACTCCAATCTCCATAATCCTAACCTGGCCTTTTCCGCACAAGGCGTAGGTATGTGGTACATCAGCAAAAAAATAAATGAACTGACCATCACCGGGGGTTATATTTATGACCAGGTGGGCAGTGGTATTACTTTCAGGGCCTATGAAGACAGGGGCCTGGGCATCGACAATGCCTTGATCGGATTGAAGGTGGATTATGATATTAATGAGCGGTGGCGGGTAAAAGGATTTACCGGTAAACAAAAAAACCGTTTCGAGATCTATGAGCCCATTATCAAAGGGATCGACATCGAGGGAACGGTTGAACTGGGAGAGGGCATTCACCTGGCTCCCGGCGCAAGCCTGGTCAACAGAACGCTCGATGACCAATCGATGAACTTAATTGTGAGTGATATCAATTCCAGGGATTCGGTGGCCTTCGTCGATGGCCAATTCATCTATGTCGACCGCTTTGTACCCAAATACAATGTATATTCCTTTTCGGTATACAACACTTTGTTGTTTAAGAACTTTACCTGGTATGGTGAATTTGCCGGTAAAACCAATGAAGCTATCGTAGGCCCGGATGGAGACCTGATCAATGTACCGGGATCGGTTATTTTCCAAACCCTGACCTATGCCGTTAAAGGCTTCGGCATTACCGGTCAGTTCAAGCGCACGGAGAATTTTACGTTCCGCACCTCCCCGAATGAAACCCTGTTAAAAGGTATGATCAGTTTTATTCCCCCGATGGCCAAACAAAACAGCCTCCGCTTATTGAGCCGGTATAATGCCGCTACCCAGGAACTGGGGGAAATGGCCTTTCAGGGCGATATTGTGTATACACCGGTAAAAGGTTATTCGTTAACCCTCAACTTTTCCGATATCAAAGACCTCGACAACCTGCAGCTATTCCGGGAGATCTATTTCGATATCACGGTTAAAAAAAGCAGAAAATGGAAAACCATTTCCGGTATCCAGGTGGTTAGTTACAACCAGGAGGTCTATGAAGTCAAGCCCAATGTGCCCATGGTTCAAGCCATTACCCCACATACGGAATGGGTCTATAAATTCGACCGGCGAAAATCCATACGAACAGAGCTGCAATACCAGTTCAACCAGCAGGACTTCGGATCATGGGCTTATGCTTTGCTGGAATTTAATATTGCGCCCAAATATTCCTTTTCCGTATCCGATATGGTCACGACCGATCCTGCCAAGTATTATAAGAAAACGGGACAAAAAGTTGCGAATGACAAAAAACCGATCCATTTTTATTCCGTATTTGCCGCTTATACCAAAGGGGCTAATCGTATGTCCATTGCCTATGTTAAACAGGTGGAAGGTATCGTTTGCACCGGCGGTATATGCCGCTTCGAGCCGGCCTTCAGTGGCATTAAAGTCGGGCTAACCTCCTCCTTTTAAAAACAGATCAGATGAAACATTACCTAAGTACTTTTAAATATACCACATTTGCAGGGATGCTCGCCATGCTTAC
>JANQFB010000183.1 GCA_028278085.1 Chitinophagales bacterium
TCGCGGCATCCGGAATGAAGGGGAGGATATGCTCCGAGGTCAGTTCGTCCGGATGGATCCTTAATTCCTTGAATAATTCGGTGTATGTTTCGGGATGAACGGTCCCGGGCATGATGGGCCAGGGTTTTTCGATCGGGGCATTGGCCCGCTGGTAGAAATTGGAAATACTGATCCCGTTGATCGGTTCGGCCGGATGGCTGGGCCACCAGCCCACGACATGGGTTTTGTATTGCTTTTGGGTAAGGATATTCCAGATGGCCTTTACCTTTCGGGTGGTCGATAATACCGGCCTGATCTTTCCCGATTTGGGATCTACTTCGGTGAATCCCAGTACACCGTGTTTGTCAGCATATTTACCCGTGCCAATAGAGCTCCACAGCATGGGCGATAAAGGGGGATCCATAGTAGCCAGATTTCCCATTACACCCGTATTGACCAGGCTTTCCAAAGCAGGCATTTTCCCGGCATCCATCAAGGGATGGATCACTTTCCAGTCAGCCGCATCCCAACCGATCAACAATACTTTTTTGGCTAGTTTTTTTCCCATCGATCCGCTCTATTTTTTCTTCTCCTCAGGTTGATCTGTCTTTTCTTCCAATGGCCGCTTTTTCAAGGGCCCTCTTTTCTTTCGCCAGGCCAGCAATCCGCGGGCGCCCAAAGCCAATAATCCTAAAGAACCTTCGACAGGAATGTCAAAAGGCCGGCCGTTTTCATCGATCAGGGTAACATCTTCGCGGTCCAATTGGGGTGTGGCTGGCTTGGCCGGTTTTTTGGATTTTTTTGCCATGAAAATAAGACTTGCTAGCGTTCTAATTATTGCAGGAGCCTGTAAAAATAGCAATACCGGTTAGAATTAAGCAATTTATGGATGATTTATTCGCCCTGTACAAGTGATTTTTATAGGGATGATCGACCTACCCGGGCTCGATTTAAGCGGGAAGGTCAGTAAAGGCTCGATGCCCTTCTTTTTCCGGATAATAGGTCATCAAATTAGCTTTTGAGGCTAATTGGGATTGTCATAAAAAGGCCTTATATTTGATTGGAAAGGCAGGTTATGGCTATTGATCAGATAGCCAGGAATACCTGGCTCAAACATTTCTCCAAAACAAGCAATACACATGAAAACACTTTCTTCAATTTTGATCGCGATCTGCGTGCTTGCATTTCAGCAGGCCTTTGCCCAAAACGAAACAATCAATGGATTCAATTACCAGGCAGTGGCCAGGGATCTGGATGGTAATCTGTTAGCCGATCAAACGATCGGGCTGAAAATTACGGTTACGGAAGGCCTTCACGGCCAGCAATATTATGGTGAAACCCATCGGGTCAAGACGGATATGTTCGGTTTGTTTCACGTAATGGTTGGAGAAGGTGATCCGGTATCCGGTGATTTCACCGCCGTAAACTGGAGCAAAAAGTCGTTATGGCTGCACCTGGCCATGGATATCGACGGTGGGGATCATTACAAGGATATTGCAGCCTCCCGCATCAGCGGCGTGCCTTATGCCATGGAAGCCGGTATGGCCCGGAATGTGAGCCCCCAAGTGAAGGCCGAGCTCAGCGATACCCGCTGGCATGAAGGGGTCGGGGATCCTGACGAAAATACCCGGGCGAATTCCGGTGACTATTATCTGAACATAGCGACCGGTGAGATCTTTAACAAACAATCGGGCGGACTTTGGGTTTTTCGTGGTACCATCTCTACCGATGGCCAACCGGACGGGGAAGACAGGGATGATCCGAACGACTGGACGATCAATGGTAACAGCGGAACGACCGCCGGCACGAATTTCCTCGGTACCACCGACGCACAGGATGTGGTGATCAAAGCCAACAATTCCGAAGTCCTGAGGGCTACAACGGGTGGCGTTGTTAAAGCAGGTACCGGAACGATACGAAGCGGACAAACAGGCTTGTTTATCGGTGAGGGAGGCAATGTTCCGCAGGTAGAATTCGATGATCTGAACACCAGCGGCGCCATTCGCTACCATAAGAATGCGGGATTCCAGTTTTTTACCAATGGCGGCGGCAGTGGCGGTTGGAAACAACCCATGGTGATCCGGAGTGATAATGGAAATGTGGGGATCTGTGCGCCAAACCCTGATGTAGCCGCAAAGCTGGAGATCGGCGGCCAGATAAAAATCACAGGTGGTTCTCCCGGCCTGGATAAAGTATTAACCTCTGATTCCGAAGGATTGGGCGCTTGGGTTACGCCGGCGGATTCTTTGACCAGCTCTTACAAAACCGACTCGCTGGCCGGAACAATGGGCGCTTCCAACGGTGATTTCCTGAAATACAATGGTTCCAAATGGGCCCCGACAACCTTCCCGGAAGTAGCTTTCCATGCGGTTGACTCTACCGGCCAAATGATCTCCGGTTTTGGGTGTGATACCGTCAAAGCCGGGAATGAGATCTTCGATCTTGGTGATCATTTCGATCCAACAAACTGGAGATTCACTGCCCCTAAAGATGGTGTTTATTCCTTTAACAGCTTCGTTACCCTTACCGGTATCAGCGATAGCACGAATGTGAACCTCAAATTGAAAACCTCGACGGGCTTCGTGCATGAGGTATATAACACGGCAGCTACCGCGCCGGATAATATTTCCGTCGGCCTGGCCTTGATCCAGGAGTTGGCTTTAGGAGAAGAAGTTTGGATGGAAGTCTGCAACGGACATCCGACCTCCCACTCCTCTCTGGCCGCTACGGGGGTTTGGTTTTCCGGCAAGCTGGATTTCGTGACCGATCCCTAGCATCGGGGCCTGCTGAAAATACTATCCCGGATGCCGGCCCGTATGAACAGGTTAGCCTGGCCAATATCATCCCTGATCACCGGTATGATGTTTGCGGTTTTGAAGAATACTATTTTCAAACCTCTGCACAATTCCTACGTATAAGCATCGTGTTACTCCCCTGGTTGCCGGCAACAGGCCGGATCATATTCAACTTGCTAAACCCGATTTTATTAATTTTGTGCTCCAATGGTCGCTCACAATATCAAGAGGTTCTTGTTGATCGCTTTCCTTTGCCAGGGGATACTCTTTGTACAGGCCCAGGAATACCTCGACCTATACCGGGATGCGGTGGAGGCGGCGGAAAAAGGCCAATACGAGGAGGCGCAGATCTGGCTGCAGCAGGCCCTTGAGCTCAAGCCCAAAGACATCGATATCCTCATGGCGTTGGGGACGGTAATGATGCTGAAGGACAAAGATTTTACCGCCAGGAAATATTTCAACCAGATCATTAAATTCAGTAAAGACACCCTCGAATTATCGAATGCCTATTTGAAAAGAGGCCGCTTGTATTTTTACCGGAACGACTTCCGGGAATCTTTGTCTGATCTTAACAAAGCCTTGAAGCACAACTCGGGTAATGCATTGATCTATGCCTATATGGCGGATAATTATTTCTACATGATGAAAACCCCCAAGGCCATTGAATACTTCGACAAGGCCATCAACATGGATCCCACCTGTTATGAATGCTATATTTTGAGAGGTAAGATGCATGCCGGCCTGAACCAGTACGAAGCCGCGGAGAAAGATTTCAACCAGGCTGTGGTGGTTGGCCCCCTGAACCGGAGCCTGGCTTATTTCGAAAGAGGTATTTTGTATTATTACCAGGAAAAGTACCGGCATGCCATCAGAGACCTGAATGCCGCGGAGGAGTTTATGTTCAAGGAAAATCTTGGGGAACTGTTAAGCTTCCGGGGAGAGGCCTATTATTTTGTGAAGGAGTATGAATTGGCGATCAAGGACATGGAAACCGTGTTGAAAAAAGACACCCTCCATCAAAAAGAAAACCTGTACCGGATCGCACTGTCCTATATGGAATTGGGTCAATACGATGCGGCCAGTGATTATTTTATGAAATATATCCGGGTAGCGCCCAATGATCCCAATGGTTATAATTACCTGGGCATGACGGAGATCTACCGGAATAACTTTGTGGGGGCTGAAAAAGCCTTTTTCAAATCACGGGAGATCAACAAATTTCATTTCATGGTCTACAACAATATCGGCATCCTCCGCCTGCGGCAAAAAGACTTCATAGCAGCGGAAGAGGTATTGACCCATTCGATCAGCCTGCTCCAGGAAGGCCTCGAAGACGGCGAACCATTTTTCTACCGGAGCATTGCCCGGATCAAGCTCGAACAAAAAGAACTGGCCTGCCAGGACCTTGCCAGCGCCAGGGATTTCGGCTTCGACGAGCAATTGATCATGGAGGTATGGAACAACGAGTGTGTAGATTGATGAAATCAAAAATCCTCAATCAAAAATCCTCCAATCCCCCAATCATAAATCATCAATCACTTAAGCATGTACCATATCTCATAAACCCTTTCCCGGAGTTTCATATACATGATCTGCGAAGGGTTGAGCGGATTATAGGTAAACTCTACGGCATAAGGTTTTTCATTGCCCAGTATTTCTTCCCTGGGACCAAGCCCGCCACCGGGAAGCGGTAACTCAAGCATAACGCCATATTCCCCGATGCCATAGAATACAATTTGCTCGTTCGAAAAACAATAAGTGCCTTGGGTCATTCCCTTGCAGCTATTGTCGGGCAACAATTGGAGGTCTTTCACACTATTGGGAAAAATGGGTTTGGTTGACATATCCGCTAAAAATACATACATCGTCGGCGTCCAGTTACCGACACATTGACCGTGTTTCAGGAGGTTGACCGGAATACCGGTCAAGGCATCTTTTAGCCGGCGGGTTTTCAGGATCTTGGCGGAGGTAGCCAGGTCGTTCAATTGCAACACCATACCCAGCAATTCAGGGCTCTCCGCGCTCCCGCCGAATACCGGCGCCCCGGAATGTCCGCCTTCGAGATCCTGACCGCTGGTCCGGAAGAATCTGGGGTTATCATAATAATGAAAGGCTTTGATATTGACCGGCACTTTATCCGCATGACTAACGCTGCCACCGCCATATCCGATCACCCTGGCTTCCTGGCCCAGATCGCAATTGCCGAGCTCATCCCTTCCGGTTGACAGGGGGTTGATCCTCACCGGTTTGCCTGATGACGATTCCAACCGTAGCTTTTCCAGGTCGACGCTTATCACGGCCAGGTCTGACTTTGGATCCTGGAATTTAAGCACACCCGGAACTTCGAGGGGTAGGGTAGCGGTGGAAGCAGGGACTTTTTCCGAAGCGATCAGTATGATCTCCGGGGAGGTCCCGGTTTCTTCGGGCTTCACGACATGCAATGCGGTAGCCACATAGGCTTGCTTATCGTCCATGCCGATAAAAAAGCCGGTACCATTTTCATTGGCCTGGGGCAACAATATCTTAATGACATTATCGAGGTCGGTTTGGTTAGGTTGTCCATAGACCATGCATGGGGCCAACAATAACAGGATATATCGTTTCATGAGTCTTTTTTAGGTGCGTTGGCCTGCGCTTTTTTCTGTTCTTCCGCTTCTTTCTTCAGGCTGGCTTTATTCTTTTCGGAAATGGTAATGAAAAAAGTTATGATCACCATATAGGAATTGAAGAGGATGATCAGGAAATTGTTTTTATACAAATATTCCAACAGGGAAGGGATATAGCGCAAACCGCTTTGTCCTACAGCCATCGCCGAAGTATTGCCTTCCATCACTACCTTGATCTTATCATGGAAGATCATCAATTCGGTAATATCGAATTTATCTTCCCTGGCAAATGCCAATTTCTTGTTGCGGGTAAGCTTGATCTTCTTGCCTGTTTCATCGACCGTAACCAGACCCTTGAGGATACCCGACCGCCAGACCTCCGTATCGGTCGAGGCGAACCCGACATGGCTCACCGACACCACTTCTTCTTCCAGCAGTTGGAAGGAAGCATCGAAGCTAAAGCGCATGCTGATCGCCTGTTCCATGGGCGTAGCCAGGATCTCGGGACCGTTGACCACATGGATCTTGTCGTCGAAAGATCGATTGCCAACACTGCCCAGGGCCATTTTAAGTTTGACCGGGAAAGTGTCCGATTGCGGAATGAAACGAATATCGTGGGCATAATTGTCGAGGTTCAACCGGATCTGGTTATGCTCGTTGCCAATGGCCGTAATATTGACCTGGTTTCCGGGGAATAATTCGATCCCGGCAGGATTGACTTTGGTAAACACAAGCTTTCCGGCAATATCGTTTTCTTCCGGCTGAAAGCTGAGTGTTTTGGCGGAACTATCAAGGGGTTGATATTCCGGGTCCAGGATCTTCTCCGATGGGATGGCTACCTGTGAGAACGAAGCCAGGGTGATCTTTCCCATTTCCGCACCCGTCCGGTTGATCGCCAGGAAATTCGACAAGCCGTTTTCCAGGGTAAAATGGAGTTGTGTGGTTTCCACCTCCACCTCGACATGGACTTCCTTTTTGATCTGTGTCATGACGAGCAGAACCGCGAAAATAATGACAGAAATAAAGGTGAGGAGCTTGTATTTATTCGACATACCGCCAGGTGATCATTGGGGATTCGGATGATGGTAAAAGCGGTAGCTTTCCTGGTGCTTCCTGGAATCGGTATAAACGATCGTTAGCGTATACATACCGGCTTTATATTTTTCCGGGATGGTAAGCTTCAGGTAAAATGCCGATTGAGCGTCTTCATCTTCCGTGCTTCCTCGGTCGACCACATCACCGCTGCTTTCCTCGGTAAGCTCGTAGCTGAGTTCCCGGATATAAGCGGGCGTATGGAAGTAAACCTTATAGCTCCGGATCTCTTCCGGTATCTCATCTTTGAAGATCAATCCCGGGAGGTAGTGGTTCTTTTCATGTCTGATCAGGATGCCCAGGTTATTAGCGGTGATCTTTTCGGGCACCAGGAAAGCATCCACGCTCCAGGGTTCGAAGGTTTGCCAGCCATTGTTCCAGGTTTCATTTTTAACTTCCATACGGTATTTCGTGCGCCCCTGCCTGATCTTCCGACCCTGGATGCGGGCATTTCCCTCCGCTTCCACGTAAAATCTCACTTTGAGGATATCTCCCGCATCAAATCTTTTCAGGCGGCTGCCATGCCAGGCGATCAACCGGAATTTGCTGCTGATATTTTGCTGATCATAGCCTTCCCACCGATTATTCTGCCGCAGGTTTTCCGTTCGTTTGAAACCGGTTTCCTGCGCCGATGCCAGGCATACCGGAATGATAAGGAGGATACCGAGGA
>JANQFB010000027.1 GCA_028278085.1 Chitinophagales bacterium
TATTATCCCAGCCCCAGTTGCAGCAAAGGCCGGCATTTCCCGGTTGCAGAGGGCCATATTGAAAATCGAAATGACCTTCGGCGCTGAGCGGGAAGAGCCAACTGGCTTGAGCATTGGGCCTTTCCACTTCTGCCAGTGTTTCATTGGGAAAAAGGTCGGCCACTGCGGTTAGCCCGAGGTCTTCCGCATCTTTACCCACTTGTATATAGGCATAGAGGCCCGGGGAAAGGTCTTCCCGGCAGCCGTTTCCCTCCCATTGACCTCGGTCGAGATCCGACAGGCGCCGGTGATTTTCCAGCCACAGGTATTGGTTTTTCACATCACCATTGGCTGTCCAGTCGATGTGGGGCAACCGGATCCGGATCGCGTCGCCGGTGGTATAAAAATCCCGCAGGATAAATTCCCCACCGGCCGGCATGGTCGATTGCAGGGTGAGCATTTCCGTATTCACTTCCGAACCGTTCCCCTCGAGGGCGCTGGTCAGAAAGGCTTTGGCAGGATTTTGCCAGCCCAGGTGATAGCGATCCCAGGCGCAGGCCATCACGGCTGCCGAGGCTTCTCCCTGCCCGGTGAGGCTGAACGAGCCGGTCGGGTTCATAAAGGTATGAAAGCCCGCGCCATTGCCGGTATGCCAGTTGTTATCCCCGAAAAGGCCGTGCAGGTATTCCCCGATAAACATCCCGTAGCCGTCTTCTCCGCTCCGGCAGGAATTGACGGAGGCACCCATGATGGTATTGAAGCCATGGATCACCTGCCCGGCAAATAGCTCCTGCATACCTAGCCCCGCATAGCAATCGCCCTGGTTGTTCCGCCATACCACATGAATGGCGTCGATGGTGCCGTTTGGCCCCTGGTTCTTGGGGCTGCCATGCAGGGTTTCGTTTTGTACAAGATCATAAGCATTCCAGTTGAAATTAGGGGGTGTAGGCCGGGTATTCAGGGAATCGATAACCGCTCTTGCACCATTAGCACCAGCACCGACAACAGTATTGCAATCGACCGTAATGATCTCCGGGTATACGCCGCCGAGAACGACATAATTCCCGAAAGAGGCTTCGTGATAAAAGCGGGTGACATAGCCCTGGGGAGCCTGGCCGGCCGGTAAATTGAAGTCGAAATAGGTTCCGGCGTCCGTGGGAAGCGAGTCGGGAGGCCAGTCGGTATTATCGGGCTGGCATTGGAAATTCTGCGGGCAGGGGCCACTGCAATCTACCTGGGCGAAAACCAGCAATATCCGGATGGTGCCGTTAGCCGGCAGATCGAAGCCGTTTTGGGCGCTGATTTGAGCACAAAGCGGAAAAGCCGTTAGGAAAGATATGCCAATAGTTCCTATGATGCTAAAGATGGGTTTGGACATAGGTGTTTTCATTGAAGGAAAAGTTTAAGGGTCAGGGAGAAATAACTATTTTCCTGGTATGTGAAAAATTTTCGCCTATGATCTCTAAAAAATAGATACCTGCATTCAAATGACTAACATCTAACTGATGAAACTGTTTGTTTTCGGTAAGTTTCCTTTTCAGCAATTGGCCATTTAATGCGTACAGAAGGATATTATAAGGAGCCAGGTTTGTTTTTATAAAAAGCTGGTGATGAACAGGGTTCGGAAATAATTCAATGGAATGATCATTGAAATTGCTTTTAACAGCTAGTAGTCTTCCAACCCAAGGCCAAATTCTGAAGATAAGATAACCCACCGGGTAACTGGTATCCCCATGAACATGTACGAATTCTATACTGTCAGAAGCTAAACACCAGGTATTAAAGGCAGTGCTACTATCTGTAAGTACAAAATACTGTTGATAGGAGCAATTTAGGTTATACATTGGGCCGTTGTAACTTAATTCCCCTTGTGCCCGTGGGGCTGGGCTTTGGTCGTCAAAAGGAAGGGTATCGCTGTAAAACAGGCTTGGATCCCATTTTACCGTCAGGGGTAGCACTCCATTCACAAAAAAAATCTCGTAATAAAATTGTGTTGCTTGGACATCTGCTTTTAATACCAATGAATCCCCTTTATAATGGAAGCCGGCGTTAAACCTGGAAGTATCCAAGGCTGTATAGTCATCGCCGAAGATCGGGTCGGTAAAGCCGGTAGCATCCGGGTCATAGCCTACATAAAGCGTATCCCTTTGCCCGGTGCCTTCTTCGAACCATAAGGGGAATACCC
This sequence comes from Chitinophagales bacterium, assembly GCA_028278085.1. Taxonomy (GTDB): domain Bacteria; phylum Bacteroidota; class Bacteroidia; order Chitinophagales; family JANQFB01; genus JANQFB01. The sequence continues at coordinate 2,165 of JANQFB010000027.1, forward strand.
ATGCGGGTTGCTGCGGCGCG
>JANQFB010000033.1 GCA_028278085.1 Chitinophagales bacterium
TACAGGTTTGATCACGGCCGCCAGTACCGATGAAAGCGATTGGAAGCACCGGAAAACCGACTGGTCGGAGCCGGCCGACTCGCAGATCGCCATGACCGACATTGGGAACAATAAGCACCAGATAACGATCAATATCAAGAGCTTTTATTATGTTGGGGAGTCTGAGGATGTCAAAGCCCTGGCGATGGTTTTCCGGAACGGGGATGGAAGCCTCGTCGGAAAGAACAGCGACGGGTCGGATATCCTGGTATATCTCTATGAGTCCGGATTCGATGCCATCTTCACCCAACCGGTGAACGAAGTGATCATCGGTCAGATCAACGATGTGGTACCGGTTAGTGTAAAAGCCAAGGAACCTGCCTTTATCAATATTGTCAAAGATGGCAACCTGGTGAACCAAACGATCAACGACACGGCTCTCCAGGTGAGTATTACGCTGAATCAATACACCACCGGATGGATCTGGTTTGAAGCGACCAAAGGACCGGTTACGGCAACCGACTCAATCTTTTATATCGTGCCCGCACCGGCAACAGTTGCAGATCCACCCCCAAATACCCGCGACGGGATCAACTACCTGGATGATTCCACCGTCGTGCTCAGGCTATGGGCGCCTTACAAGGAGTTTGTCCATGCCATCGGGGATTTTAACGACTGGACGATGGACCCTGCCTGGCAAATGAACCGCTCCGTAGATGGCAATACCTACTGGATCACACTGAACGGGCTCACACCCGGCATGGATTACCGGTTTCAATATGTTGTGGACGGGCTCATCCGCATTGCGGATCCCTATACTGAATTGGTACTGGACGAATGGAATGACGGTAATATTGCGGAAACCATCTATCCCGATCTCCCCCCTTATCCCAAAGGCAAGACATCGGAACTCGTCAGCGTCTTTCAAACGGCACAAGAACCCTATCAATGGAAAGTGCCCAACTTCCAACGGCCCGACAGCCGCGACCTGGTGATCTATGAGTGCCTGGTCAGGGATTTTGTATTACGCCATGATTATAGATCTATCAAAGATACGCTCGATTACCTGCAGCGAATGGGGATCAATGCGCTTGAGCTAATGCCCATCAACGAGTTCGACGGGAACGACAACTGGGGCTATGGTCCGGCTTTATTCTTTGCGCCGGACAAGTATTATGGTAACAAAGAATCCCTGAAGGAACTGATCGATGCCTGCCACGAACGGGGTATGGCCGTCATCCTGGATATCGTTTTTAACCATACCTTTTCTCAGTGCCCGTGGGTACGACTCTACTATGATAAATCCGCCGATAAGGTAACCGCCGAAAATCCCTGGTTCAATATCGATATTCCCCATCCCTTCGGACTGGGATATGATTTCGACCACTCCAGCCAGGCTACTCAAAACCTGGTGGATAGCGCCCTGTCGTTTTGGGTGGAACAATACAATGTGGATGGTTTCCGGCTGGATCTATCCAAAGGCTTTACAAATAAATGGACGTTGGGCGATGTAGGCGCCTGGGGACAATGGGACCAGGATCGGATCGATTATATCAAACGTTTATCTTCCGTTTTCTGGAACCGCCATGGGAACCGGTATATCATCCTGGAACATTTTGGGAATAATGATGAAGAAACAGAATTGGCCAACCATGGTTGCCTGCTGTGGGGAAAAGGCACACATCAGTATAACCAGTCGACCATGGGCTGGACCGATGATTCGGACTTTGAATGGCATGTTTCCTACAAAGCCAGGGGTTGGGCATTTCACAACCTTGTGGGCTTTATGGAAAGTCATGATGAAGAACGCTTAATGGTCAATAACCTGGATTATGGCAATATGTCCGGCAGCTATAATACACAGGACCTTTCAACAGCCTTGCAGCGAATGGGCCAGGCGGCTGCATTTTTATTTACCGTCCCCGGTCCGAAAATGATGTGGATGTTCGGGGAATTGGGTTATGATTATTCGATCAATTTCAATGGCAGGACCGGGAAAAAACCGATCAAGTGGACTTATCTCCGGGAATACGACCGGCATCTGTTATATAAAACCTATAGCGCCCTGATCAAGCTGAAAACGGAGAACGAAGTTTTTCGCACCGGCGACTTCGACATGAACGCTTGGGGATGGAGCAAGCAGATCCACCTTAACGATCCGTCTATGAATGTTACCGTGATCGGCAATTTTGATGTGGTGGAACAGGATATTTGGACAGGATTCCAGCATACCGGCACCTGGTACGATTATTTTTCGGGAGAATCGCTGAATGTAACGGATGTGAACATGACCATCAAATTACCCCCGGGCGAATTCCGGATCTACACAACCGCCCAGTTACCCGTACCGGATATGACCGTTCCCATCGATACCACGGTCGATCAAATTGCCGAAACTATCCCGGACGAGACTCCCATTGCAGTATATCCGAATCCCTTCGACCGGCAACTAAACATCGGGTATTCCCTGGAAAAAACCGGTAAGGTGGTCATTGATGTGAAAGATATTTTGGGGACAACGGTCCATTCCATGACCATCGACGCTCAAAACCCGGGACGGCATCAATATA
>JANQFB010000060.1 GCA_028278085.1 Chitinophagales bacterium
AACAGGTGTTCGGGTATCTCCGGATCTCGATCGAACAAGATCTCCAAGGCCTTTTCTTCCGCCTTGATGACGGTAATGGCGGCCAGATTTTCCAACACCTGGTCCAATTGGAAACCGATGGTTTCGATCTCCAGCTTGTTGGCCACGATACGCGAGAAATCCAGGATATCGTTGATCAACCCCAGCAAGGCATGGGCCGAGCTTTGGATCTTGCCGACATAATCACGCTGGCGTTCGTTGAGCCGGGTCTGCATCGCCAGATGACTGAAGCCGATGATGGAATTCATCGGTGTCCGTATCTCGTGGCTCATATTGGCGAGGAATTTTTCTTTGGCCTTCTTGGATTCTTCCGCCACTTGTTTCGCCATCTTCAACTCCTTGGTCCTTTCGTCGACCATCCGTTCCAGCTTTTTCTTGACCCGTTGCAAGGATTCCAGGCGCCAGCGGATATAAATAAAGATGATCAACGCGATCAGTACGATCGAACCGGTGATGAACCACCAGGTCAGCCAGAAGGGGGTGGAAATAACGAAGCTGTAACTGATCGGTTCCTTGTTCGGGATCCCGTCGTTGTTATAGGCCCTGACCTTAAAGGTATATTTTCCTTCTTCGAGCCTGGGGTAATGGGCAATATTTTCCGAAGTGATCGGCGACCAATCCAGGTCATGTCCCTCCAACTGCCATTGGTATCTTACCTTTTCGGGCTCGGTCAGGCAAATGCCTACAAATTCGAAGGTAATGCTGTATTTTTTATAGGGCAGCTTCGTACCCTGTACCAGGGCTTCCCTGTCGTCGAATACTTTCCATTCCGTGATATAGGTCAGCGGCTCGATCGTATTCAGTTTTTCTTTCAGGGGATCATATTTCACCACGCCGGTCGTCGTACCGAACCATAGCGCTCCGTCCTGATCTTTAAAAACAGCATTCCGGTTGGTTTCCAGGGCGCTAAAGCCTTCGTCTTTGCCAAATTCCTTGAACATATCCCTTTCCTGGTCGTATTTGGTAACGCCGGTACGGTGGCCGATCCATATATTATTATTGATATCCGAAGCGATCAGGTAGCAGTAATTGGAGCTCAACCCCTCGTTGGTGGTATAATTTCTGAATGTTTTTCCATTGAAAACGAAAATACCGTCCCCGCTGGTCCCGAACCAAATATTGCCCAACCCGTCTTCGGTAATGCAGTTGAAATCTTTGTTTTTCAGATCCTGCAGTTCCGAAAAGATCTTGATCTCGTTTTTGCTGATCGTAGCGATCCCTCCACCCTGCGTGGCGAGCCAAACATTATTCTTCGAGTCGACAAAAACATGGTAAATATCATTGTGCAGCAACCCGTTGTTGGTCGAATAATTATGCCAATGATTCTCATAGGTATCATACTTGTACACCCCACTACCAATGGTAGATATCCACAGGTTGTCGGAATTATCTTTGGTAATGGCGGTGATGATCTTAGGGCCGATATTATTGGAGAGCGCAAAAGGCCTGATCCCTGAATTACCGGTTTCATAATAAAACAAGCCGTTCGACGTCCCTATCAATATATAGTTGTCTTCCATTTCGAACAGCGTATTGATCTCATGGTTGTCTCCCTGGAATTCGTAGTTTTCCACCCATGGTTTACGATCCATCGGGTTGATGAAGAATTGCGTCAACCCTTTTTCGGTGCCAAACCAAAAGTGTTTATCACGATCCTGGATAATGGCGGTAACCTCTTGATTGACCAAGCCGTCCTTTTTGCTATATACCACAAACTTTTCATCGATCAGCTTAACTAACCCTCCACCATAGGTGCCGAACCACATATTCCCTTCCCGGTCTTCCAGGATACAGGTGATATAGTTATTCGGCAGCCCGTTTTCGGTATTGATATTGGTAATGCCCGTTACTTTGCCGGTTTTCAAATTCTTTTCGATCTTGAAAATGCCGAAATCCTTGGTCCCTACCCAGATAACACTATCGGCATCCTCATAAATGACCTGGGTATTGATGAATTCGAACTGATCCGACAGTACAAAATCCTGGAATTGAAGATTGGGGTCTTTTTTCGCCGGCAAATAGGTAAACATTCCTTCGTCGGTACCGACCAGGTATTCCCTACCGGTCAACAAGGGTTTGATCACCTGGATATTCCCTTCCCGGTAAGTAGTAAGGGTTTCGACCAACTCGAATTTTTTTTCATCGGCGCTATACCGGCATTTCAGGATCCCTTCATTGGTTCCGAGAAGGAAATCGCCGTTTTCCTGCTGCACGATCGTATAGATCAGTTTCGACGAGAAGTTCTCAATATAAAGCTCTACGGAATCATCCTCCGAGATGCGGATCAGGCCGCTTCGCTGGGTAATGAACCAAACCCCTCCCCAAATATCTCCGAATACCTGATTGATCCGGCTTTTCCGCGGTTGATTGACTTTTATCTTTTTGAATTGCTGCCCGTCGAACTTACTGATACCGCCCTGGTAATGTCCGAACCATATATTCCCGTCCGGGTCAACATAGCTGGAGGTAACAAAATTCTCAGCCAGGCTGTCGGGCACGCCAAAATTGGTAAAGGTAAGCCCGTCGAACCTTGACAGGCCATCGCCGGTACCTACCCAGATATAGCCTTGATTATCCTGAAGGATGGAATAGATATAGCCTTCCTTCAGTCCTTCTTCGATGTTATAATTGTTAAAGCTATAGGTCTGAGCGCTAAGGGTAGCAGGCAGGAACAACAAAAACAAGAAGAAAAACCAATGGTATATTGGGTTATTGACCATGGTACATAATATCTACGTCGTACTCATATTTGGGAGCACCGCCTAAAGGAATGGCAAAAAAGGGCATTGCCTGATCGTATTGGTTGGTAATGTAAAAGGAAATATTGTTGATCCCGAGAGATTTTTTGTGAATTTGAATATCGATGGTAGAATTTTGTTCGGCAGGCAGGATCTGATGCTTACTGGAAACCCAGACACCATTGGTGGATTTAGCCATCTTATGGGCATTCTTAACCACGGAAACCAACCGGATCTCGCCATCCGTATCGAAATCGAAGTTGCTTTGCTGGATCGCGATGGATTTACTATCGATAAAGGGATAGATATGGGCCAGTGAATTGGCTTCCTGCTTTAGCCTGACCGTATATTCATAGGTAAACAAATTGGCTCCTTCTACGGCAACATTTTGGTCGGAACGGGTGCTGATATAGTATTTATAGGCATTGCCGTCATCACCGGCGATACCCTGGGCAATGATCTTAAAGACTTTGCCACGATAGGCCGGTACATACTCCCCTTCGGAGGGATTGAAAGGCCCGAACGGATACCAGTCATAATCGTAACGCTTGCTTTGCCCGAAGATCTTTGATGCCAGTAGGTTGCCGCTATCATAGCTGCCTTTCGGGTCGATGCTCCTGGCATCCTTATTGGTAAAGGCGCCCTTGCCGCCATAGACGGAAAACTGGACCTTGGTATCGAATTCCTTGTTAGCCTCATCGAGTGTCCCGCCGATATTAGGGTCGAAAACACGGATATAGAAAGGCTTGCGTTCCTGCGAAGGGATGAGGACAAAAAAGATCTGGCAGAAATCGTCATCGCCCCACTCGGTTTTGGCCTTATTGCCAAAGGTCATCAGGTAGCCGATATTTTCCCCCTCCGATGGCGCTTGTTGTGCATACCCCGGGAAAAAATACAGCAACCCGATGCAAATGACGATAAATCCTTTTAGGAACTGCATAGTATTTTTTTGTGAAAATACGAAAAACAAGGTTAAATACCAATGGCTGTAGCGGTCGGTGAATTCGGCCATTGGATAAAAATCGATCTCCCGGATAGTCCAATAGAGTCAAAAATCATTCCAAAATATCCTTTAGATCCTGCAAATAGTAACGGTTTTCCTTATAAAAAGCGAATACAAACGCATCTTTTATACCCCTTTCGGATAATTGCTCCCGGAAGGAATCGGCGCTCTTCAGGGTATTGAAATCGCCATAATAAAAGATGACCACATCATTTTCCAGACTCTCCTTTTTAACCTGGTCGAGGTATGACAAATTGGGGAAATTGGCATTGGCGGCATCAAAAAAAGCGCCGACCTGTACCACATAGTGCAAGTCTTTCTTTTTAATGGAACCATATTGATCGATCAGCTTTTGATATTCATATTTTTCCCGCGACGAGAAGGGTTCCTTATCCATTCTCATCAGCTTTTTTAAGGTCATATTGTAAACCGATCCGAGGATATTGACTTCCGATCTCCTGTTTTGCCGGTGCTCCCACTCCGCGCAAATTACACCATTACCGCAACGGTTTACTAATTTGGTTTCACCGAAGCCCTTGGCCATAAAGATCTTTTTGTAAATGCTCTTATCCCGCGATTTGATATATCTGACCAGGGTCCGGGCTCTTTTATCGGATAAGAACATGTTGAATACATCGTTGGCCTCCGAATCCGTATGGGAACAGATCTCGAGGATCAGGAAGGGATTTTGCTCCAGCTCCAGCAAGATCCTGTCGAGGGTGGATTTGACATTTCCGGCAACAGCGGATTGACCGGAGGCATAATATAAATTATTCAATTCGTAAACCGGCAAACCCCTGACGATCCCGGTCATGGATCTTTCCAGGCGGTTTAAGGAGTCGGTACGAATGCCAATAGTGGAAAAATCGTAGGATTTGGTATAAAAGGATTTATCAAAGGCAAAAACACTATAATTATTATTCATCGTCAGATCCAGCCTCGAATCATCCTTCAGATCGAAAAATACTTCGGTTTTCTGGGTATGGTTCAATAATACACCTTTAGCGGAGGAGGGCAACTCGGCGATGGGAGCGGCAACCGGTTTCTTTACCGGCAGGATATCGGGGGGATTCTTGCCATCGGTAACCCTAATGGTTTTATAACCACAGAGCTTACAATCCTCCCGGTCTCCCTTGATCAACAACCTGACCTTGTATTCTCCGGGCTTTGCGTAGGCATGAGATACGGACTCCCCTTCCTTGATGGTACCGTCGCCAAGATCCCAGGTATAGGAATCGACCGAACAATTCTTTAGGGTAGAGCCCTTGGCTGAAAAGTTAATGAGAAAGTTGGCTTTCCCATTCAGCGGCATATCCAGCACGACTTCCGGGACGCTTTTAATATGAACATTGATCGAAGCCTGGTTGTCGAGTTCGATCTTGGATTCCGAATCGATGGTGCTGAGCTTGACTTTATAACGGCCGGGTTTGGCATAGCAATGGTCGACGATCTTGCCTTTTTTCTGGCTTCCGTCGCCCATATCCCATTTATAGATAAGGGGAACGCCCTCCACATCCACCGAACGGCTGGCATTAATGGTAACACAATTCGGAGCTTTGCGCAGATCAACGCATTCGAACTGTTTCTTACCCGTGCCTTGATTGACTTGACATAAACCTGGTATCGAATATACGATACACAGTGACCATAGCATGGTCAGATAAAATAAGTTACGCCCCATTGAATTCAATCCATTGTCAAAATTGCTTTATCATTATCAGGCTTGGCCAAAATTATTAATTTAATAGCAAACTCCACATGTTATAATTCCGAAATGTTTAAAACTTATAGTATTATTTCCATAAGCGGTTGATAATCAAAAAAACAAATCAACCGATCCTTATCCCCTTTCCCAGGATCTTGTCTATAAATAATCCGGACTTTTGTCAACCTTATCGGGCCTATGATAGTAGATAAAGGCCATGGAACAACAGGCAAATTTCTCTGCTCAAGGTGAACCGGTCGGGCCCGGTGATAACCCTTCACATACGTTCAGATGATCATTCTGTTACCTACCTGGGATCAATAGGGGGAAAAACATGATTATTTTCTAATATCACGAAGGGAAAACACCACGGATGTATAGTTTTGCGGATCGTTCAGTATCCTTGCATATTGGCCGGCAATGTAAGCAGGATCGACCAAGTGCCCCTCCTTTTTATAGGCGATAAATTCCTCCACCCGGCTGAAATCCCTTTTTTTCTGCTCCCTGATTTGATCCTGCATGGGGGTATCCACAATCCCCGGCGCAATAGAGAATATCCTGACCGGGTGAGCCAACCCCTTGATCGATTGTTCCAGCGCTACCACTTCACTCCAGCGGTCCAGTCCGGCTTTGGAAGCACAATAATTGCTCCAGCCGTCAATATTTTTTTTCCCGGCTCCCGAACTGACATTCAGCACGATCTTTTCCGCAGGGGTTTCGGCAAATCGTTCGATAAAACGGTTGGTGAGGATGATGGGTGACAACAAGTTTATTTGAAACAGATCCTGCGTTCTTCCATCCGATTGCCGCCCGGCATAAGTAACTTCTCCCAAGGTAGCGGCATTATTGATCAGCGCAATACGGTCGGCATCTTGGGTTTCGGAAAAATCAATTTTGTCGAGATCCCCGGGCATGGACAGATCTACCTGGATATGCCGATAGGCCCGATGTTGAATGGTCTGGCGGCGGCTGATACCGATTACCATTGAATCCGGCTGTTCCAGTAAATGCTTCGCCAGGGCATGACCGATACCGGTGCTGGTTCCTGTTATGTAGTAATAATGCATATATTAAGTGAAGCCAAATTTCCTTAAAATCCTAGTTGATTGAAGAACAAGGATTAACGATTGAAGATTTCAGAATTTGAAAACCAAACAATTACTTCTTAATTCGTTAATCGACATTCCTTGCGCCTTTGCTGTAGCCAGCTATGGCGTAAGCGTTGTTCGATATTCAAAGTTTCACCTTTTAACTATTTATACCCCGGATCTCCCCTTCCGACTGAGCAATAACACTGGCAGCAGTGGCATCTCCCGTTACATTAACGACCGTCCGAAGCATATCCAAAGGCCGGTCGATCGGGAAAATAAGACCGATCCATGCGGCGGGTAAGCCGACGGATTCCAGGACAATGATCAGCATTACCAGCCCTGCACTGGGAACAGCCGGTGCCCCGATGGATGCCAGGGTAGCGGTAAATACAATGGTCAGTTGCTGACCCAGGCTAAGATCGTAGCCGAAAAACTGGGCCAGGAATACGGCTGTAATGCCCTGGTAAAGGCTGGTACCATCCATATTGACCGTCGCGCCCACCGGCAGCACAAAACTGGTAATATCTTTGGATACACCCAGCCGGTCTTTCACACAATCCATGGTCACCGGCAAAGTCGCGGCGCTGGAGCTGGTGGAAAAGGCAACGATCTGTGCCTGGCCGATCCCTTTGAAGAACGACCGGTAATTCAATGGCCTGACCAGCAATTGGATGATCGTGGGATATACCACCAGGATAAGGATCAGCAAGCCGACCACCACGGTCAACGCATACCAACTCAATCCGGCGAATATATCCACCAAAAGCCCGGGATCATTACCGGCCATTTTCGCCATGATCCCGGCGAGCAAAGCAAAAACAAAAAAGGGCGCCGCATTCATCACCAGTTCAACCAGCTTCAGGATCACCTCATTGGCCCCTTCCATAAAAGCTTTGACCGGTTTTCCTTTTTCGGGTGGGATCAGCGTCAGGCCGATACCGAATAAGATGGAAAAGACGATCACCTGCAACATTAAAATATTGTTGGTCAGCGAAAAAAATATATTCTGCGGGAAAAGGTCCACTATGAATTGCATAGGCCCTCCCTCCTTCATTTTTTGGGCATCGCTTTTTTTGTCGGCCAGCTTTTGGGAAATATCCGAGCCTTCCAGGTTTCGTTCGAAGTTGGCGATCATTTCCTTTTTCTTCCCGGGATCGACCTTATTGCCCGGCTGGAAGGAATTGACCAGGCCCAGGCCTATGGATACCGCAATCACCGTGGTAACCACGTAGAAACCCAGGGTTTTTACCCCCAGCCGGCCGAGTTTGGATACATCGGTCAGGTTGGAGATCCCATTGATAATGGATAATAATACCAATGGCACGGCGATCAGCTTCAGGATCCTGATGAAAATATCTCCCCAGGGCTTTATCCAATCGATCGTAAACTCACTCCAACCCAGGTAGCTGGAGATGATTGCCCAGATAGCCCCCAATACCAGGCCGATCATGATCTGCCAATGCAAAGCCAGTCTTTTCATAGCCATAAATTTTTTCGTTGATTGAATTCCATTGCCCGCAATATGTTTTATGCTTAATACTATTGATTGCCGATCCTCCCGGATCTCATATTTTCACGGATCGATTACGCAACCAGTGATCCGCCAATACCAGGGCAGCCATCGCTTCCACGATCGGTACGGCCCGGGGTACCACACAAGGATCATGCCTCCCCTTTCCTTCCAGCACAACGGGGTTACCCTGATCATCAATGGTCTCCTGGTTTTGCATGAGAGTAGCCACCGGTTTGAAAGCAACGGTAAAATAAACATCCATCCCATTGGAGATACCTCCCTGGATACCGCCGGAATGATTGCTGACCGTCCGGATCTTGTCGCCATCCTTTACAAATTCATCATTATGTTCCGATCCATGCATTGGAACGGCGCCGAAGCCCGAGCCATATTCAAAACCTTTGCTGGCATTGATACTCATCATGGCTTTGGCAAGATCTGCCTGCAGCTTATCGAATACCGGCTCGCCCAGGCCAACCGGACAGCCTTCGATCAGGCAGGTAACGGTCCCGCCAATGGTATCGCCGGCAGCTTTGGTTGCTTCGATCAGCCCGATCATTTGTGCGGCCGTTGCTTCGTCCGGGCATCTGACGGCATTATTGTCGACGCCCGAAAGATCGGTCACCGGCTTGTCGAGTTTAACAGATCCTACTTGTGAAACATATGCCTTCACCGATATGCCTTCGGTAGCTAATAATTGTTTGGCTATCGAACCGGCCATCACCCGCGCTACCGTTTCCCGTGCCGACGACCGGCCACCGCCCCGGTGATCACGAACGCCATATTTCTGCTGGTAGGTGAAATCGGCATGTGAAGGCCGGTAAGCATGGGTAAGCGCCTCATAATCTTCCGGTCGCTGATCCTTATTTTCCACGATGATGGCGATCGGCGTTCCCAATGTCCGGCCATTCCGGATCCCGGATAATACCCGGAATTCATCGGCTTCCTTGCGGGGGGATGTTATCCCGGATTGTCCCGGTTTCCGTCGATCGAGATCCGACTGCATTTCGGCAGCACTAACCGACAATCCCGCCGGACAGCCATCGATCACTACCCCTAATGCTTCGCCATGCGATTCCCCGAATGTGGTGATCCTGAAAACTTGTCCGAAGGTGTTCCCGGCCATGTCGGCAAGATAGAAAAATATTGTCTTATTTTGGGGATGGGTTGAGAGAATTCGGTTTCACCGGGAAGTACAAAGGGGATCGGTATTTCACGGTATTTCAAAAAATCCTTATAGCTTTGTGGGATCATCCGAACCGGGAAGCCCTTAAAAACCTGGCAAATGCGGCTATTGATCAAAAACATCAAAACATTAGTTCAGGCTGAATCCAGTCCCAGGCACATGGTGCGGGGATCGGACATGAAGACCTTACGGGTCATTGACAATGCCTTCCTGCTGATCGAAGGTGAACGGATCGCTGACTTCGGGCCGATGGCAGAAGCGCCGGAATGGGCGGATACGGTTATCGATGCCAGCGGGAAAATGGTCTTCCCCTGCTGGTGCGATTCCCATACGCACCTTGTTTATGCGGCCAGCCGGGAAAAAGAATTCGTCGACAGGATCAAGGGGCTATCCTATGAAGAGATCGCCAAAAGAGGGGGCGGTATCCTGAACTCCGCGAAAGTGCTCCAGGAGGCGCCCGAAGAGGTCTTGCTGGAATCTGCCTATCAGCGCCTCGGCGAGATCAAGGATTTCGGGACGGGCGCCGTGGAAATTAAAAGCGGATACGGCCTGACCTATGAATCGGAAATGAAGATGCTGCGGGTGATCAAAAAACTGAAATCCATTTCTCCCTTGACCATCAAGGCCACCTTCCTGGGCGCCCATGCCATTCCCCTGGAATATAAGGACAACCGGGAGGGATATATCGATATTATCATCAACAAAATGCTGCCCACAGTGGCCGAAGAGGACTTGGCGGAATATTGCGATGTTTTCTGCGACCGCGGATTTTACACCCCTGAAGAAACCGACAGGATCCTGAAAGCTGCTGAAAAGTATGGATTAAAACCTAAGATCCATGGCAATGAGTTGGCCAATTCCGGCGGTGTGCAGGTAGCCCTGGACAATTGCGCCCTTTCCGTCGACCATCTCGAAGCCATCGGTGATGAGGAGATCGAGGCGCTGAAAAAAAACGATACGATCATGCCATGCATTATGCCTTCCGTGGCATTTTTCCTGAACATGGAATATTCGCCCGCCAGGAAATTACTCGATGCCGGTATCCCGATCTCTTTGGCCAGTGATTATAACCCCGGATCAACCCCATCGGGAAAGATGTCATTTGTCATATCCCTGGCCTGCCTGAAATTGAAGATGCTTCCCGAAGAAGCTATCAATGCGGCAACGATCAACGGGGCCTATGGTATGGATCTGTCGCAGGAATTAGGTTCTATTGCCAAAGGAAAAACGGCCAATGTGTTTATCACGCGGAAGATACCCTCCCTGGCCTATATTCCTTATGCCTTTGGCGGAGATCATATCGAAACCGTGATCATCAAAGGCCAGATCCAATAAAGCAGTTCATTTAGCCATCATGAAAGCCACCATACCCCTTCTTTTCACCGGGATCATCCTGTTCAGCGGTTCCTGCCGTTACAAGGAGCCGTCCACGATACATTCCTACATCTACCTGGCCCGGTCGATCGAAGATTCTTTGAATGCCGGTAATGCGGATTGGTTCGACCGGCAATTCGACTGGTCCGGCCATGAAGGCGCTTCCGGCTATTCCGATGACAACTACCGGCAACTGATCGAAGCCTTACAACTGGGCAACGATATTGCCAACAACATTCACGCTAATGACGGGCTGTTCAACTATATCCGGCATTACCAGGATAACAATGGCCATCATCTCCTGTTTCGTTTATACTCGGGCCATGGATTGAACTATTATGATTTTGAGATCGATTCCAACACTCACAAGATCACGGATGCCTATATTTTCCTGACCGGGGAAAAGCTGAGTGAAACCATCGCCAGGATGGCGTTAATGGACGCCCTAACCGATAGCCTTGAACAGAGCGGCCACCTCTCCGGTGAGGCAGCGGCGTACCGGCAAGCCTATCAACGGATCCATGAGATCAATGCCCTGACACAATCGGAAGAATTCAGCGAGGCCCTGGCATTATATGACTCCATTCACCCGGAGATCAGAAAAGAGAAACCTTTCCAGATCACTCACCTCATGCTGAGCGCCCGTGTGGAAGGATCATTGGAGCCGGCTGTAAAAACCTACCTCGATCTTTATCCGGCAGATCCTTCAGCCTACCTGATCATGATGGATATTTACTATAACCGGGAACAATTCGCCGATGCCCTGAATATGGTGGAAGAGCTGGACCGCCTGATCGGAGGCGACCCCTTGCTTTACCTCTACCGGGGAGAGTTCAACCTGAATATGGCCAACCCGGAGCTTGCTTTGTCCCATTTCAAAACCCTACACAAGGCCTACCCTCATTTCGAGAGTGGTAATTGGGCCCTGGTCATGGCCTACCTGAGCCGCGGAGCATCGGCGGAAGCCCTGTCCTTGCTCAAAGACATGCAGAAAAGGTTTCAACTGCTGCCGGAAGATATTTTCATGATGTTGGTGGATTATCCCGAATTCCTGGAGTCTGCGATGTACCAAAACTGGCTGGATCAACTACAGGCAACCGACCTGTAAGCATCTCTCGCGTATCCCAAAAACTTCTCCTAAGCCTCGAAAATTCGCCTAATTTAGCAGTATAAAATTTCGACAATGATACAATCCGTAATTTTTGATATGGATGGGCTGCTGGTCGATTCCGAACCCTTGTGGCAGGACGCTGAAATGACGGTTTTCGGTGAAGTCGGCCTGCATCTGAGCCGCGAACAATGCAAGGAAACCATGGGCTGGCGTTTGGATGAGGTGGTAGCCTTTCGTTATCGCCAATTTCCATGGGAGCACATCAGCCAGGAGGAGGTCGAAGAGCGGATCGTGGAAGAAGTGATAAGGCTGGTCAAACAAAAAGCCATGCCTTTGCCGGGGGTTGCTTATGCGCTCGATTTTTTCGCTCAAAAAAATATACCCCTGGGATTGGCTTCTTCTTCTGCCTCCCGGATCATTGCAACCGTGCTGGAAAAATTCGGCATCAACGATCGCTTTGAGGTGGTCCGGTCGGCTGAAAAGGAAGCTTTCGGAAAACCTCATCCGGGCATTTTCCTGGAAACCGCAAAAGCTTTAAAAGCGAACCCGGTATATTCCATCGTGTTGGAAGATTCCCTGAACGGCGTTATTGCAGCCAAAGCCGCCAGGATGACTTGCATTGCCGTGCCGGAAGCAGCCAACTACGATAACCCGAAATTCAATATTGCCGATCTCTTGCTTTCCTCCCTGGAAGAATTAAACGAGGAACATTTTCATCGGTTAGAAGATGGGCTTCGGCTGAGGCCATAATCAAGATCCGGGGAAGAATGATGAAGGCGGAATGGTGAAGGGGGAATGATGAATTTGAACGCAGAACGCTATGCCTCAAATTATCGTTCATCAGCCGATTTTGAACGCATAACCTAACAATTTTTTTCGGATGCTTTTCAAATGCCCAAAAATTTTTATCTTTACTCCATATGGGTTACCGGTCGTGCCGGAACTTTATTTTTGGGACTTGCTATTGAGCTGATTATTGACCGAATGCTATTGAGTAAATTAACCGCTTGCTGCTTATTGCTTGTATGTTTCCTGGATGCCGGCGCTTTTTTGTCGAATTGCCCGGATGATTCCATTTTCGTATCAAAGGCTATTTGCCCCGGCGACAGCGCCTGGATCGTCGATGAGTTTCACACAACTGCGGGAACCTATTATGATTCCATACCCAAAGCCGGTGGTTGCGACAGTATCATTATTACTACTTTAACGGTCGATGCCGTTATCCGTGCCAAATCTACCATTAATATATGCGAAGGCGACACGGCCTGGGTCGTTGATGAAAATCAATATAAAGCAGGTACCTACCTGGATACCATTTCCTGGCCGGGCGGATGCATTAAGATCTTTGAAACGGAGCTGGTGGTCGACGAGTTTCCAACCCTCGAGGCCGCTGCCGAACAGGATTCCGTTTGCGCCGGCGTGAGTGTTGTACTGACCGCCACCGGGGCTGACAGCTATTTCTGGTCACCGGCCACTTATCTCAATAAAACTAGCGGCCATTCGGTTATGGCTACACCCGATGATTCCATTACCTACCGGATCATCGGCGCTAACAATGCCTGTGCCGATACCACCACTTTACACCTGGCCATCGAACCCTGTACCGAACCGGTTATCAATAACCTGTTCACGCCTAATGGTGACGGCTTAAATGATTTTTGGGTGATCGGGAATGCCCATCTAATAGATGGTTGTG
>JANQFB010000081.1 GCA_028278085.1 Chitinophagales bacterium
ACTTCAATGTAGGGGTAGATGCAGAAGGCAACCGTAAGGCGCTTCAAAACAAGTTTGCCCATGACAACAATAACTTGCCTTGGGTGCCGCTAAATGACAGAAGGAACAAACCATATCTTCAGGGAAGTATAGGTACGGGGGCATTTTTCGGATCATATTTATATTAAACAAAGCCGGATGTATCACTCATTCAAATTAATCATCAGCATGCTTATCCTGCCCCTCCTCGGTTGGTCACAAGCTGCCAATATCAACACCTTCGAGCGGGTGATCACCGGCACTATTGGTCATGATTATATAGCCAATGATGTAAAGCCCACCTCGGATGGCGGCTATATCCTCACCGGGCAAGCCGGCAAGGCAGGCAGCACTGATGCCATTTTGTTAAAGGCCGATCGTTTTGGCCGGGTTTCCTGGATAAGGTTCTTTGGCGGTATCAGCGATGAGGCCGGCATGGCGGTGATCGAATCACAAAATGAATTCCTGTTGGCCGGTTATACAAGCAGCTTCGGTAAAGGCGGGGAAGACTTGTTGTTGATCAAAACAGATTTGACAGGGAAAGTCCTGTGGTCGATGGCCTATGGTTTGGGGGATGATGAAAGGGCTTTAGGGGTAAAAGCTATCGATGCCAATAGTTTCCTGGTAACCGGTTACACCCGTTCGGCGGGAAGCGGAAAGGAAGACATGTTTTTACTTAACATCAATGACTCCGCAAAAGTGAATTGGGCCTGTACCTATGGCGGTGTGGCCTATGATGCAGCCAATTCCATAGCTGTTACGCTTACCGGGGATTACCTGGTTGCCGGCACCACCCGGAGCTTCGGTGCCGGCCAAGACGACCTCTTCCTGGTCAAAACCAATGATCGGGGTGTCCTCATCGAAGCCCGGACCTATGGAGGGGTTGCTCCGGATCAGGGAGTAGCGATCCTGCATGCTCCCATCAAAGGGCAATATATATTCGGGGGCACGACCACTACCAGCCAGGGCCATGGCAGCAGTGACGGCTACCTGGTTCACCTCGATGCTAATTTGAAATTATTGGATGCTTACTTTATCGGTAGCGCTTCTTCCGAAACGATAACCGGCATTGTAAAATACCCGGATGGATTGATCCTGGCGGGGCATATTTCAAAGACCTATATCAACCCGGCTGACGCCCTGCTGGTCAAAACCAACACTGCCGGAAATGTGGTGTGGAGTCATACTTATGGAGGCGCCCAAACGAACGAGTGCACCTTTGCCCTTACAGCAACGTCGGACGGAGGCTACCTGGTAGCCGGCAGCAATGATCGATATGGTTCCGAGGGTATGCATTACCTGAAAACAGCCGGTGACGGCTCGGGTTGTTCGGGCAGCATCCAAGGTAATACCGGCAGCAAATCGGGCAAGAGCTATTCCGGTAGTTCGAAAGGCAGTCCTTCGATGGGTGGTTTCGGAGGCGGCGCGACCACAATAGATCCCGGTATCATTACTTCCGTTAATCACTTTAATGAGCATGTAGGATGCAATAACCCGGTATTGACCGATTGCGGCTGCGGGCCACTCGATCCGGGCCAATAAATATCGACAAATGAAATATCAGCAAGATCATCTTCCCCGACAGATCCATCAGGGTCGTGAAAAGCGGTCAAGCTTAGCAGGGATCGTGGCACTATGCACTATTTTGTTATTATGCCCATGGACAGGTTCGGCACAGTCGGTTTTTCAGCACCTGTATTCCTCGGATTTCTTTGTTTTTAAACGCGACGATCGGGGCTATGCGGTCCATCCAACGGAAGATTGTGGCTATATCCTCGCCGGCTCGACCCTTCTGGGGTTTGCCGTAGTGGCCGACCGCCCACAGGGTTCGCCAGGAGATGGCGATCATATATTCCTGGTCAAGGTCGATGAACATGGTGACACGATCTGGTCACGGGTGGCCAACGATCTGCAGGGTGGCAACATCGCTTATGATGTTGAAGTGGCTTCCGATGGCGGCTATGTGGTCGTCGGGAGTTCTCAGCGCGATAGTATCATCTATGACGTCTATGGCCATCCGCAAACACTTGTCCTTTCCCGGTCGGTATTGATCATGAAATTTACCGGCAACGGTACCGCCTTGTGGTTGCAGCGTTATGCCGCCGGGCCGAAAAATAGTAAGATCACCGCCCGGTCGATCCGTGAAACCCATGACCAGGGCTTTATTATCGCGGGGGAAATAACCTGGCCCAACAATCCCCATAGCCATATGTTTTTAATGAAGACCGATATAGACGGGAACATGCTTTGGCGGAAAGTCTATGGTGCTCAGACCGGCTACACAGCACATGCCGCACAACCGACTTTCGATGGTGGATACGTTGTGGTTGGTCACGATTTTAACCTGCATGGTAAGGTCGTACTGTTAAAAACCAATGGAAGTGGAAATCATCAGTGGTCTAAAAGTTACGATGGGGGCCCGAATACACAGGCCCAGGGCCATGATATCCTGGAAACCGCAAAGGGAAATTTCCTCCTGACCGGTTCTATCAAGTCGGCATTGTCGACCACCGGCGGTACGGTCGGAGGGATACGGAATATATATCTGCTCCGGCTGAATGGCAATGGCGGCTTGATCTGGAGCAAGCGGTTGGCGGCTGATGAACCGACCAGAGAAGTTTATGGGCGTAGTTTACAGGAAACTTGTGATGGTACGATCATCGTAGGCGGAACCACCGAACAATTGACCACCGACGGGCAGGACCTGGATGCTGTTTTAGCTGCTTTTAACCAGGCCGGGGCGCTACAATGGTCACGAGCCTATGGAGACCCGGCCTTACAGGAGAACGGGGAGACAGTGGCCATCAACAACCTGAAAGACGGTTTTACCCTTTTTGGCACGGCTTATTCGCCCGCCGCACTTGCACGGAATATGTACCTACTGAAAACAGACCAGGGTGGCACAACAGGCTGCCAGGAAGCGGAGCTGGTCCTGCAAAATGAGGGGCCGAATACAGTAGTCAATACCCTTCCGTTGACCACAAAGCCTATCGATATCGTGGATGACTGCAAACCATCTGATGAGGGTTGCCGTTCATATATCCTCAAGGGCGTCAGAAAATCAGAACGTTGTCGGGAGATCTTTGCCCCGGTGGAAACCACTTTCGGCCTGGAAACGGAAAAAGCAGGATTGACGGTGCAATTCTTTCCCACCCTGCCGGATGATCAATGCTTGTTGGATGAGATCAGTTTCACCTGGAACTTTGGAG
Source organism: Chitinophagales bacterium (assembly GCA_028278085.1). Classification (GTDB taxonomy): domain Bacteria; phylum Bacteroidota; class Bacteroidia; order Chitinophagales; family JANQFB01; genus JANQFB01. The sequence continues at coordinate 3,228 of JANQFB010000081.1, forward strand.
ATGGCGGACAGGCCACCGGCCAAAACCCAACCCATACCTTTACCACCGAAGGTCTGCAAACCGTTTGCTTTGGTGTCAGCCATCCCTGTTTCCAGACCAATATTTGCCATGAAGTCCTGGTGTACAACGACGATTGTAGCTGTATAGAGTAAACGCTCCGCCCATTCAAAAGGCGAAAACAAGCATGATCAACCACTTTATATATCTTTTTTTGATACTTTTTTCGCATTGTTCTTATACGTATAATTATGTTCAATTACAGAGGCAATTTGCTTTCTTTTTGGACGATATTGTTTAGGATGCGAGATTTGCGTAAGTAATATTTTCACTAATCGTTCACGATTAAGAATGTAATTTCCCTCCGAAGAAAATATCTCATTGACTTCTTGGTAATATTTGTGAGCAGGAACATCTTCCCATTGCAATGGTTCAGTTTCTTCAATAGCATACACGGAACCTTCCGGGTTTTTATCGATCAACGTATAGATGCTATCCAGTAACTTCTTTCGTTTGTGCCGGCTTACTGTAGTTGAATTGACTTCCTTTAATTTTATCAGACTCTTAAAAAGAATGTCCCTTTCATCATCAGCAAGATTTGAAAAAATATTTATAAAAAGAGAAATTTGATCATAAAATTTGTCTTTCATTTTGCTGTCAATATTGAGAGATTCTAATTGGAAGTTGATCCGGTCCAAGGTAACACCGGCCATATAATCATACAAGTTTCTCGCCTTGAACTTCTCATAATTGAAGGTCAATTTAATTAAACTGGTATGGCATAGTTCTTCAAATAATTCATTGATCTCGGCATTATCCTCCTCTTCAATAATGTTTTTTATAAACACCATGTGTTCCTTACTAGGAATAGTGGTATCCCGGAACCAATGGGTTATGGAAGATCGATTGATCCCGAGCAAGTTCGCCCATTGCGCTTGATTATAAAAATATCGCATGATGTAGGATAATTGTTGTGCAAATAAACTCTGATTGGTAGGGTTGGTTGATTTCATGGTAATAAATTTTTATGGATCTCTAAACCAGGATTTTTCATCATCATCAAGAACAGCATTATCGATTTTTTTCGAAAGCTGATCCAGGTATTCATCTAAAAATTCCCCTAATTCTATTCGTTCCTTAGGGGCCATTTTCTTGAATTGAATAGAGGTTTTAAATCCTTTATATTTTTTCCAAACTTGTTCGGCAACACTCAATGAAGCCGTGGCCAAACCAGGATGAGCCACAATTATATTAGTATCAGCTACCTGTTCGATCAATTCTTTATATTTCGTTTTATCGGAAGAAAGCACACAAAAAATAAATTCCAAATCCGGCAATTCATCCTCATCCAAATTATGCTGTAATATTGCTTTGATCCTTTGATGTTGCTCAATTACCTGCTCTTTGTAGTTTTTGCGCAAGTCAGCATATGAATTACCTTCAGTTAAATCAACCGGAAATGATTCCCCATTTGATATTACCAGCTTATCAAAATAATGGATATTATGATTGCCATGGCGGGTGATAAAAATAAAATTCTTTTCTTCAACATCATTTCTTGAGAAGAAAGGTTGCTTTAATTGAAACGATGTGCCTTCATCAGTCTTGGCTAAACAAATACCTCTGGTAGTTGCCTTTTGTTGATAACCCGGATTAATTCCCTTTAAGATCGATTGACTGTTGATACCTGCTGCAATGATCAGGAAATCGGATTCAAATTTAAATTTGGCAAAACCGGATATGACATAGGCCTTTTTTTCTTCTTGAACTTTAATAGTTCGATCGCTTTTAGGCAAGTAAAAGATCTTCCCCAACTTAGGGTCTTTTATACTATCCAATATACTTCTTGATTTTAATAAGAGGATTATTCTGTCGAGATCCATGGGTTTATCTGGAAGATTAAAATAAGCTGGGATCTGAAACTTTTTACCCCCAAAATATCCAAGTTGATCTCTAAGTTGGCCTATCGGTTTAGTGTATTTTGATTGATAACCAAGCATCCTAACTAAAGCCTGATATTCTTTCAATTGATCTTTTGATCGTACAACATGATGAACCCCATCTTCGGAATGAATGCAATCTTCCCATTTTGCCAAAGATTCAAACTTTTCTCGGGCCCGTTTGAGATGGAGTAAGTGAGTACCATTTTTGTTCAATGACTTGGGGGTATAGGTCATCGCTTGTAATATTCCGGATTGTAAGGTGCCTTGATTTCTCAAAGACGCAGCATTATGTAATTCATTAGAATTTGAACCGGAAATTACCACATCAATACCATTTTTTGAAAATTCCATCGCAATTAATGTTCCTAATATACCATCACCAAAAATGAATACAGGTACCTTGAATCTTGTGTTTTTGTTTGTCGACATAAGTTTAACGTTTGTTTATTGATTTTTGTTTCACTAAACACATTTTTTCTTAAATTATTTTTATCTAACAGTAGATTGATAGACCATGATTCTACAAAAGCGACCTTTTTGGATCACGATATCGATTTGACAGGAGCTGCATCAATATTGATTTCACCGCCATCCACCAAGAATTAAAACATAACATAATGTTGTTTTTATGAGATCCTTAATTTATTTTCAAATACCCTGTTCAGGAAAATTGAGTGATAATGCTACAATGGCGTAAATCTAATTATATATTAGATTTATAAAGTTAATTTTTAAAAAATTTAAAAATATATGTATCAAATAGCCGGGCTGCTCTTCTTTTCAGCCAAAAAAATGTGACCAATCACCTTACTCCACATGACTTTTTACTCATTTCCTGGTGAACGATCGTCTGGTTATGCCCAACGGTTCTCTTCTGAATTAACAAGCAGGGCAAAGCGATTCACCATTCGTCTTTCCAACAATTCATTTTCACGGTATCTTCAATTTCAACGTTTTCCGTATTTTGCAGTGTTCAACAGCCCATGAAACTTTCCGACGAACAACTGATCGATCTGATCCGGCAGGATGACGAAGCGGCTTTCCGTCAATTGTTTGACCGGCATTACAGGCTATTGCTGGGCACCGCCATCAACATGCTAAAAGACCTTCCGGCTGCCAAGGATGAGGTGCAGGAGATGTTCATCAAACTGTGGAATACCCGGCACCAGATTGAAATTCGTTCCAGCGTGCCCAATTATCTCAAACGGTCGGTTATCAACCGCTGCCTGAACAAACTGAAATCCCGGAAGAGTTTCGAAGATGAAGAAGTGCTGGAAATGGAAGCGGCCACCCAGCTATCGGCGCAGGATAATCTCGAAACAAGCGATCTGAAAGCCGTCCTGGACAATGCGCTGAACCAGCTTCCCGAACGCTGCAGAACCATCTTCATCTTATGCCGGCTGGAAGGGCTCTCGCATAAAGAGATCGGAGAACGATTGGATATATCGCCGAAAACCGTCGAAAACCAAATGACCAAAGCTTTACGGGTGCTGAAAGCTGCGGTAAAACCCTTCATGAAGAAAAAAAGCGACTACGGATAGGGGAAGAAATCCTTTCATACTGTCATGGTTATATGATCATTGTCAGATGAAAAACAAGCACAAAAATGAAAGAAGATTATTACATCGGCTTGCTCTACAAGCAGCTCAGCGGGACTATTGGCCCGGAAGAGCAACAAGAGCTGGAAAGCTGGCGGAATGAAAGCCCGGAAAACGACGAAACTGCTCGGGCGGTTGAACTGGCCTGGGATCAGAGTGATCTGCTGGCGGCGCCCGTAGACGTTGATCTGGATGCGGATTTTGCTGCCATGAAAGCAAAAATGCAGCGGCAACCTCCCGGGAGCGCTAACCGATCCGGTAAGGTGGTATCCATGCGCAAAACCTGGCTGGCCGCAGCCGCATGTATCGCCTTATTGATCATTGGCGGAATATACTTCATGGACAGTGACCCGGAAATAATAATCGTCGAAACCCAAAATGCCACCGAAGTCATAACCCTGGACGATGGTTCCGTCGTTACGCTCAACCGCTACAGTACATTCATCCGGCCCAAAAAATTCGGTAGCAACGAACGTTCCGTTCAATTGGAAGGAGAGGCCTTCTTTACAATAACCAAAGATGCTTCCAGGCCATTCAAAGTCGAAACGCTGGATGAGACCATTACCGTACTGGGAACATCCTTTAATGTCCGCGCCTATGGAAAAGAATCCGAAAACCGGGTATTCGTAGCGTCCGGCCGGGTAGCGGTCGCCTCCAAAAGCACCGGCGAAGAAGTCGTGCTCAACAAAGGCGAACAGGTTACTTCCGGTCGATCCCGGCTGGTCAAAACCACCGATGGATCCGGCAATGACCTGGCCTGGCGAACCAAAGTGCTAACGTTTACGGATACGCCTGTTCCGGAGGTGATCCGGGTGCTGCAACACGCCTATGGTGTGGACATCACCAATCACAATCCGGCCCTCGACAACTGTGTTTTCACAGCCGACTTTAACAATCAATCCATAACCGAGGTGCTCCAAACGATCCAAACGGTTTTCGGAACTGACGAGATCGTTGTCCAAAACAGCACCTGTGAGATCAGAGGGGGTGGATGCGACTAAGTGTTTTTATCGGCGTCCTGGTATTCTCCCTGTCTGTGCATGGGCAATCGCCGCTCGAGCGAACCATCGATCTATCCATTCAAGATCTTCCTATTACCGAAGCCCTGAAAGTCCTGTCCGACTCCTGTGATTGCCCCATCGCCTTCAGTAAAAATTTCTTTCCGGGCGGTCTGAAGCAAACACTTCAATTGAAAAAGGTTTCCGTTGGATCGGCATTAAGCGCCCTATTAACAAACACCGGTATCTCGTGGAAGGTATCCGGCAACCGTATCCTGCTTTTCAGGGATCGCTCGCAGACCTTTACCATCAGCGGCTACATACGGGACGCATCAAGCGGAGAACGGCTGATCGCCGCTACAATCTATGCCCCGGAGTATAAGATCGGCGCCACCAGTAATGAGTATGGCTATTTTAGCCTGACGCTTCCCATGGGTACCGTAAACCTGCAATACAATTATGTAGGATACCAGGCGCTACTCGAAACGGTCGAGATGCGGAATGATGTGCAAAAAGACATACGGCTGGTGCCCAGTATTACGATGAAAGAGATAATCGTTACCCCTCCTGCCGAAGAAAGCTTCAACAGCACCGCCGATCTCGACCGGGCTGTCAACATAAGTAACCGGTTCATACGGAATAATCCATCCTTAGGTGGATCGCCCGATATTGTTCGCAGCCTGCAAATATTGCCCGGAGTACATGGGGGTATCGATGGGATCGGCGGTTTGTTTGTGAGGGGCGGCAATAACAGCCATAACCTGTTGCTTTTGGATGGCGTCCCGGTATATATTCCCTTTCATGCCATGGGTATATTCTCGGCGGTCAATCCTGCTACCGTCCACTCGACACGTTTATATAAGGGCAGCTTCCCGGCCAGGTATGGCGGCCGGCTGGCTTCGGTGCTCGATGTTCACACCCTCGATGGGAATAATAATCAATGGCATGGCGAGGTTTCGGCCAACCTGGTCAACGCCAATGTGATGGTAGAAGGGCCGTTGAAAAAGGATAAAGCCACCTTAATGATCGCGGGTAGATATGCACCCCGGGGCTTTTTGATGGATCCGGTATATGCCAGGACCATCTTTCAGGACGACGATACCGAATTGACATCGAGGTTTCATGATATCAACCTCAAAGTGAACTACAGGATCTCTCCCAAAGACCGCCTCTATGCAAGTTTTTTCAGCGGGGAGGATGCTTTGAAACGGTCGGACCGCATTGTCCTGACAGGATCCATCCAGGAATCGAAGCTCGACTTTGGCTGGAACAATACGATCGCAGCTTTGCGTTGGAATCATCTATTCCACAAAAAACTCTTTGCCAACACCACTGTCACCTATAGTCGCTTCAATTATCATTTTCATACGCTCGATTATTTTATTCCCGAGGTTCCGGACTTCGGCGAGCAATTTTATTTCCTGGGCAACAGCAGCCAAAACCAGGACCTGGGGATCAAGATAGATCTCGATTACCTGCCAGGACCCGGACATACCTTCCGCTTTGGAGGGAGATTTTCCAACCGGGCGTTTAGACCCGTGATGTCTTATCATGATGCAACCGGCCTGGCTGAAACGGTTAACCTGGATCCGGATATTGATGATCTGGCCAGGGTAACCGGGAGTGATGTCAAATTAGCCAAAGAAGCGGCGATTTACGGAGAAGATGCATGGACGATAAGTGAGCGCTGGTCGGCGATCATAGGCATGAGGGTGAGCAGCTTTTTCCCGGAAGACCGTAATCATCTTAACGTGGAACCTCGATTACGGCTGCAATACCGGCTCAACCCATCATTCATGACCTATGCCGCCGCAAGTCGTATGGTACAATACCTCCACCTGGTGGCCAACTCAGCGATCCGGCTGCCCAACGATCTTTGGGTTCCTTCGACCGGCCTTATCCGTCCCCAAAAATCAGACATGGCCGAGTTGGGATTCAGGCTGAGCCCCCACCCTACATTGACCCTGTCCCTGGCAGGTTATTATAAAGACATGCGCAACTTGTATAGCTATCCCCAGGGCTATGGCTTTCTGCAGATCGTCAACGAAACCAAACCGGAAACCTATCTTATCCGCGGGATCGGTCAGGTAGCGGGCCTCGACCTTCAGGCCGTTTGGCAGATCAAGCAAAGTGGCATCATGGTATCCTATACGCTGTCGGAAAATACCCGGAAATACAACGCTCTTAACGGGGCCAATCCTTTTCCCCATGCCTATGACCACCGGCACCAGGTGAGCCTGCTAGCGTGGTTAGCGATAGGTAATCATTTTCGTTTTTCCCTTAACAGTGTCTACAAATCCGCCAATCCGGTCCTGCATTTGAACAATATCGATTATGAAATAGGCATCAGCGAAGCGGTTGTTTTCCCCGAGGAATCCGATATCCGGTATGTGAAGCGCGGCAAACCCTATGACCGGACCGATATTACCGCAAGCTATGCCTTCGGGAAGAAAACCGGGCATGAAATCAAGTTGGGGGTATATAATGTCTTTGATTCGAAAAATATCGCCTACTATAATCTTATCGTAGAACTATCCTCCGGCGATCTTAAAACAGAACCGGTCTTTGCCATCCCCCTAACGCCAACCCTGCAGTATACCTGGCGTTTCTAAAAAATTTTCATTTTTTTTCATTCCCGCATAGGGGAAAATCCGGTCGGCCACTGTCATAGTATCGACAATGAAACAGGTTAAAAAAAAATGAAACCAATTTTTAACCAAATTATTTTAGCCATGACTCATTCAACTAAATTTTTCAGCAACTTTTTCGCCTTTATGTTAACGCTATTGATGTTCTCTTCCTGTACCAAGGATGATATTCTTCCCATCGAACCACATCCGGTTAAAACACCTGCGAAAGATATTTTCGTAATGAGTGAACCCGTTCAGAGTGGAGTGGAAGCACCCAGCGATTCGGAAGAATGCCTGAAACTGATCTACCCGGTAGGGATCAATATGCCAAGCGGGATCACCGTACACGTTTACAGTGATGATGAATTCCGGGCTACTTTAAAGGAATGGTATGACAACTGGGATGGTATAGGCGAATATCCTGTATTCGATTATCCCATCGAAATACTGATCAACGACGGAAGCGGACTGGTTGTAGCCGTGAACAGCGACCAGGAATTAATCGCCCTGTACAACGAATACTGCGGCGATGGCGGTATCGACGATGATGGAACCGACCAGGATGATGACGGGACGGACGGTGGAGATGGCGGCATCGATCATGATGGAACCGGCGGGATCTGCACAACCGGGCATGATGGTATCAACTAAACCATAGACCTGACGTTCAATTAAACCCTAATTATGAAAAGGCTGTCCGCTAAGTAGCGGGCGGCCTTTTTGTAATTAGTTACCTGCTACCTACATCAACATTAACGATCGGAAAAATAAAACGCATCCCCACCCTGAAATCGAAGGTCTCTCAACCATCCAAACAATCTGCTAAACCTATGCCTGACCGAGCCCGTTCCCAGGTCCTCAATGTTTATACCTGCCGTAACCAGGTCGTCCTGGTTGTCACGAAATAATCTTAGCCTGATATGTAATGGATTCGCCGGATCGTTATGGGGCCTGTACGTTTCAAAAGTATATCTCGGTCCGGCAACAGTAATGGCCCGGTTCTGCTCACGAAACCTGGCTGCTACCACCGGGACAAATGTACGGCCTACATTACAAGCCCAAAAGTAAATTTGCCCAACGTCATTTCCAGCCATAAGCGGAAAAATATTATTGACGAAATATTGACCGGTTATACCCACCCGACCACCGGTAAGCCGGTTAACGCCAATAGTTTCCGGACCACCATGTCCGTGATAGATCCTCATGCCATTATGTTGGCGTCCGAGCATTTGTCCCACGGGCCCTGGTAACTCAAATCCCCTGGTAAAAACCAACGGCACCCTGTTTTCGGGTGGGATCCCCAAAGCATCGGCTACCTCCATCCTCCGACGCCCATCCGCCACATCAAAAACAAACAGCGGATAGCCCGGATCACCCTCGACAGGGGGGTTCAGTATACCATACAGTTGCCGGCGAACCTCAAAACCTCTGAAGGCTCTTTGAATGGTGGTTGCCGCCTGTTGCCGGACTGTAGCCAGATTATTTAAAAATACTCTTGCGGCCGCCTGTATGATCAACGCAGCGCCCAAAACAGTCCTATCGATTACATCCTGATCCCCCTGAAATCGATTGTTACAATCCACCTCACCGGTCGGATCGATATTACTCAACGGATCATTCCCGACGTAAATATATGGGCTATTGTACTGACCTGCCGGGTCAGGTGCATAAAACTGGCCGAGCTGCGGATCGTAAAAACGGGCGCGGTAATTGTATAAACCTATGGATGGATCAAACTCCTGGCCTGTATAACGATAATTCAACAGGTTTTCCCGGCCAAAAGTCCGGGTTGTATCGCCATAAGGCATATAATCAAACGCGGCTACCGGTTGATTGGTGGCATTGGTAACCACCCGGCTCGACCCCAAATGATCCTTCAGGATATAATAGGTTTCGCCATCTTGTTGCATGGCGAGCAGGCCATCAGGACCATAAATATAAAAAGTACTGGTTTCCGAAGCCCCGTCCGATCGACGCTTTTCCACCAATGGATAATCATTCATGCCATGCTGATAAAGCGTAGCGGAATATTCCGTTCCCTTAACCTGTTGTTTCAAAATCCGCCGGTCTCCCCCACCATACTGAAATTGCAAGCTACTGCCATCATCCATGTTGATCTGCGAGCTTAGATTATTGACCATTCCATAAGATATGTTGGCAACATTTAACCTCGGTGACTGTGTTACATTGCCGATAATATCATGGTTCAAATGCCAGTTGTAGCCATCCACTCCATATTCCTGCACCTGGTTTTTACCGCTAACGTAGGTGATCGTTTCTTCCTCGCCGTTCCTGGAGACCGCCAGCACATTTTGATTGGCATCATGCAGTACGTTGGATTTAACGCCGATGGTATACAACTCCATACTGTTTTGCGCAACTTCTACCTGGTTCATTTCATCATATTCCATTTTCATATCATAAGCGGGATTTTCCGGAAATATGGAAGGATCATAAGCATAGGTGATATTGGAGATCACCCCGTCATAATAATGCACATCATTTTCATAACCATCCGACCGGTAAACGATCGAATCTTTAAAAAGCGGGCTTTCGATCACCTTGATCCAACCTGCGATATTGTAACCATAAGTGACTTCATATCCATTTTCATAGGTATTGTTCAGCATCTTGGAAGCTATGCTCCCATCGGGATGATAGGCGTAGGCAGCAAATTGATCAGGATCAGGGGGTGTACCGACAGCAACCAACTGTGCCATATGGTTATAACTATAGGAAATGCTTGTTGCCATATCGGACATATGACTTGTAGCGGCGCTGATATCTGCATGATCACCCAGGCTTATTTCTCCTGTAAAATCGATCAGTTTTCCAGCCTGCAACTGAATATCCGCATCCGAACCGATCCGGGTATTACCAATGAAGATAATAGTGTCTGCCGCTTGCAAACCTATATTCCCTTCCAGGGAACTGTTTTCCAGTATGATATTTTGGGGTAAGTAATCCAACTGTACCGGGTTGCCCAAATTATCGTAGTGATAAGCTGTTATGTGAACATCGGGGCCAAAATCCAAGGCCTTGAGGGTATGCAGGGTAACCCTCCCTGATTGATCATATCGATAGGTCTCGATAACATCTGCCTCCAAATCGAAGTCATTATTCACCAATATGCTGTCTAAGCGCCCATTCAGGTAAGGAACAGAGCCATCTCCATTGTAGCGGTATCGTTGATACCAGGTATCGGGTGTTGCCGGCCAGCCTGGATCGGTATCGGCATAATGTTGTAAAGCGCTGCTGTCCCAGTTATAAGGATAATAACCGGTCTCGATCAGCCGCATGTTATCGGAAGGATCATATTTGAAGTATATGATCCGGTTAGGATTGGCAGCTTTTCCAAGGGCATTCATCATAAACCGTATCTGCCCGGATGGCTCATATATGTACCAGGAAGAATCCGTATCGGTAGTTGCTGACCGGGTAACCTTCCCTAAAAAATCATATGCTGCCGTGTTGACCCAATCGGTTTGTTGCGAACCTTTGGGAGGATCGAAATAATTGGGTTGCTGATAGCTGACAAGGTCTCCCTGCAGATTATAATTAAAGGCGTTCTGCGGCTGGATCACAGCACTACCCTCGTTGATGGTGGCGGCTTTCGTAGCGACTGGGTTCCCGAACTGATCTGATAGCAGGTAACTGTTATCACTATCCGGATTATTGGAAGTGATCAACCGGTACTTCCCGGGCGGATAAAGATCACCAAAAATGTTACTGGTATTGACTCCTGCAGTCAATTGTTGAGTGTGCCCCTGGCCTATGGCAAAATCTTTCCCCGGTAAGCCGGTTTGATAAGGAAGGGACAACGGAGAATTCGTAAAGCTTTGCCGATAATAGGGATAGCCCTGATCATTGGGATAGGCCTCGGCCACCAAACCCGTCATGATCCCATCTTGCCATAAGCTTCCGGAAAGCTGCCCATTCGTTACCAGATCAGGATGATAGCTAGCAAATGCAGGTCCTGAAGCATTGGACAATAAAATCGGCCTTGTTTGAATAACTAACCGGCTAAGGCTATCATAAAGGCTTTGGGCGGCTATACAATTTATCCCCTTCATGGCCTGTGTTTGAATAACATTGCCCGTTCCATTGGCATACCTTATATGGACAAGCGGATCGATAAACACCAACACATCATCAAAGGCAGCCGTTGAATTTTGTCCGGCGGTATAAAGGATGCATTCGCCTTCAACGATCCCGGACATTGCCTGGTTAAAGATCAATTTTCCATTGTTATAAAATAACAAACCATCATCCTGAGTAACAAGCAACCAATCCTGACCCATTGAACCGGTCTGCGTAGCAACCGTTGTCGGGCCGTCCAGCAACAACCAACCCGTAGCCACATTATATTCTACACTGATCTCTCCAATACCAATGCCAACAACCCCATTCGCATCACTGACCTGCACCCTGAAACCATAGTTTGCCCGATCCGATCCATCCAAAATAGCCTTGCTTTTTTCGCCGGAGTAGTTCTTGCAAATGAGCTTATCATCGACCACAAACCAGTCTGAGGGATACTCAAAAGTCCAGCCATTGGGCTCACCATCATTGAAATCATCGAAAGGGCCTCCATTCCTGGCCAGGATAGTAAGGCTGCTATTAGGCTGGTCCGGATCGAAATTAGTATGATCACTTAAAGAGAAATAACCCGCAGATAAGGAAACCACGTGCTCAGCCGGCCCGGCCGTGGCTATGGGTTCCTTGAACTCGTTATAAAATATCCTGTAGGTTTGCGCATTATTGCCGGTCATGGCCGTAAACAAGTCCATGTCATCATTATAGATCATGGCAGCAAAGAAAGACCCATAAGGTGAAAAGCGGACATCATCGACCCAGATGGTTTGGCTTCCGTTGTTATTGATCGTAGCGCTGATCTCAACGGGCGAAGCGCTTACAGGGATCTTCAGAACGGTCGAAACATATGCCCATGCTCCTCCCGTATGGAGGATATTCGTACTGTTGCCGGCAAGGATTTGTCCGGATGAGGAAGCAATGGCTTCCAGGGAAAGATTGGCGGTATTGCTTTCATATGACGCCGGTGTTTTGACCCAACAGGAAAGGATATACTGTTGCTCCGACCGGGTATCCGGTACGAAACTCGCCTGGATACTTTGACCTGGTCCTATCGTAAGGCTTGTTTTACCGGTATGCTTATCTTCATGGGTGATTTCAGCACCGTTGAATTTCCAATAGCTGTCGGTGGTATATTCATAGCTTTCAAAACCCATATAATCACACTGGTTTCCTTGGCTACCGTCTTCACTGACCAATTGGGCGTTTTCAAAAACCGCCACAGGGTAAAGACCCGATGCATCATACAGGGTGGAACTGAATATACTATCCACATTGAATTCCTGGATGGGCCTTCCACTGGTATTCCTATGAGAAATGGCATCTGTCTCCAACCAATCCGAATCGGGTGAATCGTTGGTGGTCCAATTCGGGAAATCGGGTGATCCGCTTCCTTCCCAGGTAAAATTTTCCCAGGGCGCCCATTGTCCGCTATTGTTATTACTCCAATCTTTCCAGGTATTGACGAGAATCGATGTGATGGCTGTGTTCATGGAATCTGTTGCCTGCACCACCGGCGTAAGCAGGTTAAGGGAACGATCCGGATCATATTTTTCCCACCAGTAGGTGGTGGTACTGCGGAGCGAATCTCTTTTGCCTGAACTGTTGTAGTTATAGGTCGTATATTGTTTAACCTGACCGGTAATCGGATCATGCCGGAATAAGAGGGTATCTGATAATCCCTTGGTCATCGATATCTTTTCCAACATTCGGGTATACAGCCCCTTGGCAACCGGTTCGTAAAAATTATTCGCGATTAAATAGCTTCCGGAATCCACCACTTCGCCTTTGCTGTTATAAGTAAAGGTTGCATAAGGGCTTCCGGCCCAATAAGGGTTCGCAAGAGGCCCTGTATAAAAATCCCGTAAGGTGATCGAAGCATCTACAAGGCCTGGCTCTCCAGCTTCAACCCCGATCCGGATCGAATAGGAATAATTGCCTGCAAGAGGGTTCAGACCAAAGTCGAGGGGATTGATGGTATCGTAGAAAGGTATAAATACTTCAGTTTTCTGAACCAGGTCAGCAGCCAGGGTAATTTCCTTGATTTTTTCCCCGTTATCATATAGGTCGACATTTACGTCAAGGGGTACAGGATCGTAAGTGGTCACTAAATTACCCGTAGCCGGATCAATAGTTGAGCTTGATGTCAACGCCTTGGCATCCTGGTATTGAAAAGCGATAATAACAGGGCCATTCAAGGCTATCTTGTCGGAAGTGAAATAGGTTACCGGGGGGGCAAGTTCCTCCGGCGTATATTTTACACTATCTGGCAAATATTGATATTCATATAGCTTGGGCAACTTGAAATTTTCGAATCGGAATAAGGGTGAAAATCCATCAAAAAAATAGTAGGTTTCCCAGCCGTAAGGCTTGCTATAACTGTCATCCACAAATTGGCCACCCGGATAAACTGTCGCCTGGTTGTACTGCAGGTAGCCGTAATTGACAGCAGATTGGCTGTTATTGATCTGATATTTATAAGCCGTAAATATGTTATCATAACCGGTAAAGATCCTGTTTTGGATGATCGGGTAAGCGCTAATTGTATAGGTTGTACCGGAAGTATCGGTAAATTCATGCGCTGTCGTACCATAGGTAAAGTTGGATGTCGCACCTTCGGGGCCGGTAATTTGCAGCATTCCACCCTGGAAACCATTATCATCTGCTGTATTATCGATATAGGCAAATCTTATGGCTGGAGCCGGCGATTTAAAGATCCCGTTGCCGACATTCATGCTATTGTTTATCCCGGAAAGTAAAGAATAACTACGTTCCTGATCTTTTATCGTAAGCGTAACCGATGAATAGTCGAGCAACACGCTGTCTGTAATGACGCCATTTTGAACAGCAGCAATGGCCTGTAATAATTGTTCTCCATCAATGGTACTATAGATCATAACAAGGCTGTCTTTCCTGCTGTTCGAGATGTTGATCAGTTGATCTCCCTGGTATTCGAACCACAGGGTATCCGGCCAAAGCGATTGGATAACCTGGCTCAATTGCCAAACATACCCCTCCACGTATTCGAGTCCAACACCTTGCTCATCAAAGGAATAAGCCACTCCGCTGGCCGTTTGGATCTTCCAGGTGGCTGCGGATGCATTACTAGACTCGGCAGCCATCGATCGGGTAATTTGCCACAAATAATAGGGACCACTCGGCACAAATGAGGTTATCTCGGAATCAAGATCTCCTTGTTGACTCGTTACCTGAAGCGGATAGGCTCCCTGGCCATCTAGCAGATAATATCGGTCTTTGGCCTGTACGATCTTAGGATAATCCATCAATTTCCATCCCCAACCTCCCAAAACGGAAAGGGGCAGGTCTTCGCCAGGAAATTGGTGGTTGATCCCGGCGGAACGGCTGTTATAAAATGCTTTTAAGGTATAGTTCAATTGTGAACTCGTAAGGGTAGCCAGGTCAAAGGTGAGATTCAGCGCACCTGTCGATAGATTCACGCCTTCGGTGCATCCGTAATTATTCAGTACCGGGTAGACCCCATCGGGATTAAATACAACAGGAATGAAATTTCGGGGGATTAAGGTATGTTGCCCGGATAAGGTAGGAGAAAAGCATCCGAAGATGATGCCGGTTAAAAAAATCCGCTTGAGCAAAACCAGGAAGGAGGCCGTTAGATGGATCATGTTATTTAGAAGGGTTTAGGTTTTCCAACCGAGCCTCCAGGTTAGCTAACTTTTCTTCCTGGTTGTTGAGCTGTTTTTCCTGGGCTATAATATACAAGGTAAGCTCTTCGATCTTCTCGAGCAATTTTGCCTGGATCTCCGCCACATCGATACCTTCCTCCAATATTTCGGGTGCGCTGGGAATTCCGGGCAGATGTTTATAGGTGATAATGCTTTTTTCGAGTTCTGCCAAAGGCATTAAGGGATAATGATCCTCAAAGACATGATCGGACCAGTTTTGCGCGGTGATCCTCAGTTTTCTGGCCTTGAGGGTACCATTGACCGCCAACCGGAAAGTATCGGGATCATTGGTGCCTATGCCGATATTCCCTGTTTGGAAGTTACCATAGATCAAAGGAACATTCGTATCCGAAACAGCAATATATAAGGTAGAATCACCGGATTCGTTGTAACCGGCACGGTATCCTATAAAAACATTCCGCGATCCATGATTATTAAAACCTGCCTGGTTACCCACCACCGTGTTAAAAGAGCCACTGCTATTGAAATAAGCTGCAAACTTACCCAAATACAAATTACTATTTCCCAACTCATTCGACCCACCGGCATTAAATCCGATCATGGTATTACTGCTGCCAGTGGTATTTTGCTCTCCCGCGAAAGCACCCATGTAGGTGTTTGTTGAGCCAGCGGTATTATTGATACCCGACGAATCGCCAACAAAGGTATTCGACCTTCCATCGATCGTAAAAAAGCCCGCATGGTTCCCAATAAAGGTATTGCCTGCATTAGGCCAGCTTTTATTATTGTAATGATATCTTCGGGTCTTAAAGCCGGCCTTATACCCCTTAAAGGTTAAGGGATGTGTTCCTTCTTCATCTGATCCCAAAATACGCCCCCTGATCGAATCGATTTTAGCACTGTCGATAACCGGACCTGAACTATCGGTGAAAGAAAGCCAGCTCTCCCCATTATACCCCTGAAATTGCTCCCCGGTCCAACGCATGGTACCTGCCACGGGAGTTTGCGTTGAACTGCCTAATTTGATGGTGCCATTGACATCCAGATTAGCCGTAGGGGTGGTGGTACCGATACCCACTTGTATAGTATTGAAATTACCATAAATCAGAGGTGCTTCTTTATTATTAGCAATATAGAGTTTGTTGGAGCCTAATTCATTGTAGCCGGCTTCATATCCTAAAAAAACATTTCCCGTTCCGCTGTCTGACTTGTATCCTGTATGATAGCCCAGATAGGTATTATTATTGCCAGTTTTATTATCAACTCCCGAACTATACCCAAGGAAAGTGTTTTTCTCTCCGGAAGTATTTTCCAGACCCGTAGTATTGCCAATAAAGGTGTTGAAATTCCCAGTGCATACGGTTCCTGACGCCTCACCTACAAATGTACAATAGCTTACTCCTTTAGCACTTATTCCAGCGGCCTCACCGATGAAAGTATTATAGTTGCCTTTCGTGAAACTGTAGCCGGCACGAAAACCCAGAAAAGTGTTCCAGGAACCTGAAGTGGTTTGGTTCCCGGCATCTACTCCCAGTAAAGTATTTTGCATACCTGTGGTAATACTGGCACCGGCACCTGAGCCTCCCAC
>JANQFB010000192.1 GCA_028278085.1 Chitinophagales bacterium
GACGGCGGCTACCTGGCTGTAGGCGCTACTCACGATCAAAACAATGAACAACGGGGCTGGTTACTAAAGCTCGATGCCAATGGCGACAGCTTGTGGGCCCGGTCGTACTATACCCGATATGAATTGTCTAGCCAGTTTTATGATGTATCTCATACACAAGATGGCGGCTTCGTGCTCACCGGCTTTGGATTTGGCGACGACCAGGACCTATGGATCGTGAAAACCGATAGCCTTGGTTTTTCCTGCAATCCTGCTGATTGCGATAGCTGTGTGGGGGATGATTGCGATACGCTGTATGATGTTGTTGACTATACCAGCACAAGCCACAATTTACTCAACATCTACCCCAACCCGGCGAATCAAATGTTGCAAATCCAATACAACATACCGAGAAAATCAAAGAAACTTACTGTTTCCCTGCTCGACCTCAATGGCCGAGTGCTCGACCAGATGGGTTTACCCAACCATTATGGCGCTTTATCCTATCCGGTCGAACAACTGCCTTCAGGACTTTACTTCATACAAATTAAAGATGAATTGGGGTTAACAGGAACCCAAAAAGTGGTGATTTTTCACTAAGGGATTACAGATCAGATAATTGCCATTGATAGTGGCCACTCGCCACAGCAGAGCCGCTATTTTGAAATAACGTGACATGTCACGTGACTTTTTATCGGTTCCAGACTCAAGGTCGAGCCGCTTTGGGTATACATTATTTCCCTTTTAGTCGTTCCAATTGCGCCATCAGCCATTTGCGGTCGGAAACTTCTTCATCAACCTTCAGGGCTTCTTCCAGTTGGGTGATCTTTTCCTTTTCGCTGGCATGCAGGCGGATCAATTTCCGGACATAGCGGATCAAATTCAGGTGGTTTTTCCGATGGTAACCGGATACCAGCTTATTTCTTCTTAAAAAGATCTCAAAGCTATCCAGCAGGGAATACATAGCGCTGATCTCTTCGGTTTCGTAATAGGTTTTCAGCAGCATGGACTTGGCCCCCAGGTTATAAAAGATATCTTCATATTCCACCTGTTGCAATAAGGCGATCACTTCTTCATGGTCCTTCAACTGGAAGTAATACCTGGCCAGGTTGTAGGTAAAGGCATTTTCGCGGAACTTTTTGTCAATGCTGTTTTTGTATTCGTGTATAAACGCTTGGATCCAGGCTGTTTCGCCGACACGCAATCCGGCCGTAACAATATTCTTATAATTCCAGGGTGACAGGTATTTGTCTTCCAGCAATATCCCTTTATCCAGGGCCTGCTGGTACAATTTGAACAGGGAGACCAGGAACTTCCGGTCACCGGTATTGGCCTTTTTAATGCAATAGTTCAACGCATAGGTATACATGCCCCTTCTTTCTTCCAGAGTAAACAGCCCGTCATGGACCTCTAACAGATTTGTTAATGTCTCGAAATGTTGCTCATCATTTTCATTTCTCAACAGCATCAGGATATGATAATATATGGCTATTGCGGGAACCTCCCTGAAATCATGATCTTTCAGGTACTTCAGG
This sequence comes from Chitinophagales bacterium, assembly GCA_028278085.1. Lineage (GTDB taxonomy): Bacteria > Bacteroidota > Bacteroidia > Chitinophagales > JANQFB01 > JANQFB01. The sequence goes on from JANQFB010000192.1 coordinate 1,515, forward strand.
ATCTCTTCCATGAACAGTAATTCGTACTCGATATCGATCACATTCTTATAATTCAGCAGGTCACAACAATACCGCAATTTCGTGATCAGGTAATAGTGGTCGAGGTTACGGGCAGCCGACTGTAAGCTCACGTCTTTGGTGCGTTTGCCCTGTAAGGCCACAAAGCGGTTCAGTTCCGAATCGATCAGGTGGGCATTGAAGTAATACTGATCATCGCGGTAAGATTGATCTTCATGGAAATCGCGGATCGTGCGCATCACCTTGTTAAAATCTTTTGCCAGCTTTCTCTTATTCAATTCCGACAACAACAAATTGGCCTGCTCCACCGGCCGTTCCTGAAGTCCCTGCCAGACGAGGAATTCCTCGGCCAGCTTGGAAAGGTCGGAAAGGAGCTTCCGCAAGAGGGCATCATTGAACTTTTTTTGGGGAAACAATTGCTGCCAGATGAATTCCTTGGAAGGCTGTGAGCGAACTACAAAGAAACATTCCTCGACTATGTTGAATAATTGAACCAGTCTATCCTGTTCATTGAAGTAGGGCGTACTGATGTATTTCCGAAAGCCTTTTAATTCTTTGGGGCTGAACGTTGATAGTATACGCACCAGTTTAGTGCTTTGCATGGCGGGGCTGATTCAAATTAAACAAATTTATATGTGAATTGCAGTTTGGCACATTAATACACTAAAAATACCTAATAATAGGAGATTTTGTAAACAATATCTTACAATTAGCTTTTGCAAATAGATATTTTTGTATTTTCTATGATGTTTGTACATGTCTTAACTTTACCTTATGAAGGATTTCGAGCAAATGAATAAGCGGATAAAATTTCTGAAAAAATTGTCCCGGGCAACGGCTTTTACCGGTTTGATCCTCCTATTTATCCTGGTGCTATTATCGCTTAAAACCGGGTATAGCCAGGGTTGGGAGCGGCATTTCGAATTCCCGGATTATGAAGAAGGGGTGGAAGTTCATCAAACACCCGACGGGGGCTATATATTGGCCAATATGAATCTCCTGAAGCCCAGCAACTTCAACGACTTCAGCTTCTTTAAAACGGATGCTAACGGCAGTATACAATGGCGGACGCAGTATGATAACCTGTTGGCGGATCATGCCGAATCCATCTTTCCTACACCTGATGGAGGTTATATCGTTGGCGGAAGTTCCGGCTTGGTCAGCAGTAACTACCGGGCATATATCGTTAAAACCAATGCCTTTGGCGATACTTTATGGGACCGGAAATACGGCGGACCAGGTAATACTTTCGGTAAGCAGATCAGGCCCACCACAGATAATGGCTATATCATGACCGGTACCATCGATAATGGCCCCGGAAATACGGAAGTTGATGCGTTTTTGCTGAAAATGAACCAGCAGGGAGATTCTGTCTGGATGAAAATTTACGGCGGAAACGATGATGAATACGCCAAGTTTGTGGAGCAGACCGACGACGGCGGTTTTATTCTCTCCGGGTGGACAAAAAGCTATGGCCCGGATAGCATCAATGGCTACATTATCAAAACGAATGCCACCGGCGATACCACCTGGACCCATGTGTATGGTGGTGATGTAGGCCTGGTACTGGCACCGGAGATCCGGCAAACCACGGATGGCGGATATGCGATTGCCGGTCATACCAACTCGCTCGGGCCGGATGTCAAGAAAGGTTTCCTCATGAAACTGGATACTGCCGGCAAACAGCAATGGGTCAAATATTACCAACGCCGGTCATCCTTGTACTCCATCAAAGAAACGCCGGACGGAGGATTTATCCTTGCCGGGGCATTCCAGGACAGCATAACATCGAATGTACAAACCCTACTCATTCGAACCGATACAGCCGGCAACATGCTTTGGACCAGCCGCTTTCAGGCCGGGGTCTATAGCTATGCCCGGTATGTCAACCTGACCGTAGACGGCGGTTACGTACTTACCGGTCATTATAAACACCCCTCCGTTCCCTTCCCGGATGTTTTTCTCCTCAAAGCAGACCGGGATGGCCGGACATTCACCAACCTGATCAAAGGAAATATCTTCAACGACCTCAACAGCGATTGTATCCGGGATATCGGCTTTGGCGAAGCAGGACTCGGGGGTTGGATCGTACAGTGTGAGCCTTTTGGATTTTATACCCAAACAGATCCTTTGGGCAACTATTCTTTCGAAGTGGATACCGGCCCTTATACCATCCACCAACAGCTAAAAAATCCATTGTGGCAAGCCGCCTGCCCGGAAATGCCTAACCTGTATAACGGGGATGTACAAAATTTTGAAGATACTATTGCCGGCCATGATTTTGCCAACGAGGTTACCGGATACGGCCCGTTGATGACCGTGGATATCGGTACCCGGATCCTGCGAAGCTGCCAGCCAGCCGTTTATACCGTGTCTTATTGTAATGAGGGCAATGCCCCGGCATTCAATGCCTATGTTACCCTGGACATGGATAGCTATATTACGCCGATCTCAAGTTCCGTACCCTGGAACCTTCCCCAGCAAAACAACCGCTATGTATTCGAGATCGGATCGCTGCAGGCCGGTGATTGCGGGAGTTTCACGATCAACACCAACGTTTCCTGCGACGCCAACCTCGGGGAAGTATTCTGCAACACTGCCCATATATACCCGGATAGCCTACCCTTTCCCATCGATCCGGGGTGGGACGGTTCCTCCATCGAAGTATCGGGATCCTGTATTGGCGGATATGACCTGTCGTTCACGATCCGGAATAAGTCGCCGAACGGGGCCGGGGATATGCAAGCAACCAGCGATTACCGTATTTACCGTACCAACAGACTGATCCAGAACGGGACCTTTCAATTGGATGGCGGAGATAGCATCAATATACCCGTCATTCAACCGCAATATGGCTTTACTTATCGCATCGAAGCCGATCAACGGCCTGGGCATCCCGGACAAAGCAGGCCATCGGCAGAACTGAAAAACTGCGATCTGCCGCTCGGGCTGGAATCTTTGGAACTGCCGCAAGACGATGGGAACGGCTTTATCGATATCGATTGCCAGGAGATCCGGGGTTCCCATGATCCGAATGAAAAGCTGGTGCAACCGACCGGGGTAACTTCTAACGGATACATTTCCCATACTCAGCAGCTCGACTACCAGATCAACTTCCAGAATAAAGGAAACGATACCGCCTTCCTAGTCGTTATCCGCGACACGCTACCCCCTGGCTTGGATCCCGCCAGCGTACGCTCCGGGGCCAGTAGCCACCCATACAGCTTCAGGATATATGGAAAGGGCTATCTCGAATGGACTTTTACCGATATCGGGTTACCGGATCACAACATGAATGAACAGGGCAGCCATGGATTTGTCAAATTCAAGATCCGCCAAACCCCGGGCAATCCACCAGGTTCCATCATCAGCAACAAGGCAGCCATCTATTTCGACTTCAATGCTCCGGTGATCACCGATCCGGCTATCAGCCATGTATTCGATACGACATTGGTCGCAGATATCTTCAGTACCACCAGTATCGAGGACCTGGAGAATAGGGATCATTCACCGCTTAGGGTGGAATGCTTTCCGAATCCCTTTTCCGATAAAACATATTTAAGGCTCATAGATCCTTCGGACGACGGTCTCTTTCAGCTAAGCTTATATAATATGCTCGGTATCCGTGTCAAAGAGATCCATGGGATTCCCTCCGAGGGTACGGAAATTTCGCGGGACGGACTACCGGCGGGGGTATACCTGTATAAAATATATAACCACCAACGGGAAATAGGCCATGGAAAATTGATGATCCGTTAGCCACCTGGTGAGGACTTGGATTTAACACATGAACACCAATATCATTGACAAAATGGAGCAAGGATGATGTCAAAATCGTGTAAAAAATGAGTCAATTTTGCGTCAAATCTGTGTTAAAACTGTATGTTGACTATGAAAATTAAGCACGCACAAAAAAAGCCCGATCATTTGCTAATGATCTGCAGCCTCGGGCTATGCTGCTGGCTGTATAGCATGGCCTTACATGCCCAGGGCTGGGAAAAACTATATGGCGGTGTTGAAGCGGAGGCCGGATATGCGGTGGTGGAAACTTTTGACGGCGGCTTTGTGGTGGCAGGATGGACGGAAAGTTTCGGTGCCAGCGGCCAGGATCTCTATTTATTCAAAACCGACAGCGCCGGTCAGGAACTTTGGAGCCGAACTTTCGGAGGCCCCGGAGATGACAGGGCATATGGCCTTGTAGAAACTGCAGATTCGGGTTTCGCCCTGATCGGCCATACGGATAAGGGTGGCAGCCAGGGTAAGGATATCTGGCTCCTGCGGGTAAACCAGTCCGGTGACTCCCTGTGGTCGGAGCATTATGGCTCGGCCGGTGATGATCATGGTTATGACCTTGCCCTGGATACGGATGAAGGATTTGTACTGACCGGCTTTTCCAGCGGCATGGGTGGCGACCTGGTCATTATCAAAACAGATCCCAATGGCAATGCTGTATGGACCAAAACCTATGGAGGGGCGGGCCTCGATATCGGTAACAGTGTCCGGGTCGTGGGCCAGCAGGGATATATCATTGCCGGTATGACCACCAGCTTTGGATCCGGCGATCCCGACCTCTACCTGGTTCGTGTAGACGTATCCGGCGACAGCTTATGGACCCGCGCTATCGGCGGGCTGGGCCAGGAGTACGGGCAATCTTTGGTGGTAACGGCTGACAGCGGATTTGCCATCGCCGGTTATATCAATAATTACGATATCCAGAAAAACGATGTCTACCTGGTCAGGACCGACAGCCTCGGCAACCTGCAATGGCATTATTCCTACGGCGGCACCGGTGAAGACCAGGGTTATGGCCTGGTAGCTGTTTCGACCGGTGGGTTTGCCATCAGCGGATATACCACGAGCTATGGCAATGAGGCCGGGGATATGCTTTTGCTTACGACAGACCCCAATGGCATTGAAGAATGGACCCGGACCTATGGCGGCAGCATCGGCGATAAAGGATTATCGATAGCGCCCACCCGCGACAAGGGGTATATCATGGCCGGTTATAAATGGGGTTTCCACACTTATGATTGCTACCTGGTGAAAACCGATAGCGCCGGCACCACCTGCTCCGCTCAGGCCTGTATACTTCCGGGTGATGCCAACCAGGATGGTGTCGCCAACCACATCGATCTGCTGAATATCGGACTGGCCTACCAAACCACCGGAGCTTCCAGGCCGGATTCCACGCTTATCTGGATCCCACAAAAAGCGCCCGACTGGACAGACACCTTGCCCGGCGGCCTGAATATCAAACATATCGATTGCGACGGAAATGGCATCATCGATGCTGCGGACACCTCGGCTATCCTGCTGAACTATGGCCGGAACTTCAGCTATAAAACCGGCCCCAGGGATTGTCATGGCACCATGACCCCGCTATATTTCGAATTAAGCGCCGACTCCGTGAATTACGGAGATACCCTGGATGTAAAGATCCACCTGGGGGATCAGCAGCTTACTGCGCAGGATATCTATGGGCTGGCCTTATCGATGAACTTCGACCCATTGCTGGTGGATTCTACCTTACGCGATATCACGCCGGATGCCGGATGGTTCGGCAACAGCGCCAACCGTTTGCACCTGTCCCAACAGCACTCCGATGCCGGCCAGGCAGATCTCGCCCTGACCAAGACCGATCAGCTAACGGAAACCGGCTATGGGGAGATCGCACGCTTTCATATCGTGATCATCGACGACCTGGAAGGTAAACGCACCGATACCAAGCAGTTGAAGCTATCTTTTGAAGATGTGCTGGTGATCGATGTCCAAAACAAGGAGATCCCGGTTTGCCTGCTGGCGGATTCCGTTGTGGTTCATAAAGGGACCGGAGTCGAAACACCGGAGCCCCCTGACTCCTGGGGATTCAAGGCCTATCCCAATCCGGCAGGGAACATGATCCATATCTCTGGCCCTTCCGACAAGATCCGAATGATCCGGGTTATAGATGCCTATGGCAAAGTATTGATAAGCCGGATAACCAACAATGATCAACCCATCAGCATCCAATCGCTACCTGCAGGAATTTACCTGTTGGAAGTCGCGACAGATCAAGGGAAGCAAGTGTTGAAATTTATTCGGACACTTTAACGGTAGGTTTAATGATGAATTTTGAAGGATAAATGTAGAATGTTGAATTGAATTACTTCATCATTCAACCTTAACTATTCAACCTTCATCCTTCTACATTTACATAATTCCAGGGAGAATGCCATTAGACAGACCGACCAATCATCGAGAACAATCTACTTTCCTCTTCCCTGCAAAATGGTGAGGATGGTATAGATCATGATCTTAAAATCCAGGGCCAGGGAGGCGTTTTCGATATAGAGGATATCCCATTTCATGCGTTCGACCATTTGGGAGACATTTTCCGCATAGCCAAACTTCACCATGCCCCAGGAGGTGATGCCCGGTTTTACTTTGTTGAGATGCTTATAATGCGGCGCTTCTTTGCTGATCTGGTCGATGTAAAATTGGCGCTCGGGGCGATGGCCGACCAAAGACATATCGCCTTTCAATACATTATAGAATTGCGGTAATTCATCGATCCGCCACTTGCGCATGACTCTCCCCCAGGGTGTGATGCGCTTATCGTTTTTGTGGGACAGCGCCGGGCCCTCTTTTTCGGAATCCACATACATCGACCGGAACTTATACATGTTGAAGGGTTTGCTATGCAAACCGATTCGCTCTTGTGAATACATGATCGGGCCGGGCGAGGAGAACTTCACCCGGATAGCCGCATACAGGTACACGGGCGCCAATACCATTAACAAGGTTCCGGAAACCACGACATCGATGATCCGTTTGACGATCTTTTCCCAGGTAGGCATCAGCTCCGGGTAAATCTCTATCAAAACCGCGGCCAGTACGTGGGTCATCTTCACCGATCCTAACAATATATCGTACATATCCGGGATGATCTTGATGATCACATTCCTATTGGCCAGGCGATTGATAATATTTTTCAGCCGGTGGTGTTCAGAAGTCTCGATGGCGATAATGACCTCTTCGATCTTATGCCGGGCTATGATCGCTTCCAGGTCTTCGAGGTCGCCGAGCTTGGGCAAGTATTGGTCGACCACGGTTTTACCATTACCATTGCTGTTGACGTAGCCAATAAAACGATAGCCCAGCTCTCTTTCCCGGTTGTTGATCTCTTCATAGAGTTCTTTCGCTCGCTGGTTGCCGCCCACGATCAAAGTATTATAACCCACGATCCCGGCCTTCAGTTGTTTCTTCGCCCGGTTGAGAATGATCATCCTGGAGGATGCGGTCAATAGAAAATGGAGGAAGAACAGCACCGAAGCGGTTTGGTAATAATTCTTGTGATTGACCACCCTATCGTCGAGGATCAGGATAAAAAAGATCACGAGGATCCCGGCGATACTGACCAGGAAGGTGGTTTTCAGCTCCGTCAGCCTCGATTTCCGGTAGATATCCGTATAGGTGCCGACAATATAATAGAACAACAACCAGCAAATGGGGATCACCAGGATCCCGAAAATAAATTTAGGGTCGTTAAAGTAGACGGTCAGGTTGTCTGCCGGATTGCCTTCAATATAGATCTTCCGGAACAGGAAGAGGCAGGCCCAGGCTATGCTGGCAGTCAGGTAATCCGATAAGATATAGCTTAATATTCCTATTTTCTTGGTCTTCGGCATCCTCGCTCAGAAAGTAAGTGCTTTCAAGTTGTCCACAAATATTTCGGCAGCCGTCACACTGTCCGGTTTCTCCGCCCGGATCAGCACCTGGTAGGTTCTGGCATTCAGGTTTACTATATCATCGGTAAAATTGATATAGATCTTGTTCCATTCATCCCGGGGATTGATCCCTACTTTGAAAAATTTGATCTCCGTACCGGCGGAGGTCGTTCCCATGATCCCCATATGAAAAACGATATCACATTTATAATCCAGCTCTACATAGACATCCGTACCTTTTTCCGGCGCATCGAAGGCATCGGACGTTTTGGCTTCGTAAGTATCTTTTTGCTGGGTCAGTCGTATTTTTCCGGAATTCGATTCAAAAGCGCCCTGGGATAAAGTGATCTTCTCGATGTTGGCATCCCCGTCGATCCGCTCCATATCGATGCCGATCCCTTCAAAATCTTCATGGATCCCAAGAACACTCGAGGAATTGTATTCAAAATGGGGTCGTATGGTATCGACCTTAGCCGCTTCGAGTGTCACGGTTTTTTGGGCATCATTGAGCACAAAACTGGCATAAAAGGGATAAATTTTCCGGGTCGTGGAAATACCATTCTCCAAAATGCCTGCACTAACCACAATCCTCGATTCGCCAGAGGATAATACCGGAATAGTTGCGGGTATTTGATATAATCCCAGGGGTTTATCCTCCACAAAAACCCAGGCATCGGTTATTTTACTGGAATTGCTGCCAAAAGTAGCGGGCTCGGCATCGAGGCTTACCGAGGGTATATGGATGTAGGCGGGAACGGGTTCTTCAGGATTGATCAGTTCACAACTTCCCAGCAACAGCAGCATCACACATAACACAGGTATTTGCAACAGAGAATTGGTCATTGTCAGGACAGGCTCTCTAGGATTTATAGGGGTTTTATTATAGTGACCTCAAAACAGTCGCCGGGGTTGCTTTTATTGGGGAACCTTATTCTTTTCTATTTTATTTAAGATCTCATAGGCCACTTTCAGGGCATTGTAACCATCCAATAGGGTTACCGGCGGCTCTGTATGATTCAGGATACTTTGGCTGAACAATTCCAGTTCCATTTGGATCGCGTTGCTATCGGCAATCGCCGGAGTTTCGAATTTGATCACTTTCTTTTCATTGTTACCGGTTTCCAGTTGCAAGCCAAAGGGACTGGGTGGTTCCTCCGGACCGGCAAGGCGGAAAATACCGGTTTTTTTATTCAGGAAATCCAAAGCGATATAGGCGTCATTCTGGAAGATCCGCATCTTTCTCATATTTTTCAGGGAGATCCGGCTTGCCGTAATATTGGCCACACAGCCATTATCGAATTCGATCCGTGCATTGGCAATATCCGGGGAATCGCTGATGATGGATACCCCGTTTGCACTGATCTTTTTAACGTTGGAGTTCACCACACTCAGGATGATGTCGATATCATGGATCATCAGGTCGAGCACCACCGGTACATCGGTACCCCTGGGGTTGAACTGTGCCAGGCGGTGGGTTTCGATGAACATCGGATTCAGCTTACGGTCTTTTAAAGCCAGAAAAGCCGGATTCAATCTTTCCACATGCCCGACCTGGGCCACGATGTCTGCTTCTTCCACCAGGTGCAGGAGATCCTGGGCTTCGCTTAGGGTATTGGTGATCGGCTTTTCAATGAATACATGCTTACCCTTTTTGATCGCATCGACAGCGCATTCATAATGCGACAAGGTAGGTGTAACAATATCCACCGCATCCACCTGTTGGGTCAGGGATTCGATATCCATGAACCTGGTGATCTTGAATTCGTTTTCTACCCGGACAGCATTTTCCTCGTCCGGATCATAGAATCCCATTAATTCCAGGTCCGGTATTTTCTGGATCAGACCAATGTGGATCTTGCCTAAATGGCCGGCGCCTAAAACCCCGATCTTAACCATAAAAAAATTTTTGCGAAGTTAAGGTTTTTATGGGGATTTGTTGAGGGTGAGGTGGTAAGTGGTGGGGAGGGAATTATGGATGGGGTAATTCAACATCGTTTGCGACGATGTATTGGCATTAAATGATCAACAAATAGGTGAAATCCTGCTTTTATCGTGTGGTTGAATCATTGTTGGAATGATCGAGGCATGGGATGGTTGGTGGAAACGGCCAGGAATTTATCAAAAGTTTGGTGGGATATTGGGGTATGATCCTCATCACCGGATACTTTTTCTTAATGCATAAGGGGTTAATTAATTTTAATATTTTTATATTTGAATTGGTAATACAGTGGGAATAATGGAACTTCCGTTATTCGCATGTTACCCAACATTAAGAAACTAAGCAGCAGTTATATTCGTTTACAAAGTTAGTTGTAAATTGTAAGAGTAAAAAATGAGAATATGGCCTTAATAATCAAAGACGAAATCCTTTCGAAAGCTCAAACAACAGCAGAAGAATTATTGATCGATCTTGCGTGTTATTTGTATGATAAAAAGCGGATGAGTATGGGACAAGCAAGACACCTGGCAGGATTAGACCAAATCAGCTTTCAAAAGGAACTTTCCAAACGAGAAATTTATATCCACTACGGCGAAGAAGATCTGAATAAAGATCTAGAGAATCTTGGTATTAGTTTATGATCATAATCAGTGATACTTCTTCGATCACTAATCTTCTCCAAGCTGGCCTGATCGATATTTTGCATGTCCTATTTGGAGAAATAACGATTACACCTGCTGTAAGACGAGAACTTTATATCCTCCCAGATCAGGAAACACAAATTGAACAGATTGATTGGATTACTGTCATAGCGCCAACAAACCAAAAACTGGTTTTTGAACTATTAGAAGAACTTGATCTGGGTGAGGCCGAATCAATTGCATTGGCATTGGAACAACAAGCAAGATACCTAATCATTGATGAGTATAAGGGAAGAAAAATTGCGGATGCTTATGGAATAAAAATAGTTGGAATATTAGGATTGTTGATTCAAGCAAAACAAAAAGGCGTGATCACTTCAATAAAGCCCAATATTGATAAGTTAATCCAACTAGGCATTAGATTGGATAAATTTAGTGGGGCAAGTCTTAAAACGTCATGGAGAAAGCTGAATAACATGTTCACCTGCCAATGAAAAAGTTGGGTAACAACGGGCACAGGTACATAGCCTCCCGCTGGTCGGCTACGCCCCATACACAAATCATTGGCAGCCATTTCAATGAATAATGAGATTTGTTAAGCGTCGGCACAGCGTTAGTATTATTTTAATGAATTTCGTCGGATGAGCAACATAAAGTTATTCCAGGACGAGAAGATTCGGACCGTTTGGAATGAAAAAGAGCGGCAATGGTATTTTTCGGTATCTGTTGTAGTGGGCGTGCTCTCTGAAAGCAAAGCCCCCAAGGCATATTGGCGACAGTTAAAGAAACGCGAACCCCAACTCGTGACAGTTTGTCACGGGTTGAAAATTAAAGCGCTCGATGGAAAAATGAGGAAGGAGGATTGTGCTACCTCCAAAGGATTTCGGTAATTTTAAGAGTGGTGGGGAAACAACAATTTGAGTTTGATATTGAAATTGACCGATTAACCAATTCTATCGAAAATGTAGAGACTGGTGAGGTCTTTGATACCGAGATCACTCTTTTGACCCCAAAAAACTTTCAACAAATTAAGATTTCCGAGTGGTTGTTTGAATGGCATGATGAATTGAGAGATAAAACGAAGGATGTTTACAAATTAACAACGGCCAATAACCCTATGATAATCCAGGGATTGATAAGTATTCAGCGTATGACAGACCATTTCTTCATGCATTTGATTGAGAGCGCCAATTTCAATAAAGGCAAGAACAAAGTATATAGAGGAGTACCGGGGAATTTGGTTGCATTTGCATGCAGAACCTCATTTGAAGCAGGTTTTGAGGGTTTTGTCGCTTTCAATTCCAAAACGTCATTAATAAAGCACTATCAGCAAACATTAGGTGCAACCCATTTGTCTGGATTACGTATGTTTATTGAGACCTCAGCTGCTCACAAATTAGTATCAAAATATTTCAGTAATTAAAATATGGGATTAATTAGAGAACCAATAGAAGTTGACTTTGTCGTAAATTCTAAGCCCTGGACCAAAAAAGAATTGGCAGAGTTTAGTGCATTGATAAAAAAGATCAAGGCCAAAAATGCCAAGAAAAAGACGAGAAAAAGGAAAACTCAACCCACGAAATCTTAGAAATGATAGCATCATAAGTTATCGAATAGCCTTTCAGAAATGAGAGGCTTTTTGCTTATATTTAAAAGTGGTAACGGCCAGGAATATGTCAAAAGTTTGTTAGGATACCGGGGTATGGTCCTCATCTCCGGATATTTTTTTAGCAAGCAATTGCAATTTAATCGATAATCTATCCTGTTGGGAAAGGTTAGAAACCTCTATATTATTGTTTTCAATATTGGTATGGTTATCATCATACTATCAATGATGGAGTTTTCTTTTAGCTTCCTACTCAACCATCCCAAATATATCCCCGACAGTTGGCTTCGTTACTTTAGGCATTATTATTTTAAATACGATCGGGGTATCATACAGTTTGATCCGGAAAGTTCGATCTATAACCCGGAATTATTCTATACGCTGAGACCCGGCAGATTTACTTTTGGTAATCGGGAGATTACTAATGAATACCAGGTGAATGAATTGGGTATGAGAGATAACGCCGAATCTCTTGATAATCCCGAGATAGTGATTTTGGGTGATTCGCATACCATGGGGTGGGGAATTGATCAGCATAAAACATTTCCGGCGTTAATCGAAGCAAATATAGGCGCTAAGGTGCTCAATGCCGGCATGTCTTCTTACGGTACCGTCAGAGAAATAAAAGCATTAGATAAAATAGATCTCAGTCAAACACAATATATCATCATTCAATATTGCTATAATGATCACGGCGAGAACCTTCATTACATTGAAAGGGATAACATGCTGGAAGTGTCCAGTGAGGAAACGCTCCGGCAAAAGAAAAGGAGCCATTCGGAAACGATTAACTACTATTTTTTGAAACATACCCTACTATTTTTTGGCATATTAGGCGACAAATTGTTCGAGCGATTGAGGGCAACTCAAACGATAAACGAGGACAATAACGACAGTCAAGAGCTGCCGGCAGCTACCACAAAAGCGTTGCCCGTTGATGATGCAAAAGCCTTCTTAAATGTATTGATGAACGCTCCAAAGTTAGAAGCTGTCCCGCAGATCATCATTACACATTTGGATCGGCAACTGAATGATCATTTTATCTATAAACTTCGTCAACTGCTTAAACAAGAGCCCTACCGGGACCTTGCTCCCAAAATCAGTTTGATAGACTTTTCAGAAGTGTTGTTGAAAACAGATTATTTTATCCTGGACGACCATCTTAATGAAGGTGGACACGGAAAAGTGGCAGCGGGACTCGAGAAAGCCATTTCAAACAACTTACCTACGGAACAGATAAAAATTTATACTCAATCTGACTTTCACCAGGAGCATGATTCATCCGGCTGGGATTTCAATGAAAGTTATATGGGAGATCAATGCTATTTCTCTTTAGATGCAAATACCCTATGGGGGCCGGGTTACAAAATGAACCTAACCAAAAAGATGATCGACTCCGGTTATACTACTTTAAGTGTGAAATATGATTATCATGGCCTATCAACAAATGCAGGTATGCTGGTTATTGATATAGCGGAAGAAGAAAATCACCTTTGGATAGGCGAACCGATGGATAAGAAGCTTTATACATCCGAGGAAAATAAATGGCACACGACTTGTCATGTGATACCCTTAAAAAAACGCGATGAGATAGAAAACATGCATGACGCGAATATGCATATATACTTCTGGAACAATAAAAAGAAAAGTTTTAAGCTCAATAATATAGAGATTACCCTTAGAAAACCAGACATTAACATTTACAATTTCGATTGGCGCTACCGGTAATACTATTCAAATTCCCGAGATCCTCATTTGAAACACCCGGCTGTTTAATCCACCTGTCAACTCCCCAACCAAAATTCGTACCTTTGCAGGGTTTTGAAAATCGGGTCGCTTGAAGACGGTTGCCTTACATACACTGGGTTGCAAATTGAATTTTGCGGAAACTTCCACACTTGGCAAAAGCCTCGAACAGGAAGGCTATCGCATCGTTGACTTCCACCAACCGGCGGATGTGTATGTGATCAATACCTGCTCGGTAACGGACCAGGCCGATCGCAAATGCCGGCATATGATCCGGCAAGCGCTCCGGTCGAATGAAAGTGCGTTCATTGCCGTAACCGGCTGCTATGCGCAACTGAAACCGCAAGAGATCGCCGCTATTCCTGGGGTAGACATCGTATTAGGCGCCGGGGAAAAATTTCAACTCCCCCAATACCTGAAAGACCTGACCAAAAAATCCAATGGAGAGATCCATGCCTGCGCCATCGAAGCGGCGGATGTATTTGAAAGCGCTTATGCCATTGGCGACCGCACCCGGTCGTTTCTGAAAGTGCAGGATGGCTGTGATTATAATTGTTCCTTTTGTACCATTCCCCTGGCACGGGGCAGCAGCAGGAGCAGCAGTATTGCCCAAATTACGGCATCCGCAGCCGAAATCGCCCGGGAAGGTATTAAAGAGATCGTATTGACCGGCGTAAATATCGGTGATTTCGGGAAAGGCGAACGGGGTGGCCGCCAAAAGAACGAAACCTTCCTCGACCTGATCCGACAACTGGATGAAGTCGAGGGCATCGATAGGTTCAGGATCTCGTCGATCGAACCAAACCTGTTATCTAATGAGATCATTGATCTCGTGGGCGGATCGCGGCGGTTTATGCCCCACTTTCACATACCCCTGCAATCCGGATCCAACAAACTGCTGAAATTAATGCGACGCCGGTATGTGCGCGAGCTTTATGCCGCCAAAGTCGAAGCTATTCACCGGAAAATTCCGGGCTGTTGCATTGGCGTCGATGTGATCGTGGGCTTCCCGGGAGAAAGCGATGAAGATTTCCTGGATACCTACCACTTTCTGAATGACCTGGATATCGCTTATTTGCATGTATTTACCTATTCCGAAAGGGATCACACCCATGCCTTGTCATTACCGGGGATCGTTCCGGTTCAACAGCGACGGGAACGCAGTAAGATGCTTCGCATCCTTTCCGAAAAAAAGAAACGGGCGTTTTATCAAAGATCCCTGGGACGAACGGCTACCGTATTATGGGAAGACAACCGGGACCGGGAATGGATGTTCGGATATACGGAGCAATACCTGAAAGTAAAAATACCTTACCAGGCCTACAAAGTCAATACCCTGGAAACCTGTCTGCTGCAATCGCTGGATGCCGACGGAACCGTCACCACTACTGCTCCCACAGCACAGGAAATACAGGTATGACCGGGCTCATCAAATACGCTGCCGAAAGTTTAAACTATCAAACATGTACCCTACCGTATCCGATATTATCAAAGATCTAATCGGGATAAACATACCCCTACCGATACAAACCTTCGGTTTTTTTGTAGCCCTGGCTTTTATCGCGGCTGCCTATACCCTGGCCATGGAGCTCAAACGAAAAGAGGAGCAGGGTCTGCTGCATAGCGAAAAAAAGAGAGTGAAGATCGGCGGGCCTGCTACTTCCAGTCAACTCTTGTTTAACGCTATCCTGGGATTTATCATCGGGTGGAAAGGTATTCCCATGGTGATGGACTACGATGCCTTCGTCGCGAATCCACAGGATTTTATCCTTTCTTCTTCCGGCAGCATTCCTGGCGGTTTTATTATCGGTTTGTTGATGGCGGGCTATAAATACTGGGAAAAAAAACGCAAACAACTCCCCAAACCCAAATGGGAAACCATCGACCTCCACCCCTACCAGTTGGTCGGGGATATTACGATCGTTACGATGGTCACCAGCCTGATCGGCGCCAAATTATTCCATAACCTGGAAAATCCCGGCGAATTCGCCGCCGACCCGGTGGATGCCCTGATCTCTTTCAGCGGACTATCCTTTTACGGGGGCCTTGTTTTTGGCGCTGCGGGTGTATTGTATTATGCGCACAAAAAGAATATCGGCAAGCTGTACCTGGTGGATGCAGCAGCTCCCGGATTGATGCTGGCCTATGGCATCGGCCGGATCGGCTGTCAACTGGCCGGCGACGGGGATTGGGGCATACCGAACGACGCACCCATGCCCGAATGGCTGAGCTTTCTGCCGGAATGGGTGTGGGCCTATGACTATCCGAACAATGTGCTGGGGATCAACCTGAAGGAGGATTTCATTTATATGGGCTATGAGAGCATTACCGGAAATGCCTGGCCGACGCCTCTGTATGAAGCGGTCGCATCCATTGCCCTCTTTTTTGTGTTGTGGGGCATCCGGAAAAAGATCACAGTTCCCGGAATATTGTTCAGCATTTACCTGATCATGAATGGTGTCGAGCGTTTTTTCATTGAAAAGATCCGGATCAATCCCAAATATGACCTGTTCGGCCTGCAAATCACCCAGGCAGAGATCATCTCTTTTTGCCTCGTGATCTTAGGCATTGCCGGAATTTGGTACCTGAACCGACACCATAAAGCGGCGTCATCCGGGGAAGCGGCATCCCAGGCATAAGGTTTAATCCGGGAAAAGATCATGTTAAAGTTTATCATAGGCGCCGGGCTTATATTCATTTCCCTGGCCACATCGGCCCAAATGCCTCCCAAGCTGCCGCTGCATTATTATTCCCGGACAGAAGTCATCACCATCACCTCTATTGACGAAGGTTATACCTCAACCATCGAGTTCCACGGTATCCTGCCCAAACGCAAAAAACGGACCATTAAGATCCCCTTTCATGAAACCCGGCAGATCGATGCCATCAAAGCCGTATGTTATGGGGAATCCATCAAACCGGTCAAACTTCCCAAAGGGGAAATCACCCGCCAAACCGATGATATTTCTTCCTTTTACGGCAGCAGCGGTCGGTATTCGTTTAAACTCGGCGCTTTCCCCGATACGGTATTATTCCGTTACACCTACCGCGAGCGTGGGACCGAATTGATGTATAAAAGCCTGTTGCCGCTGAACCATGTCCAATCCATTGATTCTATCGTGTATGAGGTGGTTGTTCCGGAACACCTGCAACTACGTTATACAATTGCGGGTGATCGAAGGCAGTTGATTTCCCTCAGCGTGGATTCCACCGAAGACGGGGACCATACCATTTACACCTTTTTAGCCCAACCCGGGAAAAAGGTATTTGCTCATGAGCATAACCAGTTGGTGTCCGTTTCCAAAACGCCGGCTGTACAATTGAGCATATTCCCGGCAAGCTTTCACCATGAAACGCTTTCCTTCTTCGATGAATGGTATTATAACCACGTTACGGAAAATTCCAGCCTGGACCCCGGAACGATTGAAAAATTCAACGCGGTATTGAGCGCCGCCACCTCCGCCGCCGATTCGGTGAAATTGATATATGCCTATGTCAGATCCCAGATCAAAACGGTGGCCTTCGATGACGGGCTGCCGGTAACCCGGTTCCGGGATATCAATTCGCTGATCACCCGGAAGGAGACTACGGCCAAGGACTATGCCAATCTATTCACCCACATTTTCAATTATTATGGTTTCGATGCCTACAACGGATTGGTCACCACTATTTCCCATCCGTATAACACCCGCTTTCCGGCCTTATCCTCTTACGATCATGTGGTCTGTGTGATCCGGAAGAATCCGCAGGAGTGGTATTACCTGGATGCCTCGGATCCCGTAGCCATTTTCGACAGGCCCGGGAAAAGGATACAAGGCAGCACCATTCATTTGGTAGACGGATTAGGGGGCAGCTTGATCAAAGTACCGTCGACATCCGGGATATCGAATAGGATCGAGGGGCAATTCGAATTTCGCAGGGCAGATGTAAAACTGAACGGCGACTACCGCATGCAGTTCAACGGTTCCAGCCAGTGGGAGATCGCTACGACACATGAGCAGTATGATGACCGGCATTTCAACCTTTGGTTGTCGGAATACCTGGCCACCTATGCTTCCAAAGTGACGTTCAACGATTATGCCACGGAAAAAAACGACACCTCGTTTATGGTGGAAGGCAGCTTAAATTGCCGGGATGTGTTCATGGAGATCAACGGGCAGACTTTCTTCTTTCTTAGTTTCCTCCCCTTTCCCCATAACTATCCCTACCAGCTAAAAGACCACCAGGAGTTGGTTTTGTTCCACCCGATCAACAATGTTATGGATGTCAGGATCAGCTTCCCGGAGGCGGTTTCTTTCCAGTCATTAGAACCGGTTACATTCGAAGAACAGGGCCTGCGATTCACCTTTACACCCCAACAACTCAAGCCTGACCTTATCCATCTGCAATATTCATTTTCCTGCGACCAAGTACGGATCGATCATGGCACCAGGGCCCAATATAACAAAGTTAACCGCCTGATGAACCATACCCTCCAGCAGCAATTGATCTTGGAGTAAGCCTATTTTGATGCGCGATAAAGGATCGAAGGAGTAAGTTACTTTTTCAGCACACTGATCAGCAAAGCTACCCAACCAAGGATAAAAAACAATCCGCCAACCGGTGTGAGGGGACCTAACCACCGCATAGGCGGTAAATTGGTGATCCCTTGGGTACTGAGGATATACAGGGAGCCGCAAAAAAGAATAATACCTGCCCCGAAGCAATAGCCGGCATAGAGTGGCCAATGATGGCTGGTTTTCGCCAGCAAAAATGCCGCGATGACCATGGCGAAGGTATGATAGAATTGATAGCGCACCGCCGTTTCAAAAGTTTTCAACAGCTCCGGGCTCAGCTTTTCCTTCAGTCCATGCGCTGCAAACGCCCCTAGAACCACAGCCAGGGCGCCACTGATAAAGGCGAATGAGAACAATAATTTTTGCACAGCTTTAGCGTTGAAAACCTTTCCCGGATAAAATCAAATCTTCACGGGAAATCAATTAGCTTTGTAAATATAAAGTTTTTTCAGCATAGAAAGGAAGCGATCATAGCTGTAAAACGGCCATTCGCTGCCGGCTTTTCAACCCTATCAACCAAAAGAGCGCCCGTAAACATTTATTCATGAGAAAGTTCCTGATCCCCGGTGCGCTGATACTCCTGATCGCCCTCTCTTTTATAGCCATTTTCGACCTGGTGCCTTTGGGTTTCCAAACGGAACGGAAATCCGTATTCTCTGCGGTGCCTGCCGATGCTGCCTTTATCATCAAGTACAACAACACCCCGAAAACACTGGAAAAGTTCGAGGCCCTTCCTTACTGGAAGGTCATGAAGCACATTGACCTCGTTCATAAGGTTAACGAGGGCTTTGACCTGCTCGACACGTTGTTGGCCAATAATGATCAACAGCAGATCTATACCCAAGCGCAGGTATTATTCTCCGCCCACCTGATCAAGGCCACGGATTTCGATTTTTTACACCTGATCTCGCCGAAACAGACCATTGACCTGGAAGAAATGATCCAATTGGCCGGTTTTTCGGCTGAAAAAAGGACCTATGAACAGATAGAGATCTTTGATATCCCTATCGACGATAATGGCGCCACATATACTTGCGCCTATCCCAATGGCATTTTTATGGGCAGCCTGACCCCCTTTTTGGTGGAAGCGGCGATCCTGAACATGAACAGCGAAAAATCGCTGATCAACGATCCTGATTTTCAGCAGGTGAACAAACTGGCCGGCGACCATTTCGACGCTACTATTTTTATCAATTTCACCTATCTGTCACGTTTTTCCTCTATCTACGTATCACAACCCGGGAATCCATTTTTTCAATTGATCAAGGAACTGAAAGGCTGGGCAGAGCTGGATATCGTGCTGGATAAACAAGGCGTCGTATTCAACGGCTATTCTTTAAGTTCGCCCTACCTGCAACAATTTAATTATCCGGTGCCCAAAGAATCCCGGATCTTCTCAGTGCTTCCGTATAACACCGCTTTTTTCCATTATACCGGGATCCATGATTCGGTCAACTTCTTTGAACGGTCGATCCCGTCGGCTGAACTGGAAGATCAATTGATCGAAAAGCATTTACTCCCCTGGATCGATAACGAATGGGCTTATGTGATCACGGAACCTTATGATACCAGTTATGCTTCGGAACAATTTGCCCTGGTTAAATGCCAGGACAGCGTTCAGGCTCGGATAGCTTTGTCATCCCTGAAAGATCCTTTTTTTGAACCGCAGACTTACCGGAACATCGAGATCCGCAAACTAAAGGAACTGCCTAAAGCTTCGATCGTCTTCGGGAGGTTCTTTAGAAACCTGAAATCCCCTTACTATGTGGTCTTGGAGGACTATGTTTTGTTTGCCAATTCCCTGGCCAACTTAAAGATCTATATCGAACTGGTGCTCGGGCAGCAGACCCTGCATAAAGACATCAAATACCTGGCTTTTAGTGAAAACCTGGCCTCGGCTTCCAATTTATACTTTTATTTCAACACCCCCAGGATGCTGCAGGTCCTTAAAGCCAATGCATCCGCCGGTTTCCGGGACGCGCTGGCCACCAATTTCAACCATTATAAAAAGCTTAACCCGATCGCCTTCCAGTTTTCCGGTTATAAAAACCTGTTTTATACCAATGGCTATGTCAACTTTTCCAGCAAAGTCGAAAACCGGACGGCCTTGCTGTGGAAAACCACCCTGGATACGACCCTGCTCCTCCGCCCGCAGATCGTTACCAATCATCGGAATATGCAGCACGAGATCCTGGTTCAGGATGCCTCCCATAACCTGTACCTCATCTCCAAAAGTGGTGATATCCTTTGGAAACGCAAGGTTGACGGCCCAATCATGGGGAAGGTTTACCAGATGGACTATTACAAAAACAATAAACTGCAATACCTGTTCAATACCCCTAAAAGAGTTCATTTGGTGGATAGAAACGGCCGGAACGTCGCCCATTTCCCCATCAAACTACCTGCCGAGGCATCTGCCGGTCTGGCCCTGTTCGATTATGACAAACGGAAGAAATACCGCTTCTTCGTTCCTACGGTCAACCGTCAGTTGTATGGCTATGAGTGGAGCGGAAAACCTTTACCGGGATGGAGTCCCAAGAAAAATATGGGGTTGATCCGCTTTCCCCTCCAACATGTGGCGGTCAAAGGGAAAGACTATATATTAGCGGTTAATGAATCCGGCAAGATCTTTATTTTCAACCGGCGGGGCGACTTGCGGGGCGATCCTATCAAGCTTTCCGTTCCGTTGAACAACCCCTTTCACTTCGACCCGGGCCGGAACCTGTTTATTTCAACCGATACCACAGGTGGACTTATCGAGCTCTCGGTCGACGGAAAAATCAACCAATCGGTATTGGGCAGTTATCCCAACGGCCACTATTTCGAAACGGCGGATGTAGCCGGAGATCCTGCCTTTGAATATATTTTTATCGAAGAGAACAGGATGCATATAACCAGCCAGGATGGCAACCGCTTAAGCAGCTATACTTTTCCCGGAAATATCGACCTTCCGATCTGTCTGAATGAAATTCCCGGCAACTCCAAAACAGCCGTCGGCGTGGTTCAGCGATCTTCCGCTAACCTGTTCCTGTTCGATGCCGGGGGCAACCTTTACCCGGATTTTCCGTTAGAAGGTACAACTCCCTTTGTGGTTCATAATTTGTATAAAGATAACCGCTCCATTCTCATCGTCGGTAATCGCCACCAGGTATATGCCTATCGATTGCGTTAGCCTAGTTTGCCTACCCCTCTCAGATATTGTTGGATCTAACTTACAGCAGCCCTTATGGAAAAGAAAATTCTTTTTCAAGAAGAATATTTTTAATACATTTGTAATCCTTTTCGGGGTGGTCAAAACGCATGAAAAAGCAATTCTCCTTCTTACGTATTAGCCTGATCGCTTGTTTATTTTCCTTTTTGATTTACGGATGTTTCAAAAAGGATTTTGATAAACTCGTTACGCCGGAATGGTCGCCGGATGTGGCCTTGCCCCTGATCAAATCCAAGGTAGGCGTCGATGATGTGCTGGACAAGCTGGATAACGACAGCTTATATGTGGATGTCGACGACAATTTTTTCGTTACCCTGATCTATACGGGCAATGTGTTCTCCAATAAAGGTGAAGTGGTGGTGAAAGTTCCTCCCCAAACATTTTCGCAAGATGTAACGGTACCTGCCCTGGACATCGCCGACTTCACGGTTGTCGATAGCGTAAGCCTGGGTACGATCGCCAATAGCCTGCAAGAGCCCGAACGGTCGCAGATCCTGGATTCCCATGATTCGACGGCTTCTTTTCCACCGGTCAATCCACCTCAAAATATCGGAAGTTTCGAATACGGCACGACCTCCAGCTTCACCAATGCTACTTTTTCCAGCGGCGACCTGACCATGACGGTAGAAAACAGGTTTCCGGTGGACATTATCAACCTGGTCATTGAATTTGTCGATAACCAATCGCAAAATACGGTAGCTACGTTTAGCTTTCCGCCGATACCGCCGGGGAATACCGAATCGCAAACGGAAAGCCTGGCCGGGCAAACCATTTCCAACGATATGTCGATCAATATTCCCTCCATTGGCAGTAATGGCAGTATTACGCCGTTGCTGGTGGATACCGGCGCTCAAAAGCTGGTGCTAACCCTGGAGGGACAAAACCTGGAGATCAGCGGTGGTTCGGCAACCTTTCCTTACCAGGACGACCCTTTTTTGGATACCGTTCCTTTTTCCTTTGACAAGGGTGAACGGCTGGATCACCTGATCCTGAAAGAAGGTATGATCAACTACAGCAGTAGCAACAGTTTCAATAACAACCTGATGATCCGGCTGGAGATCCTGAATGCCGAACATCCTACCCTGGGAAGATTTTCGGAAGAATTTGCCGTGACGGATGATGTCACCTTTGATCTGGCCGGCTATGAATTTGACTTTACCGAGGCTGAAGTTACGCCCGGCGATAAAAAAAGAGGAGCGATCGTTGCCGTGAACTTTTCATCGAATGGACAGGAGATCTCCTTTTCTCCCGGAAGTACGATCACTGCAGACCTCACCATAGAAGATGTGGTGATCACCTATGTAGACGGCTATCTCGGGCAGCAGGTGTTCAATATCCGGGAAGATACGATCTCGCTCAATGTTTATAAGAATGTAAAATCCGGGAATATCTTTTTTGAAAATCCACAGGTGGAGATGACTGTCCGAAATTCATACGGATTACCGATCGATGCGGATTTTAAAACCTTAACAGCGGTGAAAAAGCTAGGTGGCAAGATCGATTTCCAAAAACCACCTGTTATGGATCCGCTGAGTTTTAATTATCCGGAGATCAGTGACGTGGGTGAATTTGCCAATACGGTAGTGGCTATGGGCCATGATCCCGGAGGCCCGGAGCATAGTAATATCCGGGATATTATTGCTGCTTCCCCGATCGAACTGATCTATGCGCTGGATGTATTGTCCAACACCGATCCTGCGGATTCCAACAAACTAAATTTCGTAACGGATTCCAGCTTCTTCGAGGTAGATGTGGAAGTCCGGTTGCCCTTGCATGGTTGGGTGAAGGAGTTTGTTATCGAAGACACCTTTGACCTGGATGTTGGGGTGATGAAATCCATGGATTACGCTAACTTTCTGCTCACGACGATCAACTGGTTCCCCATCGATGTGGTGCTGCAACTGTCATTCCTGGATTCCAACAAAGTCCTCCTGGACTCTTTACTGAATCCGCCTAAAAGAATTTTGGTTTCCGGAGATATCAATGCGGACGGCCGGGTGATCACCCCTGCCGAAGAGGTAACGGTAGCGAAATTCCCGGAAGACCGGTTTAAAAATATCAAAGACGCCAGTAAAGCGATCATCCGGGCAAGGTTCGAAACAAAAGATGCTCCGGTCGATCAGTTGGTGAAGATCTATTCCACCTACTCCCTGGACGTAACCTTAGGGGTTCAGGCAGGCTTACGGATCAGGCTTCCGGGCAAAAACAATGAGGATGAGGAATAAGGCACTTTTACTTGCCGGCGCTCTGCTTGTTTGCTTTTCGCTGCAAGCACAGCAGGAGCTTAGCCTGTATTACCTGCAAAACATCCAGCAAGGGCGACATACAAATCCCGCCCTATTCCCGGAAAAGACGGTCAATTTTAATTTGCCCGTATTACCCTCTATTGTCTTTAATTTTGCCAATTCAGGATTCACCTACCGTGATTTTATCCACGGCCGGCCGCAGGACGACTCCACCATGATCGACCTCGACCTTGCCGTATCCAAGCTGGGGCCGAGCAATTTTATCTATGCCCATACCAATGTCGATATCCTGGACCTGGGGATCCGGATCAGGAAGGTATTTGCCAGTCTCAATGTCACGGAAAAAGTTCACTTCAATTTCCGCTACCCTTTTGCTTTTATGAACTTTTTCATCAATGGCAATGCTGAGAACATCGGCGAAACCATCGATATCGGTATTGCTATGAAGGCTTTCCATTACCGGGAATATGGGTTGGGCATTGCTTATAAACATAAGAACCTGCAGGTCGGCACAAAGCTGAAATACCTGCAAGGGCTTGCTAATGTTTCGACCGGCAAAAATAACGTTACCCTTCATACGGATGAGAGCTCTTATGCGATCACCATGAATACGGATTACCTGATCAATACCTCCGGGATCGATTCTTTCCCGGAAAATGCCAGCGAATATTTCCTGAATTTTTCCAATCCCGGTTATGCCGTTGATCTTGGTGCATCTTACGAACTGAACAATAAATTCACTTTTTCCGCCAGCGTGATCGACCTGGGACGGATCGAATGGAGATCCTATCTCCGCAATTTTTACAGTAACGGCAGCCTGACCTATGAAGGTATCGATATCAATCGCTACTTCTTTTCCCAGGATACCCTTTCCTTCGATGCATTGTTCGATACCTTGCGGGAAGAATTCGGTTTTGAAAAATCCTCGGTTAACTACCGGACCTCGCTGATCCCCAAAGTTTATGTGGGCGGCACGATGCAGTTGGATAGTGTGAGCCACGTGGGTGTAATGCTATACGGTGAATTTTTTGACGGCCTGCAGCCCGGCATTACCCTGGCATATGGCCGGAAGCTGGGCAAAGCCTTTTCATTTGTCGGCACCTATTCCTTTAAGAACAGGAGCCCCTTAAACGTCGGGCTCGGCTGGGTACTGACTTTTGGGCCAGTACAGTTGTATGCGGTGGGTGATAACCTATCAGCTTATGTGATCCCCAAACGTACCAAAAGCTTCAACCTGCGCGCAGGTATGAATTTTGCGTTCGGCCAACCCAAACTCCGGCCGACCGAAGCGCCGCCCCTGGAATAGGTAGCTCCTATCCTATCTTTTTGATTTCTTTTTTAGTAATTGTGTGGAATGGCTATGGTTGGGTCAAATCCCAGTTGATCGGGGTTTTCCCCTGCTTTTCCAGCAATTCGTTGCACCTGGAGAAATGCTTGCAGCCAAAGAAGCCCCGGTCGGCGGAAAACGGAGAGGGATGGGGGGCCTGGAGGATATGATGTTTATCGGCATCGATCAGGGCTCCTTTTTCCTGGGCATATTTCCCCCACAACAAAAAGACCAGCCCTTCCTTTTTATCGGATAATTGTTTGATCACCGCATCAGTGAATTGCTCCCATCCTTTGTTATGATGGGAGGCTGCCTGCCTGGCCCTAACGGTCAGGATGGCATTGAGCAATAATACGCCTTGCTTCGCCCAGGGTTCCAGGTTACCGGTTTTGGGGACAGGGATACCCAGGTCCTGCTGCTGCTCTTTGTATATATTGACCAGAGAAGGCGGCGGTTGTACACCGTCGGGTACGGAAAAGCACAAACCATGCGCCTGGCCCGGCCCGTGATAGGGGTCCTGCCCGATAATCACCACTTTGACATTGTAAAAAGGCGTTAGGTTAAAGGCGTTGAAGATCTGGCTGCCGGGTGGGAAAATCCGGATGCCTTTGGCTTTTTCTTCGCGCAGAAACTGCTTCAGGGCTTCGAAATAGGACGCCTGAAACTCGTCGTAGAGGAAGAGCATCCAACTTTCTTCTATTTGGGGGCTTACGGCTGACATCCAAGGTAAATATTATAAAACCCTAATTTAACAAAAAAGACGTATTATTTTTGTGTTTGGCGTCGAATGCTTAATTTTGCTGGCGTTTTGGGGGGTTGATGGTATTGGGTAATTGGTAGTGGGTACAAGGCATTTGGAGGTGTGTGTTGGGTGATGAAACAGATGGGGTGGGGAAACGTAAATACTCCTTGATAACTTTACATTTTATGGTCCCTTAGCTCAACTGGATAGAGCAACTGCCTTCTAAGCAGTAGGTTTGGGGTTCGAGTCCCTGAGGGATCACCTAAAGTAAAAGCCACTCATTGAGTGGCTTTTTTGTTGTCATAACGAGCTGATTATGAGTATTTTAATTTTTTCCTTCCAAGTTTATCACAGGTTCGATATCTGACGTTATATGTGAATCCCAAGAGGAGTAATTTACACAGCTTTACTTGCTACTAGCTGATAATGTACTGGTTACAAAAGATATATGAGGTTCGACTTTTCAAATTTCAACCGGTAAAATGGTACGGATTTCTAATGTCCTCCAATTATTGGGTAGCCTACAGTATGGGGCAACCTACATAATGATATTAGTTTTCACTTCAGTTCAAATTCAAATTCACCATGATCATCTCCTTCAATTCTACCCGATTTGAGTATTTGATTGTTTTTCCGCTTATTCACTTCTTTTTTGACTTGATAAATTAAGTCATTAGTGAGAAAATTCTTTCTACTCTTTTCAAAAAAGCTAATTATCACTTCTGAGAAAGGGTTTTCATCTTTTACAAGATTGTTTATGTTGCTGGCCAGAACTTGTCGGGAGGCATAAGTAGTGAGCTTTACTGCTTCCCAATTAGATTTATTTGGGTCTGAACCTCTGTAGTTACTTTTAATTAATGAACCAGCAAAACACGCATCAACAATAATTAAAATATGCCTGCCTTTATTTGGTCTTATATAAGAAATAAGGTCATCATTTGATAAATAGGAATTAGTAAGGTGACTAATCTCGGGAACACCATCAGCTGGTATCCAGTAACCCATATTTTTTCCTTTATCAAAGTATCCATGACCTGCATAATAAATAATTAAATTATCATTTACAGACATCTTATCAGCTAAAATGTTTAATTCTTTCTCCAGATTATCAATTGTATAATCTTCATTAAACAAAACTTTCAAATTACTTCGTTCAAACTGGTATTTTTGTATTAATATATCTATAAAACGATTAGCATTTGGTACAGGCTCTTTTAATTGATCCCAATTTTCATACTCGTTAGCTGCTATAACCAATAAATAATTGGTTGACTTCCTTTTATTATAAATTAGTTTAATGGTATCCGTAATACTCTGATTTGATAGTGAGTAAGTTGTTAGAGTATAAATGTTAATCCCCTCAGAAAGGTGAATCATTTTTTCCCAATATCCGCTCTTATCAGTAACAATGATGCTATCGTTTAAAACAATCTTTTGAATACCTAATGTGGCTTTTGCATAACCTTCTAATGTAAAATAAGATTCTCTAACTTGAGGGATTTCTGATAAAGTGTCAGACTGTAGCGGATTAAGAATAATAGAGGTTGGTATTTCGAAATAATGTCTTAAAGGTTTGCCAGGATAGAAGGAATCTATTTTCAATTGCTGAAATTTGCTTTTACCAGCAATCTGAATAGGTTGTCCATATGTCTGGTTAAAGAACCATGCTAAAATACCTAATAGTAATTGGCATCTAATAAAATTCAATTATTTTCAGCTTTAGAAACTGGTAAATTTAATTTCCTTCGTACTTTCCTTAATTCCTTTTTCGAATTCAAATAAGTAGAAAGTAATTCGCTGGCCCACAAGCTTATTCCCCCAAATAGTAACATATTAGATAGGAAATAATGGTTAGAATAGTTTTGGTAACTGAATTCATTAGTTTTGATATCAACACTATTAAGATAATGTGATTCGTAGATCAGATTAGCTCGCTGTCTCAATAAAAATGAAATGGGAATCGTAGAATACACTAATCCTCCATAAAGTCTTCTCCAGGACTTCTTGTCAATTTCATAATTTCCCCATCCTGGGTATATCGCGGATTTCAAAATCAACTTTTCAGTATATAATTGTGTTACAGTAGCTATAACTTCTATTTGTATCTTCTCATCAAAGTAAATACTATCCTTTTTATAGTCCCAGTAGATTGTCTTATTTAATCCTTCTTCAACTCCTTCATAAATATCACCACTAAGTGTTCTTATTGGTATTTTCAAACCATCAACCGTGAAAATTTCTATAGTTACAATGAAAATTTTATCAGGTTTGGCAATGATATCATAGTTTATTACAACACTATCACCCAATTTCGAAAACGATATATTCTCAACCTTGGCCTCTAAAGATTTTTGGGCATTCCCAATTGAAGCGATCAGTATAATGTAAGCTGTAATTATTAACCTTGACAAGATTAGATTTTTTCTAGTTGAAGTTAATCACAATACTTGTAGTAATTAATACATTCTCCACCATAATATTCCCATAATTGTTCTGAAGGATCGCCATCATTTAGTTGTCCCGTTATTATATATCCTTTTTTGGCAACAGACAACCCAACACTATTGTACATCGCGTCGCTTGGGAATTCCGTTAGTTCCATCCAATGTCCTAATTTATTTTTTTCATTGGGTGCAATAAATTTATACATTCCTTTTTGCGCCTTTTGATTTTTCCCTCTCCCTAAACAAATGTACCCATATTGTTCAATTGAAAAGCCTGTAGCCGAAAACCTACAAGCCATCAAGGTGTCTACTGGTTTCCAAGGATTATCTACTTTGTTATAATCAAACTCCCAAAAATCCTTAGCAAACTGAGTTTTGCCAATTTGACCTGAACCAACATAAGCCTTGTCAACTACTCCGTTACTATCAGTGTCTAAAACAAAACAAGCAGCATGAACCCTTTCTTCACCTAGAAAATCTGGAAGGGGAGTGAATGTGTCCCTTTTGCAGTCGTATTCCCAGAATTTTTTTGTATAGGTACGGTTAGGTAGCATTCCTGTACCAATATAACCTTTGCCTTGAATTGAAAATCCAACAGCTCCAAATAATGGCTCTTCCAGATCTGCTTTCCGTTTCCATTTACTTTCAGTCCGGCTTGGATCGAATTCCCAAAAATCTTTAAAAAAAGTATCCTCATAGAGTATTCCTCCTCCCCCTACATATCCTTTATCTGGTATGTTATCACCATCGGTATCCAAAGAAAACGATACAGCCCGACTTCTATGGCTTGCAGGAAATGATTCAACTGCATCCCATGTGGTTGTTTGTGTATCATACACCCAGAAATCACGTTTATTTTCAAATGATTCTTCTGCATCACCATTTCCCCTTCCCAATCCAACATAAAGGTTTTTACCAATTACAAACCCTACAGCATCCATTCTTTCTCCACCAATAAAATCCCGTCCGCTTATCCACGAGCCCGAAAAATTAAATCCGAAATTTGGGCTTTCCCAATATTTTTGCGCTTCAATTGTTTCCACAAAACTTTTAACAATTAATTGATTATTCTCAATGGGTATTTTCAGAATTAATAAAGTGGTATCAATTATTCCTAAACGTTTTGGCATTCCAAACCGAATGAAATCCTTATTGCCAGGTGTATGTTTAGGATACAATATGAATCCAAAATCTTTTATACCGGTACCAGTATCAATAAGAGACCCTATTAAGGTTAATTTGTTTTCTGATGAATCAATACAAACATTATCCACTTTAAATTTAGCCAGGCGATTCTTCTTTTTACTACAAGATATAGTCATCATAATTGTAAATAAGGACAACGAAACGTATATAAAGACTTTGAAAAATCTCATTTTTAGTCTAGACTATTTAAGATAAATGTTCATGCTGATCCTAATTATAGCAATAAAAAAAATCGTAAGTTTCAAGTTCTAAATTGGCTACTTCAATTGTATCTTGATTTGTGGCTAATGAAATTGTCCCCTTCCACATTCCTTGGATACTATTTATTTTAGGAATTAATGATATATCAAATGAAAACAAGGGGTTATGAGCAGGCACATAGATAGGAGCAAGATCTTTTCTGTTATCTAGTTTCCAAATTTGTTTGCCAGTAGCTGAGGTTAACTGAAAGTCTAAATAAACATCAGGAGATTGCCCTTTATATATTCCAAATGGCTCAAATTGGTTAACATCAAATATGATTGCATTAATGATTAAAGAATTGTCTGTAGGATTTGATATATTAAATCTTAATTGCGGTGCCCATTGCCCTACATAATTGAAAAGCCAATACCAAACCAAATCATTATTTTCTTTATTTCTAGTTCTCCATGCACAATTTTTTAATTCATTTAGCATGTCACAATCCCTTAAATTCCATCCCATAAGGTTAAGATCATCGTCTGAAAATAATTTTTTGATGTATTCTTCTTTCTGACAATCAACACATAAGGTTTTAACCATTCGTTGAATGTCGTTGTATTTGATTTCAGAATCAGGAGTTAATTCAAATTTTTCCATAATAGAAATAATTTCCGGAGAGGGAAAGATACGATAGGAATGATGCTTATCTTCTACCATTTCAAGTGAAGAACTTTCGGTAACCAAAATCAATTTCGCTTCAATCTTATTAGTAGATGTTCCCGTCCTTAATTTAACAATTGAAGAAAGAATATTAGTTTGAAAAGTTGCTCCCTTTATTCCGGGATATTCTGGTTTAGACTCCTTAGGATGACTTTGTAAAAAGTTTGCTTTATGCCAGTTGGTAATGCCCAATAATAAAACAAGAAATACATAGAAAATCATTTTCAAATTATATTTGGTTTGAATTCCTGTTTTCCCAGTATAATTCGATTTTATTATCTTTTTTTGGTAAAGAGGGTTGAATGTACAAGGTATTAAAATCGCCAACCCGATCAGGATAAAATTTGTGGTATTTGGATACTCCCAAAAAAATACTACAATATTTGTTGGTATGGATTCAGATGAAATTACTTTGAGTAATATGGCTGAAATGGTGAGTAATAGTATAGAAGGAACCCAGATAATTTGCTGAATTATCAAAATAATTTCCTTGATCATTAGTGGCAGATTATAATATATGTAGAAATTAGCATGATAAATTTAGCAGATAAATCTTTATCAAAATAATATTTTTTTTAATTTGCAAGATTTCCTTTGCTATAAGCTGTATTCAGAATTACATTAATAAAGGTCAATCGAAAAAGCATAAAATAGCCAACTCCTTGAATACTTTGACATTTTGTGGTTCGCATAATTTTCTCCAATATGAAATAGTAGTTGTGAGGATATAAAAACTTTAGCAAATCAATTGGATATGTTGCATAATGCTGGCTTCCTTGAAAATTTGATACATTATAAACGATGACTGATGAAACCAAAAGAAAAAAATGGGTCAAATTTTCAGGATCTCTTGTGGTTGTTTGTTCTAGTATTCATCCTATGGTTGATTTATCTATTCACCGTAAGATTAATAGTAGGAAAGTTTAATGTCAGTGGTTTGTTTGGAGATTCTTTTGGTGGGTTTACTGCACTATTTTCAGGTTTTGCTTTTGTTGGAATAATTTACACTATTTGGCAACAGCAAAAGCAATTGGCATTGCAAATGGAAGAATTAGCATTGCAAAGAAAGGAATTGGAATTGACCAGAAATGAGCTAAAACGATCTGCTGAAGCACAGGAGAAATCAGAAAAAGCTTTGAATGATCAAGTGGAGAAATTGAATACAGCCGCAAGAATAAATGGTTATTCTACGCTTATCAGTTTTCATGAAAACATGATTGATAGGCGTAAAGCAAATGAAGAACTTGTGCAAAAACATTCAGATTTCAGTAGCCAATATATTGAAACTCTTGAAAGGATACTCAAAAGCTTGGAGCATTAAAGATGCTTACTCTTCAGGAAACTATAAAATGTGAGAGAAAGTCTACCTAAGAAATACATAATTACAATAGGACAGCTTATCATCAAAATGACATTCTAGTGGATAGCCTGAATATTGCTCTTGAAACTAAACTCCGATACATAATATCTATATAGACAGAGGCA
Source organism: Chitinophagales bacterium (assembly GCA_028278085.1). Lineage (GTDB taxonomy): Bacteria > Bacteroidota > Bacteroidia > Chitinophagales > JANQFB01 > JANQFB01. The sequence continues at coordinate 33,291 of JANQFB010000192.1, forward strand.
AAGAAGGCATACAACGTTTTAAAAGGGGAACTCTTCTAACCAAATCCCAAACTAATACAATTACATAATTTAAGAAATTTAAATTCTTGTCATGCAACCGATTGCATTCAATTTGCATCTATTGGTTAATGGTTATATAAATTATATAACTTATTTAAACCATTATTCATAATGTGCTGCATTCCTAAGTTTTATATAAAATTATTTAAGGTTTTTTTTTATTGTTAATATATATACACAGATACCACAAGTTTACGGTGCCAAAAAAATAGCTGGTGGAGGTCATCATACTTTGATCATTTGTACCGATAGTACAGTATGGGCTTGTGGCCTTAATTCTTATGGGCAGTTGGGTAGCGGAACTTCAAATTTGGTTGCAAATCGAGAATTTATGAACGTGCCAGGCCTTTATGATTTTGCCGCAGTGGCCGCTGGAAATATTCACTCTATGGCATTGAGAAATGATGGTACAGTTTGGACTTGGGGTTGGAATTTAAATGGCCAATTGGGAGATAGTACCACCTTATCTAGCTTTACACCAATACAAGTTTATGGATTATCTAATGTATTGGCAATTTCAGCTGGCCACTTACATTCTGTAGCCCTAAAAAATGATAGTGTTGCTTGGTCATGGGGTAGAAATGTACATGGACAACTCGGAGATAGCACACAAATTGTCAGTTTGATTCCTGTCGAAGTGTTAGGGCTTACAGAAATAACAAACATTGCAGCAGGTTATGATCATTCATTGTTTATTTCCAGAGATAGTTTAATAGCTGGGTGTGGATACAACGAATTTGGCCAGTTAGGAAATGAAGGATTGAATAATTATTATACTTCACCTCAAATTACAGAATTTTCATGTAATGGAACCATTCTTCCGATAGAACTACTCTCCTTTGAAGGGATCAATGATGGGACCATAAACAAATTGAAATGGCTAACTTCATCAGAATCAAACAATAAATATTTCATAATACAACACAGTATAAATGCCTTAGATTTCATAGAAATAGGCAGATTGAATAGCAGTGGAAATTCTCATCTACAACAGGAATACCAATTCATACATGAAAAACCTAATATTGGGATAAATTATTACCGATTGAAAAAAATTGATTTTGATGGGCAATACGACTATTCACAGGCAATTGCAATAATGGCAAAAGATTCGCAGAAGAACGAAATTTGTAGCATTTTTCCTAATCCTGCAAGTTATCATATTATGCTAGACATTCTTCCGTTCGATGCAAATGCAATTTTCGAAATTCAAATTTTTAACACATTAGAGCAGCTAATAAGCACAGAAATAAAAAGTTCCGAACTTTCAGAAATAGATATTTCAACTTTAGAGGCTGGAATTTATTACATAGTTGTTACCTATAAAAAATGTAAACAGGTCAAAAAACTAGTCATCACAAGGTAATTAATCAGACATAAAATATCCATTCAAAATCAAAATAATGTTTACTCTGATAAAACCAAATAAATCATCAACAAGTTTTCTCAGTTAATCTTGGATCTGAACGAACATACATCGGATCATAGGGCACCCCAGATCTCAGGACGGCATAAATCAGCCTGAGTAGTTTGTTAGCAATGTTGTTCATGACCAGGAAATAATGTTTTCCTTCTGCCATTTTTCTTTGTTTATAGAGTTTAAAATCTTTGTTGCTGTTGCACACTGTTACAGCTGCAAGGTATAGCAGTGTTTTCAATCGTTTATCGCTTCTGGGATGTACTTTGGGTTTTTGTTTAATGGAGCCGCTTTCATTAAAATATGGACACACTCCTGCATAGGCAGCAGCTTTTCGGGCACTGTCAATTTTAGAGAAGTTATCACTGATCAGCATTAATTCGGCAGCAGTGACCAGTCCTACACCTTTAATACTTGTGACAAGTAGATATGTTTTTCTTAGCTCATCTTCGCTGTTAATTAGTTCCATGATCTGATTTTCCACAGCTTTGATCTGTTGTGTGAGGAATTCAGTGGTTTGCAAAGTGGTATGGTAGCATGCGACAGAAAGCATTACTTTGTTTTCGTTGGCAACCAGGGCCGTTCTGAGCATTTTGCGTTGTTTGACCAATTGATTTCTAAGATTAACCAGTTCTCTGAGTGTATGTAAAGCCGGGTTTTCAGGAGAGCAGAATTGAAGTTTATCAGTGAACCTGGTGGCATACTCCCAGATGCGTTGTGCATCAATACGATCAGATTTTCCTTTGGGGGCACCCATGCTTTTTTTGATGGTAAATGGTTGAACTAAGGCGATCTTAATATTGATGCAAGTGGTCAATTGAACCAGCAGGTTTCCATAGATACCGGTATGTTCAGCACAAAGGATGGCATCATCAGGAATGCTTTCCAGGAACCGGGTGATCGGACCTTGTTTGTTTTTGATTCGTTTAGTGAATGACTTGTCATCATCTTGATTATGGCTAAAGAGATCGAGATACCCTTTAGAAATGTCAATTCCGTAAATTAGCATAGCATTAGTATTTAGGTATCATAAGCTCCCGGAATTGAGCAGCCATAACCGTGATACTGGGTTTTGCCATAATTACTCTCTGGTTTTGCTCAAGAACTATGCTGTACCTAAAACATAATTTGGGTTCTGCCCATTAAATAGCATAGGTTACCGCAGCATAGGGGAGTTTATGGTACTGTGTTATCAACAAATTCACACTAATCAACAAAAGAAAAAAGAAGCAAAAAAGAAAAATTGATGATGGTGATGAATTGGTTTAAATACTAAAATCTAAACTAACGGTTAAATATACTAGCCACTCAGGTCCATTCTCATAAGAACAAAACTGGTTGCAACGTTAATAGATCCTGATTATTTAGGCAGGACTTTTCTTGTCCTGATTTGAAACTAGCTACAAATCAAATCACAAACACCTTCCAATTTTCGAGAAAGAGGGCAACAAGCTCCGGAGTTATCCTAATCTCATAGGATCGATATAAGCCATGATCAGCTCAATGATGGATATTAGAAGTACAGGTTTGTGCGGCGCTTTGCCATGCTTGGTGTTTGACTGGCGAAGATGGGCAAATTTTTCTAAATAAGCGTAAAGGATTGCAATCACAATTCTTCAAATATAATTGAATCTAATTACAGAATTTCATTATTGTTCATGGAACAAATGCGCCTCGAAACGAAATATATTGGAATTTATTATTGAAATGCGTAACTTTATTATGTGGTTTTGAGTTTAATACACCGCATAAATCTTCATTCGTTTTGCCTTTCTCGATTATTGATAACGAAGATAGCCTTAAAGATTTACTGACATCGGAAGATCAGAATGTGAGGAAGGATGCTTATACTTATTTAAAAAATCAGAAAACTCTAAATCGAAGACACGAAATAAAGATTAGAAAAATTGAGAAGGAGGAAAAAGTTGAAGTTGCTCGTATCGAGCAAGAAAGTGCAGAAAATGTTGCAAAGACCAATAAGCAAAAAGAGCTAGGGAAAACTATACTTAGGTGGATTGCAGCACCACCCATTACACTCATCGCTATATCATTTATATATCCAAATCTGCCCTCAAAAGGATATCACGCTTTGTTAAATGGATTCAATTCCATATTTCTATTTAGTACCCCTTCAAACAAAAACATCCCCTCAATTGATACATTAACCACAAATATTCCTCAAAGCCCAGTTATAATAAAAAACAATACCGGCGGGGTAAATGCAATAAGCAATCAAAGCAAAGATCCCTCTATAGAATCAAATTACAATAGCCTAGGGGATGTAAACAAAACTTCTAATAATCAACTACCAACAAGGGACAGTATTGTTACCGATTATACTGAAACTGTTATGCTTGATACTGACAATCATCAACCAATATCAAATGAATTAGAACCGGAACACAAAATAAATACGAAAGAGAGTAAAATGATTTCGGTTGCCAAGGAGAGATTTATAAAAATGCAAGCTGATAAGTTTAAAAGTAATCTATATGTTCATAATTTTTCAGTTACCCACATTGACAAAGGATTGCTTAAATACAAATTTGACTTGAAAAATAGAATACCAAAACCAGATATTAGGATTGATAGCATTGAGATTTCTACCTACCTTGTAAGAAGGTTATCTAATAATAGGAGCGATACCCTCGTGATCGGCCTGCGCGGACATTCCTTGGACAGGGAGTCTATAGAGGATGAGGTGGTTATTGATAAAACAGTCAATCAATTTTTCAGAAGCCAAGATTCCTTTGCTAAACGAAAATTGAAAAAACACCCCTATAAGCTCCTTATATGTTACAAAGGAATACAACTTGGTTCTGAAATTATTGACGAAACCTGGTACTAGTATACCCAAATATCGTGACCTGTTTACATTATCAAAATAGTCAAGGGTTCTCTTGTTTTCATCTCCGGGGCTGAAAAAAGAGATAGAATTGAGCAAAGATACATTCTAGTAAGCCTGAACCAATAGGCTTAATTCAATCAAAGATTTTAAATCTATACCCTGGGTATACGAGTCCAATGTTCCTTCATCAGCTTTTCCAATGAAATTCGTAATTCTAATATTGGGATATTAAAATCGCTCCACGTAAAAATCAAACAACTTATAAAGCTGCTTTACCATCTTGTCTTCTTGTAGGGAGATAACTAACTCTCCATAAATATACTTGAATCAATTTCGTTTGCACTTGCAGAGATTTGTCCTGCCCGAAGATGTGGATATCATGGCCGAACATTGCGATAAGTGGATTGAACGGTTGAAAGCTAATCTGGGAAAACCGAAAAATGGAGAAGGTAAATTACCACATGATTAGTTACTTTCCCCCTGCCTTATTGTTCCACACAAAATCCATATCAACTTTTTAACAGGTATGAGTTACTAGGTGTATATGGTTTTGTGATAATCGTATTATGGTATCACAAGACCGCCTGCCATTTTTGCAGCTTTCTGAAAATCTGGCAATAAAAGGTTAGATATTTGTACCATTGGGTTCACGAAGTGATCCAAAGCCCGGAAAATCCGGGCTTTTTTTACCCTGGGGCCAAAAACAGGGGCGAGAAGCTTGTCCTGAAGTTGCCGACTACAAAGTGAGTTTGCAGAAAGAGAAGTCAAATCAGTAGTACACGAAACCGACAACTTCTTAAAGAATTTGCAGCAATATCCGGAAGTTCTTGAAAAAGCCAGTAGAAAACAAAAATATACCTACAGAGGCCCCTTAAATAAATACACCATTATTACCTACCGGATAATACCTCGAAAATCAGTAATTGAAATATTGAATATTCCGGGTGCCCGCAAAAAGCCTCTGAAATAGCACTTGTAAATTTGTAATTTTACTTGGAAAATGGTCGGTAGTGACTGACTGATTGGGTCAATAGAACCCCTAAAAAATGTTAAACTTAATCGGTTTTAATTGAATTATTAAATTCTGATATTTCCATTTGGACCAGAATTTCATTCTATTCCTGGTGGTGCATCATTGAACCATTACCGGAATTTTACTTACCTGCTTAAAACCTTTGAAGGAGGGCCTCAGACCAGTGAAATAAATGCAAAATGTCGAATACCCGGTGGATTGATACTACATTTGATATTTTCCTTATATTTACGGATGGGAAAATGCTCGGTAGTTTGCCAAAACAGGCATTATAGGAAAACAATTCTGCCACTCATCACGCTGGCATGGCTCCAGGTCTTATCCGGATTGGTCATCCCCACCCAAGCGCAAACCTGGGACTGGATCCGCTATGGAGGTAGCGAAGGCCGTGAGCAGGCGAACGATATGGCCATTGATGAAAATGGCAATATTTTTATCATCGGTTCCTATGGAGCTTTTGTCCCTGGAACAACGGACCAAACGCTTTACTTCGACGGAGGTATGCATGCACATGAAGGCAACTATGATGTTTATATCGCAAAATACGATTCGGCGGGAAATAAGAAATGGATGCATACGGCTACCGGACCACAATATGACGTGGGCCACGGGATCGCTTTGGACAAGAATGGCAATATTTATATTACCGGGGCCTACAGAACCGGCTTTAACTTGTTCGGTACGGTTTTGCCTACAACATCCAGTGGATTTTGGGATGCTTTTTATGCCAAGCTCGACCCTTCCGGCAATCTGTTATGGGTAAAAACGGGTAGCGGTGACAATATCCAGGAAGGTACCCGGATACATGTGGATGATTCTCTTAACGTTTACATAGGCGGTTCATTCGAAGATACCCTAACCATCGGACAAGATACCCTGATCAGCCTCGGCGACGAGGACCTGTTCCTTGCTAAAGCCGATTCCAATGGAGATATCATCTGGCTCATTAATGCCGGAGGTGGAACGGGTGATAAATACTTTGACGACATGGATATGGATACCATGGGGAATATCTATATCAGCGCTACCTATAAAGGCCCGATTACTGTCGGCGGAAATATGCTGGGAAACAATGGTTGGGCAGATGCCATGGTAGCCAAATTTAATAATAACGGCCAGTTTTTATGGGCCGAGCATATCGGCGGATCCACGCACGAGCTGGCAGGCGATATTTTAGTGGGGGATGATGGTTTTATTTATACAACCGGATCGTTTTTCAACACCATTACCATAGGCGGTACTAACCTGAGCAGTTGGGGCAACCGGGATATATACCTGGCAAAATTCGATCCCAACGGATCCGTACGGTGGGCCAGAAGGTACGGGAATACCTGGTCGGAAGTGGGAGATGGGTTGGCAAAAGATGCCGAAGGTAATCTGTATGTGGCCGGCTGGCTTGGAAACAACACGGACATTACCGGTTGTACGATCGAGGGCAAAGGCAGTTGGGATATGATTTTCCTCAAATACGATACGGCGGGCAACCCTGTTTGGGCACAACATGCCGGGGGGCCACACCGGGATTATGGTATTAATATCAGTGTGGATAATTTCGACAACATTATCACCTTCGGAACCTGGCATGGTGCTACCCTGCACATCGGCAGCGATACGCTACCCAACCGTTGGGACGATGATATTTACTTAGCCCGGATCCTCGATAAGCCACAAACTGGTATTTATGATTTTCAAATAAACGGTCACATCAATATTTGTGAAACCGAGCTGAATGGCCTGGTTTACCTCACGCATTATATTCCCTGTTACAATTATAATTGGACTATAACAGGCGGTACCATTACCGATGGGTGGAATACGTATAGGGCAACTGTCGATTGGGATTCAACAGGTACTCGTTCTTTGCAATTGATCGTATGCGAAGGAGGATATTGCGATACCACTGTGATCAATGTACAGACAGTACAGGCCCCTGTAGCAGGCGTAAGTAACGATCAAAATATATGTGCCGGCGATACAACAGCTTTGTCAGCAACCGGCGGAACCAATTATACTTGGAGTCCTTCTGCCGGATTGAGCGCGGATAATATGGCTAATCCAATGGCTTTTCCGGATTCCACGACCACTTATACCGTTACCGTATCAACAGGTTCGACTTGTACAGATACGGCAAGTGTTACCATTACCGTGGATACGGTTCCCGTTGTGAGCTTAAGCGGATTGGCCGGGCCCTATTGCCTTTCGGATTCGGTGATAGGGTTGACCGGGAATCCGCCGGGCGTGACTTTTAACGGGCCGGGGATCAATGCCGATAGTTTTTATGTTCAAGCTGCTGGCACCGGAATGCATGTGATCACCTATCGTTATACGGACGGGAACGGATGCAGCGCAGACAGCAGTTTAACAGTTGTCGTGCACCCTTTACCTGCAGTTTCGATCAACGAACTGGAACCGGAATATTGTTCAAACAGCCCGTTGGATTCGATCTCCGGGATGCCGGTTGGCGGGACTTTTACCGGGAACGGGATGACCGATAGCATCTTCAACCCGGCTTTGGCCGGTGTAGGCACACACACCATTACCTATGCTTACACCGATAACAACGGGTGCACGGATAGGGCCGACAGCAATGTCCAGGTAAACGGCTTGCCTTTGCCGACATTTTCAGGCCTGTCTATTGTGCATTGCGAAAACGATGCCCCGGATACTTTAACCGGCTTACCCGCGGGCGGTGCATTTTCCGGAAGCATTACAGTGGACAGCATTTTCGACCCTGCTGTTGCCGGGCCAGGCCTTCATGCCATTACCTACGCTTACACCGATACGAACAATTGCACCAACAGCTTTACCGGGCAAACCACCGTACATCCGTTGCCCGGTGTTTCATTTGCCGGCTTGTCGACTTCTCATTGCCTCGGCGACGGGCCTATTGCCCTCACCGGATCTCCTGCAGGCGGTACCTTCAGCGGACCGGGAGTCAACGGCAGCAACTTCGACCCCGCTTTGGCAGGGCTTGGAATCCATACCATAATATATACTTTTACCAATGGCAACGGGTGCACCAACGATACCGGGCAGGTAGTGGCCGTACATCCAAATCCAACGGCATCGTTTACCAGTTTGGCAGCAGATTATTGCGCTAATGATGGCCCCGTTCCTTTATCCGGAACTCCGGCCGGCGGCACCTTCAGCGGGCCGGGCGTATCAGGCAACAATTTCGATCCACCCTTAGCAGGGCCAGGAACGCATGAAGTTACTTACACCTATTCCGATACCAATTCCTGTTCAGGAGCAGAAACGCAAAGTGTGGAAGTTTATGCGCTACCCACACCCATAATTACCTGGCTCGATACCGATTATTGTGAAGACGATACCCTGGTCACATTGAACGGCATCCCGCCCGGAGGCATCTTTAGCGGGCCGGGTATGACCAATGACACTTTTGATCCGAAAGCTGCAGGACCAGGCCAGCATTCGATAGCATATGGGTTTACAGATGCCAATGGCTGCTCCGACACGGCCATCGCCAATACATCCGTACACAGCTTGCCGGTTGCAATAATTACACAAAACGGATCGGTTTTAACAGCAAACGACGCTGTTGTATATCAATGGTACCTCGATGGAATCCCTATCAATGGCACCACAGGGAAGGTTTATACTGCTTCTCAAAACGGTTCTTACACCGTCAAGATCACGGATAGCAATGATTGCTTTGATATATCTGATGCCGTGGAAGTAATCATCGGAGGGATTGTTGAAAGCACCAGAGAAAATTTACTTCACCTCTACCCTAACCCTGCAGATGACATCATCCGAATACAAGCCAGCTCCGATTTAAAAGGCGCTGAGATCCAAATGTTCGATTTCATGGGTCGGGCAGTAAAAATTTTTGGTGAAATAAACCGGACTGCTCCCAATTCGATAGTGATTGATTTGCAAGATCTACCTGCTGGCGTGTATTTTATGCAACTAAAAAATGGAAGGTACCGGGCATACAGGTCGGTGCAGATCATCCGGTAATGGAGTACGACATCTTTTCACCGGTGAGCGGTGGCAGTTTTAGTATTTTTAGGAATAGATACGACAGATCGTTCGTATTTCTCTATTAAAGCAACTCCAAAAACAAGATGGATTCAGCACAATTAACGAAACGAATACTTTTCAGGGTCCTGATTTGTGTATTCAACGTGGGGCTTTACATTCAACCGGTAAAAGCACAAATTGACTCACTGAGGCCTGTTTGGGTGAATGATTGGCAAGGTGATGCGATTATCAAGGGTAGCGCTAACAATGCCTGGGATGTCCATGTTTATAGAGACATCGTTTACGCGACAGGGATAAAAATGGATAATTTTTGGACCAGAACAGCGCCTCTGGTGCTTAATGCTTACACCTTGGATGGTGATACGGTCTGGCAGAAGACCTGGGAGGGATATACCGGAACGTATGGGCATGGAGCTGCAGGTTCGGTTATTCTTGGCCATGGTGATTACCTCTACCTCGGTGGAGCGGTTTCAATTGATAGCATGAATGCATCTCTTATTCAAAAGTGGGATCTGGACGGCAACTTGATCTGGTCGGAATATTGGGGAGATAAAATTAACGAGGGGCATCATGAGGTCAACGGACTGGCCATTGTGGATCACAATTTGTACGTTTCCCACTATAGCGCTGCTTCAGGTTTGGTGACAGCGGACGCACATATTAAGAAATTTGACCTTAATAAACTGGACTCGCTCAAACCTTGGTCCGATGCGCTTCTTTGGGATATAGAATACGGACAACCCGGTACCCAGAACACAACAGACGGCCATATTTATGCGGATTCAACGGGTGTTTATATCTGCGGTCAAACCGGTGGCCCGATGGGGTCGAACATTTATGATGAGGGCGATTCATACCTGATCAAGTTCAATCCCCAGGGTGATTCATTATGGATGAAATTATACACAGGAAATGGAACGGGGTGTGATAATGCTTTCAACTTGAAATCTGATGGTAGCCATATTTATGTGTTAGGGTTTACAACGACTTATCTCGGCCCTTTAGGCTTTCCCTTCGGCCTGGAGACCCAGGTTTTTGTTCAAAAGTATACCATGGGTGGGACTTTAATTTGGACGCAATTATATGGTGGTCCGAAAACGGAATATGCACGTGGCCTCGAAGTTGATGATGAACATATTTACTTGGGTGTCTCGACCAAAAGTTACGTGGACTCAGCAGCAGGTGGCCTGGACAATACGCTGCTAATTAAACTAAACAAAGATTCGGGCGATGTAGTTTGTCAGCGCCTTTGGGGTGGATTGGGAATAGACGGAGTGACAACATCTATTGACCAGGATGAAAACGGTTATATCTATCTTTCGGGCAATACGACCACTGCTGAAGATGGAACAGATTCGGGATTAAATCGAGCGGTTATTTTAAAGGTGAATAAGGATTGCATGGTTTCAACCGGGGAAATGGTGACTAGCAAAGAGTCGATTTCATTTACCGTTTACCCCAATCCATTCTCATCTGAAACAACGCTGCTTCTTTCAGATCATCTTTTACAAGCAGCTACTTTGACTGTTTACAACTCCTCCGGACAAGCAGTAAAAGAACTCAATAATCTTTCGGATAAGACCATTACATTAAACCGGGATGATCTGCCTGCCGGATTATTCTTTATCCAGCTCACACAGGAGCATAGCATTATTGCTTCTGCCAAAATTATTATCCAGTAAGATAAGTTTAGTCCTTCGCCGGGTGCCAATGATTACCGTGCCACTTTGCGTAATTGAACTGTCATCATAATGGGAAAGCTATCCGGAATAACTTCCAGGACTAACCTGTCCTAAATTTTTAACTGAAGGGTAACATAATAGTTCCGGATGGGGGATGGAATAATACCCGGCCCCGGGTAACCGGTGGCTCTCCGGGTAAAATAGACTTTGTTGCCTATATTGTTAATGCCAGCTTCCAACTGAAAACGTTTGATGGTTAGCTTCATACCCACATCCATGATGTGATAAGCCGGGATCACCCCTACGATGGCATTGGGAATATAGATCATATTGCCATGGATATCTTTACCCGCATTGGTGGCATCGCTAAAATGCTCGCTTACATAGGAATATTGATAGCTAATGGAAAAGTTTTTATAGGAAAAATTCAGGCCTGCTTTAACATTGAGCGGGGGAACGGATTCTACTTTTTTGCCTTCAATGGCAGGTTTATCCGAATCGACATAACGCCCATCGATATAAGAGCCATTGATAAAAGTGCTGAGGGAGAAATGACTGCTATCCGCGATAAAGGTTCGCCACCAGTCGAATTCAACGATGGTCTCGATCCCTTTTATGATGGCACGCGCTACATTGGTCCGGTAGCGATAAGGAATAAGGGTGTTTTCATCAACCCTGTCAATCTCACCGATCCGGTTGTCGTAGGAAAGCACAAAGCCGGAAATATCATAATTGAGTTTTCGCGAGATACTTCCTCTCAAGCCTGCATCCACATTAAATCCTGTTTCGTCCTTTAGTTCCGGATCAATCCTGAAATTACTGTTTTGGATCTGCATATCCGTGAAGTTGATACTCCGGTAGTTTTGCGAAAAATTAGCATATACATCCATTTCCGGGTGCCATTTATACTTCAACCCGATACCGCCGATCAGGAATGATCGCTCATTTTGCCTGGTTTCGAAGAAAGTGGTGTCAAAAACGACATTCCCGGCCAGATCCGTAATTTCTTCGGGGTACCTCCCTTCCGCGCGGGTATGAATGTATTCCAATCGTGCTCCGGGGGTAATGCTGAACCGGTTGTTGATCCGGAAGATATTCTCCCCGAATAATGCCATATTCCTGCTGGGAAATTCATACCTGGAATTTTCTTCGTCTACATAGACAAAGTTCGCTGCAGCAGTGGTATCGGCATCACCCTGGGAGCTCAGGTTATATCCCTGGTAATAGCGTGCTCCGAGTAATAAAGCCCATATTTTATCCCTGACCATATAACGATGCAAAAACCGTGTTTCATTCCCCCAGTTTTTGAATTTCCCTGAAATCAGATCCCGTTGTTCATTAGGATTATCGGGCCGGCTGATGTTTCCCAGGATACCCAATGCATGTCGATGAGCTAATAATCCGAAGAATTGTGTTTTAAGGGTAGATAGGGAAGAAAGGTCATACTGGAGGGAGGTAGCTGCCAGGTTCCAGTCCACTTCGAACCAGTTGCGCGCCCGGTTCGATCGATACGGATCTTCGATAAACTCCCTATCGGTCAATCCGCCAGGCTGTTTGGCCAGGTAGTATTGTTTGGTATATTCTACGATCCATACTGCTTTTTTGGAAATTTCCTTGGTGCTATGAATGCCACCCGAATACAGCCGGAACCTGGAGTTCGGACGCCATTCCTCACCTGTTTTGCGCTGAAAATAACTGTATCCTTTCCAGCCTTTTTTGTTCCAGCCAAGGCTGAGAAAGGAGCTATGAAGGTTGAACGAACCCACGGTATGCCGGGCAATAGCTTCCAGCTCTTTATCTTCCGGTCCGTCTTTGATCATAAAATTCAGCAAACCGCCAAATTGTGTTCCGAATTGCAGGGAGGCAGCGCCCCGGATCAATTGAATTTCCTTTAAGGCTTCGGCAGGAGGTGTATAATAACTCTCCGGATATCCCAAAGCATCGGCGCTGATGTCATAGCCATTTTGGCGCGTGTTGAAGTTCGATGTCCGGTTTGGACTTAATCCCCGGCCCCCGATACCTAACTGGATGCCGCTACCATCGCTTTCCCAGATATTCAACCCGGGTATACGGGAATAGATCTGCCTTCCGGGGTTGACAGCCTTGTTCGCATGAATGGCTGATAATTGAATGACCTCGTTCTTCTTTCCCTCACATATGAAAACGCCTTCTATGGCACGCATCCTTTGTAGGGCGCCCAAGCCGTCTTTTTCAGCCTCGACATTAACCGGATCGAGCTGTTGTGCTTTGTTCGTCATCCTGATGGATAACATGATCTTAGGCTGGGATAATTGAACCTGCTCGGTCTTTAATTCATAACCGAGGTATTGAAAGGAAAGTGTATAATCCCCATACGGAAGCGGACCTATGCGAAAATAACCCTGTTCATCGGTTTGGGTTGCATATTTTTGATTGTCAAGGTAGACGTAACAATAAGGAAGGGCCTCATTATCCATTTCGGAATAAACCCTGCCCTCTATCATACCCTGGGCTGATAATAAAAGTGGAAAGAAGATGCTTAATCCTATTCCAATGTATATGTTACGCCATAACTGCAAAATTCTTAGTTGTTATCGGCCAATCAGTCACCATCCGTATCCTGGTAAGTAATAGATACATCCAGGGCATTGGTCATGGTCACTTTAAGCATGGCCACCATTTCTTGAAGTTCCTCATACAGGGACCGTACAGTCGCGTTGTCGGACACCACAGCCTCGGCAAGCGGATCATTGACCGTGGCTAGTTTTGTTCTGATGTCATCAAATTGATTATCAATAACCTCCTCTAGCGGTTGTCCGCCGGTGGTTGCCTTAACATGACGCATGTAATCATCCAGCCCTTCGCCATTTTCCTGGCTGGTATAGTTTTCACCGTTCAAGAACTGCCGGATCGCATCGAGCGACCGGTGCAGGAATGGTAAGGATCGACCAAAGTACAAGGCTTCCACATGCGTTGGTAAGGGAGTTTCCGAGAAACCATTGAACACACCGGCCGGAAGGCCTACTTTTCCCTTTCTGATATAGGTTTCGTAGTGCAGATTCAACGCATTGACCAGGTCACTGACGGAACTTCCGATGGCATTACTGGCGCTGTTGTCGATAAAAGACGTTGAATAATCTCCTTGCCAGGAGCTTAGGATACTGTTGGCGTTATCCGCCAGCTCATCGGTGACCGCCTGCAAATAGTTTTGTGTAGCAGGTGAGCCGGCATATAAGCTTACAATACTATCATCCGGGCCGGCTATACCATTAATTAAATAGTCAATGGCCTGAAAACCTTTTGCATCAAAGTTTTCCGGTAGTTCGAGATCGTACGCGCCTGATTGGATATTGGAAAGAATTTCCGTGGTGTCGACGGGATATACATTCGTTTGACTCCTCAGGCTGATATTGGCCGCCGGTCCAAGCTCTAAAAATGCGACATCTTGCCAAACCAGCAGCGCCTGCTCCCATTGATCCCTTAAAGAATCCAATGCCGCACCGGTGAGTGCAGCATTGAAGTCTGTAGCTTTCGCTTTAAGGTCGTTGGTGGCTGTTTGATAGGCACTATAGGCCGGTATGATGTAGTTATCCGCTAAGTTGGATAACATGGGCTGCCGGTCATAATTATCGGCTAACTGATCATTCGGCGGTGGTTCGCCCTTTTCCTTTTTGCAGCCAAAAACCAGCGACAGCGTCAGGATAACGGCCACCCCCTTATAAGCTTGCTTTAACATCTTCCAAACCTGTTTTAGTTGCGATCAGATCGATAGCGGCATTGATATCGCTAATGGTTACAGTGCCAAAGTCCATACCTATATGTCCTAATGCCGTATCAATATCAGCAGCCGACATGCCGGCGCCTGAAATGGCATTTTGTCCATATCTCAATCCGTTTAAGAAAGTCCACGCTTCGGAAAGCACATGATTTTTCTTGGTAGGATCTGCTATATTGGACTTCGCTTCATTCAGGTAGTGAATGGCTGTACCGGCCACTACTTTTTCCCACTCGTTGTAGATGATAGTTACCTGTGCATCCCGGGTCGTATAATCTTCGTTATCAATAGCTGCCCGTCCTGTTCTAAAGGCTTCGC
>JANQFB010000156.1 GCA_028278085.1 Chitinophagales bacterium
GGGCATACCTATAACACAACCTACAGCGGGCCGATCGGATCGGTTATTTCCCCTCATTTCCGGGGCATGGAGAATTTCAAGCACCTGAGTTTTGCCTCCTCTTTATGCGGCAATTGTACCGAAACCTGTCCGGTCAAAATTAATATACACAACCTCCTGGTCTATAACAGAAGAGACTCGGTGAAGAATGGCATGGCCCCAAAATACGAGCGTTGGGGATTTTATTGGTGGAAAAAGGGCATGCTGAACCGGAAACTGTTGAATATGAGCAATCAAAAGTTAAAACAAAGCGTATTTCAATATTTGTTCAAAAATTCCTGGGGCAACCGGAGGGCTTTACCTGATTTCCCCAGTCGATCGTTTAACCAGCAATGGAGGTCCGGAAACAAAGCCTAGAACCCACATTGGTCAGGGATCGTATACATGGAGCAATAAAAATATCAACATGACAGAATTATCGGATGAGGCTTTAATGATGATATCCTATAACCGGAAAAAGCATAGCGACAAGCAACTGTTAAAGTTGTACAGGTCGTTGCTTAAGCCCAGGATGATAGAGGAAAAAATGCTGCTATTGCTGCGACAAGGTAAGATCAGCAAATGGTTTTCAGGCATCGGTCAGGAAGCCATAGCCGTCGGTGCGACCCTGGCCATGGCAAAAGATGAGTTCATTCTGCCGATGCACCGGAACCTCGGTGTATTTACCTCCAGGCAAGTTCCCCTCGAAAGGCTTTTCCTCCAGTTTCAGGGAAAATACGGCGGCTATACCAAAGGCCGGGACCGCTCTTTTCATTTTGGCGATATCGAGCACCATATCGTTGGCATGATCTCTCATCTCGGGCCACAAATGGGTGTTGCCGACGGTATTGCATTAGCTCATATCCTGAAGAAAGAAAATAAAGCCACCTTGGTTTTCACCGGAGAAGGCGGCACCAGCGAAGGCGATTTTCATGAATCCCTGAATGTCGCAGCCGTTTGGAATCTGCCGGTGATCTTTTTGATCGAAAATAACGGCTACGGACTGTCCACGCCCAAAAATGAACAATTTATTTGCGAGCATTTGGTCGATAAAGGCAAGGGCTATGGCATGGAAGCTCATCAGATCGACGGCAATAACCTGCTTGAAGTATACGATACCCTGAATACCCTGGTCACTTCCATCCGCAAAAAACCGAGGCCGGTATTGGTGGAATGCATGACCTTCCGGATGAGAGGCCATGAAGAAGCCTCCGGAACAAAATACGTTCCCCAACAACTCATGGACGAGTGGGCCAAAAAAGATCCGGTGCTGAATTATGAACATTTTCTCCGTGCCGAAAACATATTAACAGATGAGTTGATCGACTCCATCAGGCAGGATATAAAGATCGAGATCGATTCCGCGCTTGACCTGGCTTTTGCCAGCCCGGATATTGAAGCGGATACATCATCCGAACTGCATGACGTTTATGTTCCTCACACCCCCACTATAACAGCTCCCGGATCGGGGTCTAAAACGGAAAAGAGGTTTGTGGATGCTGTGTCGGAAGGACTGAGAGCAGGGATGGAAAAATTCGATCAGTTGATCGTCATGGGTCAGGATATCGCGGAGTATGGGGGCGTTTTTAAGGTAACCCAAGGATTTGTAAAGGCTTTTGGCCGGGAAAGGGTTCGCAACACACCCCTTTGCGAATCGGCCGTTATCGGTACGGCTTTGGGGCTGTCGATCCGGGGGTTTAAATCCGTTGTGGAGATGCAGTTCGCGGATTTCGTCAGTTGCGGTTTTAACCAGATCGTTAATAACCTGGCTAAGGTCCATTACCGGTGGGGACAGGGTGCCGATGTTGTGGTCAGAATGCCGACAGGTGCCGGCGTGGGTGCAGGTCCGTTTCACTCACAATCGAACGAAGCCTGGTTCTTTCATACGCCGGGGTTAAAGGTGGTTTATCCATCTACACCAACAGATGCCAAAGGTTTACTGTTGGCCAGCATCGAGGATCCCAATCCCGTGATGTTCTTCGAACACAAAGCCCTCTACCGGAGCATAACAGAAGCCGTTCCGGAGGATTATTATACCGTGGAGATCGGAAAAGCGAATATGGTCCGGGAAGGGGAAGATATTTCCATCATCACCTATGGTACCGGTGTACACTGGGCTTTGGAAGTGTTAAAAGATCTGCCTGATGTACAGGCGGACATGATGGATCTTCGGACGCTGATGCCTTTTGACCGCGATGCGATCGGGGAAACGGTCAAAAAAACCGGGAAAGTTATCATTTTACATGAAGATACCCTGATCGGTGGCATCGGAGCGGAAATATCCGCCTATATTAGCGAACACCTATTCGAATTCCTGGATGCGCCGGTTAAAAGGTCTGCCAGCCTGGACACACCTGTGCCCTTCGCCAAAAGCCTCGAAGACAATTTTCTTCCCAAAAACCGGTTCCGTGAGCAATTGCTTGAATTGATCGGGTACTGATCAACCGCTGGGAGAATTGTTCCGGTAATTTGAAGGATTAAACGGTATGCTTATATTCGTATGATGATGCCCAAGCAAGGCTTATTGTGGGTAATGGTTCTCTTGTGTTATTTGCCGGTTTTGGCCCAGACCGGAATGACGCTTGATGAAAAATACTGGCACTACCGGGCGCGGCTGGCGGGTGACGGTACCACCGAAAACCCCGGCTTCCTGGCTACCGGGGAAGATAAGGATTGTCCGGATGGGGATTGTGCAGGTTACAATCTTCCCATGCAGTTGAGAAACCCATGGGTCCGCAACGGATTAATCGAATGGGCCGATGCTACCATTATGCTCGGTTGGTATATGGCACTACTGGCCACGGAATGGGAGGTTTTACACCGACAGGGGCAATCGACAACAGCCACGGAAAAGGACCTCTATTTCGCCATGAAAGCGCTCAATAGGCTTGACCGGCATGCCGAAACACTTTATGGCGATAGCGGTCTGGTGAATGGTTATTTTGTCCGGGATGATGTTCCCTGGAATCTGAAAAACAAATTTCCCGGCTACAATTACTTGTATTCCGGTCAAAACCTGTTCAATTGTTATAAAGATCCCAACTGCACCGGTATCTCCGACGAAGTGTATGAACATTGTCATAACATCAACCTGGGATTTATCAACCTGAACCCGAAAGAACCGGTTAAGTCGGCTATGAGCGGTGACCAGGTGATCGCAATCATGACCGGCCTGGCCTGTATAGCCCGGTTCATACCCGAACAGACTGTTTACCGGGAAATGAATTTCATCGGGGAATGCCGGGCTATGACCGATCGCATCATCACCTACATGAAAACGAAAGGCTGGTTCCTGAAAGATCCCAATAACGACCTGGTGTGCCGGGGAGCCCATCAGTTCGGGATCATGTATGCCTTTGTCAAAGCTGCCAAATTTATCACCGGGAAAAACTATATGGATTGGTATGCGGGTACGGTAGGCAGGTTTTTCTGGAAAACTGCCGCCCTGGAATTTCGGCTGGATCCGGGCAATGCGATCAGCTTTCACATTCCATTACCGACAAAATACCTGAACCTGGACTTTTTTAAAGAATACCGCAAAGAGATCTTGTTCCTGCAGATCAACCAGGACGCTATTTCACCCGGCATCGACTGGACCGAGGTGAATCTTCATAATATCCTTCAACTGGCTGCCACCAGCGACACCTGGTCGAAAAACAACCTGGCACAAAATGCCTATTATACGGACATGCAGATCTTCGACCTCTTGCACAGCGCCTTATACCAGGTGGAAAGCCCGGTATTTTTCCGGTCGTATTGGGTGGATCTGCTCGATTCAGCTCCTGAAAACGGCCCTTGCTACTTCGATAAGACCTATGTTTCCGCCGATGGCAGCCGGCCTTTCAAAGATGCCGATTGCACACCGGTAAAGGGTTGGCAGTATTATAACCGATTCTATACCCCATCGAAAGCGCTCAATGGCCCCCGCACCCATGCCCGGTATGGTGAGTACAATGGTATTGATTACATGCTGTCTTACAACCTTTT
>JANQFB010000220.1 GCA_028278085.1 Chitinophagales bacterium
CTTTTCCAAATTTACTTTTTTTACAAACCTTCCGGTAACATCCCATATCATTAAGGTAAAATTACCCGGAACACCCGACAAGTCATAGTTAAGGGTTGTGTACTGGCTAAACGGGTTTGGCTTTATAAAAGTTCGTGCCAGTTTGTTTTCTCCGGGTTGTATTGGTATTTCGCGTTTGCCTTCTTTTTCTTTTCCAGTGCTAATTTTCTGAAAGCAATCAGCCATTGAAGGAGCAATGGGAAATAGTAAGTAACAAGCAGGCAAAGCAAAGCTACTGGTTGATTGAGCAATGTTTTCCAGGGATTTAATATCTGATTCGGTTACCTGGTAGGCTTCATCGGTAGTGATATGGTTAATCCGCCAGTAGGTATCATAGAATTGATCCCGGTACTGCATATCTTCATCCGCTTTGTTATTCACCATTACTTCTGTTTTCCAGCTTAGGGCTTCATTAATTCTACCTTCGTTAACCCTGCAATCAACTAAATGCCAGGCAAAAGCATTATAAGCCGTTTGGTTTTTAGCCTTTAGCATCGCCTCGGTTACTTTTTCAAATTCCTCTGTGCATTTGTTTTCATGATAAAATTGGATCATCCGGTTAATCATAGTTTTTTCAGACAAAGCGCCACATTCAATTTGACCCGGATGTTGCAAGGCTTCTTGATAACAGTCAATTTCATCCTTGATTAATTTTAGGTTGCCTGTGCCGGTAGTCCCTAAACAATTCGAAGAATCTGCACATGGAATTAAATTAATTATTCCAAATGGTGACTGTCCAACTATTTCATCAATATAGCGGTTGTAATTCAACGCATAAAGAGCAAAATGGCCAATAGAAAACCAATTCGGTGAAGTAAAAACATACTTATTACCTGCCGGTTCCAATGGTGTTAATGGGTCACAATCCCCCTGATCATTTAAATAGCCGGTGCTATCGATGTAAATTCCATATATGGTATCACCTGCACCTCCGGCTGTACCCTGGTCAAAGGTATTGCAATGGAGTTGTACATCGGGGGAAGCGTAATTGGTAGAGGATTCTACAAACACCCCATATTGGTTGCTTTCAAACAGGTTGTTGCTAATTTGGCTGCTTTGAGCATCCAGGGCTGTGGAAGCTACGCCCATATTCAGGTTGTAGAATTTGTTTTCCTGAATGTCGAAGGTTCCCCAACTGGTCCAGGCTGCTATGCCTCTTTGATCTAATCCGGGAGCCTTTTGTTGGTTGCCGAAGAAATAGTTGTTTCGGATCAAAAACTCTCCGGGGGCAACGATACCAAATGTCCGGCCTGCATTGAAATTATGGATTTGGTTTAAATTAATTTTGCCTACTATTGTTCCTGCCGGATCGGCTACTTGTGCGGTGTTGAGCGGTGCATCCGGGTAGTAGAAAAAGTTGTTCCTGATGATTGGAATTCCATGTAAAAATCCTACGCCGAAGAAATATATTCCAGCAAGGTAGTTGTTTTCAAACGTGTTTCCCTGGGCATCAAAAGGGCTCGTTTCCGTTCCGCTGAATATACCGAACATGCAATTGGTAATCCGGTTGCCTTCTATAAAGGTATTCAGGTTAGTGCCATGATTTAAATTGATCGCTACGCCTGTATAGTATTGCTTAAAACTATCCACTTTATTGTAGGGATAGAGCATTAAATCAGGATGGGAATAAAAGCGGTTATACTGAATATAATCCTGCTTGGTACTTGGGTTAAAATCCTTTGGGGCATAAATGCCAAAGTAGTTATTCAAGAACTTTGTTTTTCTGATGGTAAACCCATCATGTACTCCATCTATTCGGATACCTATGGAGCTATGACTGATCTCACAACTATCTGTACTACCAACGATAAAGAAGTTATCATTTAAGGCATAAAGTTGTACTTGCGTTTGCCTGTGATTGCTGATGATCCCGCCCCACATTGTATCACAGTCAGCCGTGATCGTAGCGTCATTCATGACCAATGTGGCATTTTCCAAAAAGATGGATGGACCATATTCGCCGGTTTTGCTAATCGTACCAAATCCGTCAGTTATTATCCGCTCCTGGCCTTCCATGTAGAATACCGTACCCGGATTAAGCTGAAAAGTACCATTGGCAAACCGCAGGTCTCCTTTGATTTGATAAGTACCGTTGAATATGGCGTTTCCCGTTATGGTGGTGGTGTCTCCTTTAACCCCTATGGTTGCGGTGTAACTTCTGCAACAAGAGGCATTTTTGATGTTTACATCCTTGCTAACCACATAGACATTTCCATTGGCCTGGATCCTTAGTGTTACTTCATGCAGTCCAGTAGTATTGAAAACAATACCTTGTGGTTGTGGATCGGTAGCTATTGATGGCATGGCATTTGGCCCGAATACCCAATTATAGGTGAATGTTGAATCATCAAAGCAGGTGGGGGTAAAGTCAATCCCACTACCTATACAGGCCGGTTGGGTATAGGTAAAATCTGCACCGGGTAATTGATACACCTGCACAGCATCAAAATCCTGACAGCCGTTTGAATCGGTTACCGTTAGCGAATATAGTCCGCTATCACTAACTGCAATACTGGTCGATTGGCTTCCGGTTGACCAGGAATAATTTGCATTAGCTACATTGGCTGAAAGGATCGTTGTTTCATCTTCACAGACATAAACTGGCCCCGGTGGGCTTATCGTGGCATCGGGGTTGGGATGTACGGTAATATTGATCGCATTGGATTGATCTGAACAACCGAATGGCGTAGTTCGGGTTAGGTAATACTGACCGCTTTGATCAACCGTAATGCAATTGCTATTATTCGTTCCCTGCGACCATACAATACTGTCATTTTGCAGGTTTACCCCAAAATGACAAAGAATTGCCTCTTTGCCTTC
>JANQFB010000221.1 GCA_028278085.1 Chitinophagales bacterium
CTTCGGTGAAAATCTCACCATTGATGATCAATTTGATGATCTGGCATCTGAAGGGAAGCACCAATCGCTGCCCGATATGGAAGCCTTTTAAGCCATCCTCAACCGCTTGTTTGATCGTTTTAGGCATATAGGATTTTGATTTGAATCAACGGGATAATAAGACGGCAAAGTTAAAAAACTATTTCCGTATATATTGGATTTCCCCTTTCCCATTTACCTTCACGATGGTTGATGACGGACTCACCGTTTGATCATCCTGACGGTAGGTAACCGTGTGATCCACTTGCTCGATAATCCGGGGATCTACCATGGAAAAGTTTTCCGGGGTCGGTTGACCGGTTATATTGGCAGAGGTAGATACGATCGGTTTCCCAAACGACTGCAATAAGGCCTGGCAAAAGGGTTCACGGATGATACGGATGGCCACTGTATGTTTGCCGCCGGTTAGATTGCCAGGCAATCCATAGGCCCGTTCCAATATGATGGTCAATGGCTTTTCGGCGGCATCGATCATCTCATAGGCTTTATCCGGAACGGACCGGACATATCTTGCCATGCTCGATTTATCCGGCAGTAATATGATCAACGGTTTGTCTGTCGACTGTCTTTTGATCTGATGAATGCGGTCGATAGCCTGTTCATTAGTGGCATCACATCCCAAGCCCCAAACCGTGTCTGTTGGGTAAAGCAGAACCCCACCAGATTCCAATACCCGGAGTGAATTTTCGATATCTTCTTTATATAAACTCATCAACAAAACTTTCGTTAAAATCTACAATTAAAACTAACTCAATTAGTCCTTTTTGAAAACTATTGAAAAGTAATTTGCAATACGCTCTGAAAGTATTGAAAAATGGTGTTTTGTCAACACAACATTAATAGCTATTGCAAAGGGTTTTTCAACTTGCGGGCACTTTTGTTTAACAATTGTTTAACACCTAAAAAAAATTGTATTATGGCAACAGCAAAAGTCATTTTAAGAGAAGATGCCCCTAAAAAGGATCGGACTTGTCCCTTATGTTTGAGGGTAACCATTAACCGAAGGATCAAGGTGTTTACCTTGAAATACTCTATTGATCCGAAACATTGGAACAAAGAAAGTCAGAAAGTTACCAGGAGTGCTGGAAGTAAGAAGTATGTTAAAAAGCTAAATGACCACATTAAGTCAGTCAAAACAAAAGCAAATACTATTTTTCTTCAATTCGATCTCCAAGAGCGTCCTATTGACATTGGGTCATTTACGAAAGAATATGAAGGAGCCAATAAAACCGATTATTTTGTATATGCTTATCGAATATTGGAAATTAAGGATTATAAAAAAGGAACAATTAAAGTCAAATCTAACAGATTGAACAAGCTAGAACAGTATTGCAAGGATAAGCAAAAATACCCGCTTAGCTTGTTCCAAATTGATTATAGCTTTATTCTTGAATGGCATGGTTATTTGAAGAGGAATTACAAAACTAATACTGTCAATACACACTTAAATGATTTGAAGGCCTTTTTAAATATGGCAAAAAAAGAGGCGATTATCAAGAACAATCCTTTTGAATACTGTGATATTAAGACGACACAGGAGTTAACAACTAAAGAGCATCTAAATTGTGATGAAATTGACTTGCTCGAAACAATGTTTTGGGATGATAATAGTGGATTGAGCCGCTATAATAAAAATGTATTGCGATATTTCCTTTTTTCTTGTTTCACCGGACTTAGATTTGGTGATATTAGGGATTTGGATTCCTCATTGATCCTGAATGATAAGATTAGAACATTTACCGAGAAGTACCACGAACAAATCTATATACCAATTATTAACAGAGCCAAAGTATTGATACCTCCAAACTCGCTTGGAAAAATATTTCAGGTTAAGAGTAACCTCATGACAAATGATCACTTAAAGATTATTATGAGAAAAGCAGGAATAAACAAGCATATTACCTTTCATAATGCACGTCATACCTTTGCAGTAATTAGTTTGACTTTGGGTATACCAATTGAAGTAGTTTCAAAGTTATTGGGACATAGTACTGTGAGAGTAACAGAGGAATTTTATGCCAAAATTGTAAACCCAGTATTGGATGCCGCAATGGAAAAATGGGAAAATGTCGATCCCAAACACAAAAAACAGGTTGCTTAACTTGAAAAAAGCACAGGTACAACTGTATTTAAAGTTGTACTTGTGCTTTTAAATACCTTCATATAATTATCCCGTATTTCCCCACATTATTACACAATCATCCCGCATTGTTTTTTAATCATCCTCGTTTTAATGAGATAACCCAAATAATGAAAGTGGATATTACCTGATTAATTCCACCTTACCGGTGTAAATCATTTGGTTGTCTAGTTCCAGCTTATACAGATACGTACCGGCAGAAAAAGCATTTCGGGAAAGCAATATATCATTGCGATGTTTGCCGGTAACAGTCGTTTGCAGTACTCGTTGACCTTCGATATTAAAAAGTGTAAATACACCATTAAGATGCCTCAAATCCGACGGTACTTCAATTTGAATCAAACCAATGGAAGGATTAGGGTATACTTTAACAGTATGTTTAAGTCCACTCGGCGTTGATATTTGGTTAGGCTTGTCCTTTACAATTATGGATTGTTGTGAACTATGGCTGCATCCATTGTAATTCGAAACCGTTAGTTCTACGCTAAAAGTATCCGCAAACCGGAAGATATGCCAGGGATCGGTAAGGGTAGACGTGCTTCCGTCCCCAAAATCCCAAAGCCAGCTAACGACAGAATCTTCCGGGAAAACTTTACTGGAATCAGTGAAAAAGATCGTATCATCTTCAAAAATGATGTTAGTATCGACCACAAAATCTGCCCCTGGATACCAAATGCAGCCGATGGAATCTGTTTTTACCACAAAAACATCCTTATTGCCTGCCCCAAAACTTTCTGTTTGCCCTACAATGATATAACCACCATCAAACGTTGGTTTGACTCGCCAAGCATAATCAAATTCAGACCCGCCGTAGGTTCTTTGCCATAATAAATTACCCATTGAATCTGTTTTTACTAAATATAAATCTTCATCTCCAATGATCCCGTAACTGGTTGACAATCCGCATATCACAAAGCCTTTTTCTTTTGTTTCCCATATATGCCTTGAATCTTCGGACATGCTACCGCCATATACTTTTTCCCATAATAGGTTAGCGTTTTGGTCAAATTTCTTTAAATAAATGCCTTGATTCTGCAATGAATCTAATTTAGTGCCGGTTGTGATTATATTGTTATCACTTGTCATAATAGCCCACCGTTGAGACTTTATTTTATCCTGTTCAATTCTCAGCCAACAAGAATCCCCATTTGATTTTATCTTTACAACTAAGGTATATATACTATCACTTATCGGTTTCCAGGTTAAGCCTACTAATATATACCCCCCACCTTTTAATTGAAAAGGATAACCATTTACTTCATCTAAAGTTGTGCCTATTATTGTAGTCCACGAAGTATCCCAAATCGCATTGGCCTTTACAGCATAAAAATCATCGTATCCATTGCCGGTATTACTCGTCATGCCTGATATAATAAATCCGCTATCGCTTGTTTGTTGAAAAACACCATATCGTTCATCATGTTCCGACCCATAAGTTCGAAACTCCTTAATATTGGCTACTGTATCTAATTTCAGCAAATACATATCTCTCCGGTTAAAACCAAAAGTGTCGGTAATTTCACCGCCCATCAGAATATTGCCAATACCGTTCAATTCCATTTGGTAAGGAATGCCCCTTCTGCCCGGAAAGAATGTTACCTGAAATAATTCATTTCCTGATTCATCGACTCGGATCACATAGGTATCGTCCATTCCACCGAAGCTATGAGTCAAACCTGCGATCAAATAACCACTATCAGCCAATTGTACAATTGCAGTTCCCACATCATCTCCCGATCCGCCAAAAGTTTTCATCCAACCTGCTTGCTCCTGACCGATGCAAACCGATATCAAAGCGACAAATGCGATAATATTGACAATGGTTGCTCTAATCATTTGAAGTATTAATGCCATGTAAGGTTTGATTACCTTACATGGCAATATTTATAAAGTTATCGGATTAATACCATTTTACCCTTTCCAATCAACTGTTTACCTGTTTGTATGGTATAAATATACACTCCGTTTTGCCAATACTTGCCTGAAATAGTAATACTATTTTTATCCTTTTCCAAATTTACTTTTTTTACAAACCTTCCGGTAACATCCCATATCATTAAAGTAACATTACCCTGAACACCCGACAAGTCATAGTTAAGGATTGTGTACTGGCTAAACGGGTTTGGCTTTATAAAAGTTCGTGCCAGTTTGTTTTCGCCGGGTTGTATTGGTATCTCGTGTTTGCCTTCTTTTTCTTTTCCAGAGCTAAATTCCTGAAAACAATCCGCCTTTGAAGGTGCAAGTGGAAATAGCAGGTAACAGGCAGGCAAAGCAAAGCTGCTTGAAGATTGAGCAATGTTTTCCAGGGTTTTAATATCTGATTCGGTTACCTGGTACGATTCATCTGTGGTGATATGGTTAATCCGCCAGTAAGTATCATAGAACTGATCCCGGTACTGCATATCTTCATCCGCTTTGTTATTCGCCATAACTTCTGTTTTCCAGCTAAGGGCTTCATTAATTCTACCGTCATTAGCCCTGCAATCTATCAGGTGCCAGGCAAAAGCATTGTAAGCCGTTTGGTTTTCAGCCTTTAACATTGCCTCGGTTATTTTTTCATATTCTTCGGAGCATTCGTTTTCATGATAAAATCGGATCATCCGGTTGATCATGGAGTTTTGAGTTAATCCACTGCATTCAATTTGTCCCGTATTTAGTAACGCTTCTTGATAGCACCCAATTTCATCTTTAGTTAGCTTTAGGTTACCTGTTCCGGTAGTACCAACACAATTAGAAGAATCTGAACATGGAAATAAATTAATTTGAAACCCACCTAATCCTCCAACCAACTCATTGACATAGTGATGATAATTCAATGC
This sequence comes from Chitinophagales bacterium, assembly GCA_028278085.1. Taxonomy (GTDB): domain Bacteria; phylum Bacteroidota; class Bacteroidia; order Chitinophagales; family JANQFB01; genus JANQFB01. The sequence goes on from JANQFB010000221.1 coordinate 4,999, forward strand.
ATAAAAAGCATTATTATAAATAGAAAACCAATTCAGGGAAGAACTAACAAATTTATTGCCGGCCGGTTCTAGTGGGGTTAAGGGATTACAATCCCCCTGATCATTTAAATAACCTGTACTGTCAATATAAATTCCATGTATGCTATCTCCTGCGCCTCCGGCTGCGCCCTGGTCAAAGGTATTGCAATGGAGTTGTACATCGGGGGATGTGTATAGCGGTGAAGATTCAACAAACACACCATATTGGTTGCTTTCAAACAAATTGTTGCTGATCTGGCTGGATTGTGCATCAAGGGCTGTGGAAGCTACACCCATATTCAGGTTATAGAATTTGTTTTCCTGAATATCAAACGTTCCCCAACTGGTCCAGGCTGCTATGCCTCTTTGATCCAATCCTGGGGCTTTTTGTTGATTGCCGAAAAAGTAATTGTTTCGGATCAAAAACTCTCCGGGGGCAACGATACCAAACGTCCGGCCTGTGTTGAAATTGGTAGTCTGTGCTAAATTGATCTTACCGGTAATCGTTCCTGCCGGATCTGCTACCTGTGCGGTGTTGAGCGGTACATCCGGGTAATAGAAAAAGTTGTTTTTGATGATCGGGATTCCGTGTTGAAATCCAACGCCGAAGAAATATATTCCAGAAAGGTAGTTATTTTCAAACGTGTTACCCTGGGCATCAAATGGGCTGGTTTCTGTTCCACTGAATATGCCAAACATGCAATTGGTGATGCGGTTGCCTTCTACAAAGGTATTGAGGTTAATGCCGTGATTTAAGTTTATAGCTACCCCCGTATAATATTGCTGAAAACTATCTACTTTATGGTAGGGATACAGCATTACATCCGGATGGGAATAAAACCGGTTGTACTGAATATAATCCTGCTTGGTGCTGGCATTAAAATCCTTTGGAGCATAGATACCAATGTAATTGTTTAGAAACTTGGTTTTTCTGATCGTAAACCCATCATGAACACCATCTATCCTGATACCTATTGAACTATGACTAATCTCGCAACTATCTGTATTGCCTGTGATAATGATGTTATCGTTTAAGGCATAAGGGTGTGTGGTTGTTTGTCTGTGATTGCTGATGATCCCACCCCACATCGTATCACAGTCTGCCGTGATCGTGGCATCATTCATGAGTAATGTTGCGTTCTCCAGAAAGATGGATGGGCCATATCTGCCGGTTTTGCTGATCGTACCAAATCCGTCTTTTGTTATCCGCTCGTGGCCTTCCATGTAGAATACCGTACCGGGATTAAGCTGAAATGTTCCATTGGAAAATCGTAGGTCCCCTTTGATTTGATAAGTACCGTTGAATATAGCGTTTCCGGTTATGGTGGTAGTATCTCCTTTTACCCCTATGGTTGCGGTGTAACTTCTGCAACAAACTGCGTCTTTGACGTTTACATCTTTGGTTATCAAGTAGACATTTCCATTGGCTTGAATCCTTAGTGTTACTTCATGAAGTCCGGGAGTATTGAAAACGATACCTTGTGGTTTTGGATCGGTTGAAATGGATGGATTGGCATTTGGTCCGAATACCCAATTATAGATGAATGTCGAATCATCAAAGCAGGTGGGCGTAAATTCTATCCCACTACCTATACAGGCCGGTTGGGTATAGGTAAAATCTGCGCCGGGTAATTGGTACACCTGCACAGCATCAAAATCCTGACAGCCGTTTGAATCGGTTACCGTTAGCGAATACAGGCCACCATCACTAACTCCAATACCCGTGGACTGGCTTCCGGTTGACCAGGAATAAGTTACATTAGCTACATTGGTTGAAAGGATCGTTGTTTCATCTTCACAGACATAAACTGGCCCCGGTGGGTTTATCGTGGCATCCGGGTTGGGATGTACGGTAATATTGATAGCATTGGATTGATCTGAACAACCAAATGGCGTAGTTCGGGTTAGGTAATACTGACCGCTTTGATTAACCGTAATGCAATTGCTATTATTCGTTCCCTGCGACCATACAATACTGTCATTTTGCAGGTTTACCCCAAAATGACAAAGAATTGCCTCTTTGCCTTC
>JANQFB010000373.1 GCA_028278085.1 Chitinophagales bacterium
TGAAGTGGATCGACCGGTATATCATCTCACTCGCCGATAATACTATCGGGATCTATAATCTGCTGATGCTATTGAGTGTGGTCCCTTGTGTATTCTTCCTCTTTTTGATCCTGAGGCGATGCCTGCTGCCGGATTGGTATGCCTTTCCCATCGCCCTGATCATCGGTTTCTTGTCCCCTCAATGGTCGAGGTTTATCGGACATTATGCTCTGACCTATATGTGCTATGTTCCCCTGGTCTGGTACCTGTTGGTAAAAACCCATCACGATCAAAAAACATGGGTTTGGGCTGTCTTATTGGGAGTGGTCATCCTTGCATTCGGCTTTATTCAGCCCTATTATTTATTGATCGGCAGTGCTTTCGTAGCGGCTTATGGTTTGGTAGATTGTTTGCAGCAGGGGCCATTGAAATTCCAAAACCTTCGAACATTTTCACTGTGGTTGATCATAGCCCTATTTCCCATTATCATTTTTAAAGCCTGGTTGTCCTTTACCGATCCCGTAACAGACAGGCCCGAAGGCCCCTGGGGCTTTTTTCTGTTCATTGCTTCCTGGCGGTCGGTCTTTTTACCGACATTCGGGCCTTTATACGACGGGCTGAAAAACATCATGGACATGAAACAGCCTGAATTCGAAGGGCTGGCTTATGTCGGATTAACAGGAACGGCCGTTTTGTGCCTGTCTGTCATTAAGATCGGGGGATATTTGTGGAGGCTGAGGTTTGCGAGGATATTTCGCCCGGTATTGCCGGATCCGCTAAAAACCAGCATTTGGTGTGGCTTCGGCATCCTGTTATTGGCCATGGCCTATCCTTTCCGGTTTTGGCCGGAGACCTTGCCGGATCTGATACCGGCCATCAAGCAGTTCCGTTCCATCGGCCGTTTTGCCTGGATCTTCTATTACATTTTCACCGTTTACAGCGCTTATTTCCTGTACGTGATGTTTCGCGCTATCCGGAAGCAGCAGAGCCTGGGTTTTTGGAAATATCCTGCATTTGCCGGCCTTGCCCTCTTGTTGGGCTTATGGATATTTGAAACCGGGGTGTATTTGAATTTTCATAGCTTGTTTAAAAAGAACAAAGAAGCTACCCGTTTTACAGCCGATAATTTTACGCATAACCTGGAAAAGGCTGGTGTAAGTGCAGACGATTTTCAGGCCATCCTGGCATTTCCTTATTTCCTTATCGGATCTGAAAAGCTCTCTCAGCTCCGGGGCCACGAATCACCGGCATTCGCCATGAGTTGCAGCTATCAAACCGGCCTGCCCATCATCCACGGGATGCTATCACGAACATCCATATCACAATCCTTTCAATTAGCCCAGTTGTTAAGCCCGGTATATATTGAAAAAAAGCTTTTGGAAAGGCTTCCCGACCGGCGGCCATTGTTACTAATAACCGGAAATAGTCAGTTATGGCCGGCAGAAAAAGCGTTGCTTCGCCAGGCAGATCTCCTTTGGCAAAAGGAAAGGTTCAAAGCTTACAGGCTACCCCTGGATGCGTTTGGCGATAGCATCCGGGCCTATAAAGCCGAATTTTTAGCCAACCGGGATTTTTGGGTTCAACGGGATGGTTTTTATAGCCGCGACTCCACCACAGATGTGTATGGGCAATCTTTCGACCAGGAATCCTATGAAGCGCCGCTATGGAGTCAGGGTGCCTTGTACCGGAAGAAAGGCCCTATTGAGTTACTAAAAGCGCCGATGAACTTTAGCCGCGACTCCCTGCATTTGGAGTTGTCAATTTGGGTTAGGGCAGAACCCAAACATTCCGGGTTCCCGGTGATCTATTACAAGCAATATGATCGATCATCGAAAATGGTAGATCAGAAAGCCTTGAATCCCAAGATCTCCACCGAGGTCTACCGTGATTGGCTTAAAGTAACCCATGTTTTTCAACTATTCCGCAAAGAAAATATCGTCGAGCTGGTCGTTACCGGCCAGGAGATCATCCTGGATGAATTATTGATCCGGCCGGTCAATACCGATATTTATTATTTTTCGGCATCGGAGCTTATTTGTAATAATTATAATTTAGGCCGTTTTCCCCCTTCCGGCAATTAATACCATAAGACAGTCGCCCTCCGCGCCAGCAACCAAGGCTGTTAAGATTAATTCATCAACTTTTTGTAATCAATGAAAATTCCATTATTTTTGCGAACTCTGTAAGGGAATAGAACACATAATTCTGTCCCTGTTGAGCACATCCGAACAGCGCAAAGATCAGGTGCGGTAGCTCAGTCGGTAGAGCACAGGACTGAAAATCCTGGTGTCGGCAGTTCGATTCTGCCCCGCACCACAGTTGATTGTAAAACAGGCCGTCCGCTAACAAGCGGATGGCTTTTTTGTATCGATAAGTTGAATTGGACCTGGCTTTCCCGGAATGGTTAATCGGTATGGTTCTTGATAAGACATCATCATAACTATAGTATATCCTTAACACGATTAAATAAGCAAACTATGAGAAAACCAATTACACTTATGATTATGTTGGGTTTGATAGGTGCGGTATGCACTGTTTACGGACAAGATAAGGAACCCGGTATCAAAGGTATGAATGCCCCGCAATGGCATGTCGAAAAATGGATCGATGGTGAAGGAAATCCGATGGAGATCGATAGAACCCAATACAACGGACGAGTGGTTTATATCCTGTGCTTCCAGTACGGGAATCCGAAATGCCATGAAAAATCTTTCCCTGCCATGAAGGAGGTATATGCTGCTTACAAAGACAATCCGAATGTGAAATTCCTGGCTATACAAACAGTGCTGGACAGGCATGAATTTAATTCCATGGATAAGCTGGTCAAAACACAAAATAAGCATGACCTTCATATACCCTTCGGCCATGATATCGGCGGAAAGCATACCAAAGGGAAACCCTTTACAATGCTTGATTACAAGTTCAATGAAGTGCCTTGGGTGATCATCATCAGCAAGGATGAGAATGTTTTATTCAATGGGAGGTATATCAGCGGGGAAGACGGAAAGCTGGTGATCAAAAAAGAGCTGCGGGGTTGGTAAATATCGGTTAGAATTTGTAAAAGACACGGGAATCATTTAAATGCCCGTGGCTAACCGTTAAATAATATATACCCGCCGGCAAGCTTTCCACTGAAATTCCGGTAACACCGGTCCTTAACCGGTCGATCATCAGCAATTGTCCATATATATTCCGGATCTTAACAACAACGTTGGAAGGGTAGCCGGTAGCGGTAATATACAAATGCCCGGTGCATGGATTGGGATAGAGTGTTAGCAGCTTTCCGGATAAGAACTCGACCTCCACGGTACCATCCACGCAAAAACCGGATACCGAATCCGGAGTTAAACGGTTGTCGTAGGTAAGGTCTCCGATCTGCCCATATTGATTCCACCCCCAGGCGTAAATGCCCTTCCCCGTGGTGATGGCCAGCGAATGCCACCAGCCAGCATCGATGGAAACCACTAAAGGCTGGAGGTTTAGCAGAGCCGGATAGCTCCGGTCGGTTAGCGAACCATCCCCGAGCTGGCCGTAGTTGTTAGCGCCCCACGACCATACCTGCCCGTCGCCGGAAAGGGCCAGGGAATGCCGGTATCCTGCGGCAACGGCTAGAAAACCTTGGGTGCCGGTAAGACGCTCCGGTATCAATCGATCATTTTGGGTACTGTCACCCAATTGTCCGAAAGCATTCTGACCCCAGCTCCAGATCGAACCCTGCTCATCCACGGCTAAACTATGCGAAAGCCCTGCCGATAGATCGACCATCCGTGGCAGCGAGAGGATCGCTACCGGGTATTGCCGGTTTTGTGTGGTCTGGTCGCCCAATTGGCCGTGATCATTTTGCCCCCAGGTCCACAAAGTACCACTGCTGTCAAGTGCCATGGAGTACCAAACCCCGGCTGAGATCCTGATGATCCGGGGCAAGCCTTGTAGCTTTACCGGTATCAGACGATGGGTCAGGCTGCTGTCTCCCAATTGACCGTAGGTATTCTGTCCCCAGGTCCATACGCCTCCCTGGCCATCCAGCGCCAGGCTGTGGAATCCTCCGGCACTGATCCGGATGATCCCGGGCAGTCCGGTCACCGTTGCGGGGTCAGGATTGCTGTTGGCATTCATAGCACCGTGCCCTAATTGTCCGAAAATATTTTGCCCCCAGGTACGGACCATGCTATCGGCGCCCAATACCATCGAATGAAAATTTCCGGCTGCTACCCTAGTTATTTCCGGTAGCCCGTTTATAGTTTGGGGTGTGGATGAAAAGGGGCCGTCCGTATGGCCTAGTTGGCCGTAATAGTTTTCACCCGAGGCCCAAACCTGGCCATTCTCGCATAGGAATAAGGAATAAAACTCACCTCCGCCCGCCATTTGAGCCACCGCAGGATTGGGAGCCATATAAGAAAGCAGCCATATGAGCAAAAAGGAATACTTCATATTTGCATAAAACAGGTTTTTCCGGAAAGATGTTCCTTCCTCGATACTTCTCTCCAGGGCTTTAAAATAAAGGCTTTTGAAAATCTTTTGAGAAAAATTTGGAAAAACAAGAAAAATTTTTGAAACTTTGTTGGAACAACATTCGTTTAAACAACAATGAAAATCGAAGAGGCCATCAAACAGACAAAATTTGAAAGTAATTTTCAAAAAGCGATCCTGAACCTGGTGTATACCGCGAATTGGCTCGATTATGATCTGAAGCAATTCCTGAAACCTTATGAGATTACCCCACAACAATACAATGTGCTGAGGATACTGAAAGGCAGGTACCCGGAAAGTCATACAGCTACTTCTATAAAAGAGGTGATGCTCGACAAGACCCCAGACCTGACGAGGCTGATCGACCGCCTATTGAAAAAAGACTATGTAAACAGACAGGTTTGCCCGACCAATCGGAGGCAAGTCGAAATAACGATCAATAAAAAAGGATTGCAATTATTGGAAAAGATCCGTCCGGCCCTGGAAGACCAAACCCGTAAAATTCAAAATATCAATGAACAGGAAGCATCCACCCTGAATGGGATACTGGATAAGCTGAGAGGTTAAAATTTTTTACCATAATACTTGTTTGAACAAATAACGTGTAAAAAAATAATTTTTATAACCCTTTAAAATTTAAGATCATGAACTACCTTAAATCATTTTTTTTAGCAGCCCTGATCGGGTTAAGTTTAAATGCCTGGAGTAATTCCAACCTGACGGAAAACACACAATACCAGGTTGATATCAACAAAAGCCAGGTTTCCTGGAAAGGAGAAAAAGTAACCGGATTCCATGAAGGCCATATCACCGTCAAGTCAGGGGTCTTACAGTCCTTAAACGGGCAACTGAACGGCGCGGACCTGACGATCGATATGAATTCGATCACCTGTACGGACCTGAAAGACCAAGACTATAATCAAAAGTTGGTGGGCCACCTGAAATCGGATGATTTCTTTAGCGTCGCTGCTTTTCCGGAAGCTACATTTCAGTCGACGCGGCTAACCCCACTAAAAAAGGCGGATAAGGATGGTCACAATTTCGAGATCACCGGGAAACTTACCATCAAAGGTATCACGCATGAAATAAGTTTTCCGGCAACCATCGATGTTGAAAAAAGCCAATTGAAAGCTTCCGGTAAGATGGTATTTGACCGAACAAAATGGGATATCCGGTACGGCTCGAATTCATTTTTTGATAATTTAGGAGACAGGATGATCTATAACGATGTTGAAATAGCATTTGAACTGAAGGCTCAGGTTGAAGAAAATCAAACACCATGATCATGAGAACCATTGCCAGGATCATTAATAGTAATTGGGAGCAAGTGGCGCCGGGTTTTGAAATCCGGAGGCCCTTGCCCTCCCCTGGTCTTCGGCAGGTAGATCCTTTCCTGTTGCTTGACCATTTCGGGCCATTGAACATTAAGGCCGGGAAGGAGCCCGGCGTTCCCGACCACCCCCATCGTGGATTCGAGCCGGTTTCTATCATATTGAAAGGAATGGCGGAGCACAGAGATTCCATGGGCAATCATGGATTAGTGCGGTCAGGAGGTGTACAATGGATGACCGCCGGGTCCGGTGTCGTTCATTCCGAATATATGCATGCCGATGATGAGACCGGTGAAGATATTTTGCACGGGATACAGCTTTGGGTGAATCTGCCGGCTGAGCTGAAAATGACAAAACCTGCTTATCAGAATATTACCGCCGATAAGATCCCGGTGGTCGAGGAGCCGGAAAACCATGCCAGGATCCGGGTTATTTCAGGTGAATATCACGGAACAAAAGGTCCTGCTAAAACCCACACCCCGGTGCTTATTTTTCACCTTGAGCTGGGAGAAGATGGAAAGGCATCGATTCCCATACCCGGCTCATTTAACGCGTGTTATTACGTTCTTGAGGGATCAGCCGGTAGCGATCAACCCGCAGCAGAAGGATCTTTGGTGCTTTTTCAGCAAGAAGGGGACGCCGTGGAAATTTTCTCGAAAAAAGGAGCCAATATCCTGTTGCTGGCCGGAGAACCCCTGAATGAACCGCTGGCATCCTACGGTCCGTTTGTGATGAATACCCAGCAGGAACTGGTAGAAGCCGTCAGGGACTACCAGGAAGGAAAAATGGGCTCGATTGATCATTAAGTTAAAAATTCAGCAAAATGGAGGTATTACATCAGTTGATCCGTGAAAGAAGGAGCCCGCGGGCGTTTTCCGACAAACCCGTGGAACAGGAGAAACAATTATTGCTATTCGAAGCGGCCCGTTGGGCTGCCTCCAGTATGAACGAGCAGCCCTGGCGATTTATTTATGCCACTAGCGACAAGTCTGCCGATTATAACCTGCTCCTGGACTGCCTTATGGATGGAAACAAGGCCTGGGCGCAAAAAGCCCCCCTGTTATTATTAACACTGGCCAAAAAAACCTTTGCCTATAAAGACAAACCGAATAAACATGCCTGGCATGATTTGGGCCTGGCCGTTGGGAATTTAAGCCTTCAGGCTACCGCCATGGGCTTGTATATCCATCAAATGGGAGGTTTTTATGCCGATAAGGCCAGAGAAACCCTGAAGATCCCCGACGATTTCGATCCGGTTTCCATTATAGCGGTGGGATATTTAGGCGATGTCGATGAACTGCCGGAAAAACTCCGGGAAAGAGAACTGAAAGAACGTACTCGTAAACCCCTGGAAGAGATCGTATACAAAGCTGCCGGCCAGGAGTAAATAAACCTGGTCGGGCGTATGAGTTTATCGTAATTCAAAATATGACCAGAGGCCCAATCTATTGATGGTTGTAGAGCTTCAGGTAGGCTTGGTCGGCAAGCTCATGAGCCCTTACATTGGCATTTTCGGTCGTTGCTACATTGATGGCCTCCTCGATCTGTTCGAACCCCACCAACCCCCTGACCAGCAAATATTCACCGATTGCTTTGCTGCTTTCCGATTCTTCTTCGAGACAAGTATACCGTATGATGCAGGCAAAAGGGCGGCCAGCCGCTAATCGCCAATCGATGGTTGCCCCATACCGGCGGGTAATGCCACACTCCAGCAGGTTCAGGCTGATCTGAAAATCGTTTTCCTTTCCGGTCACCCACATCATAGGATTGCCGTACAGGTCATAGTTCACGAGGATCTCATACCCGGTCACACCCTCACAAACGCCATAGCTATCTCCTCCTTCCGGGGGATCGAACCAGGCACATGACTTTTCGGAAACGGATGAAAACTCGCTGCTAAATTGCGGTCCTTTCCCGGCTTGAAAATTGGAGAGCAGGATGATGGAAAGGAGCAATATGGCGTTCATGGCTTATGCTTGCCCTTAGGGCAATTCAATCAAATTGAAGTAAAACCCGGCGCGATTGTCCAAGGCCGGTCAATAAGCCAAAGTAATATAGTTAATTTTTAGTAAACAGGCATGTGATCGGCTAAGGTAGCCGGATATCCGGTGATAAACATCATATCGTAGCTGGCTTGACCGGAACCGGTGGTGGTATAGTAGTAGGTGATATTGTTGGCTATATCGGCCTCCGTCGAGATCTCGATATGCATCATTTTATTTTTTTCCGCGTCGTCGATGCGGTGTTTGCTCATGGCCCAGCTCCCGTTGGTTGATTTGGCCATCCGGTGGTGGGCCTTCACTTCGGAAATGGCAGTGATCTGGCCATCAACGCCAAAATTATAATTGGCTTGCAGCAGACCGGTACAATTATCATCAATATAAGGATATAAATTAACCACGGTATTTTCCTGCCGCATTAAGCGGATGGTTAGTTCGTAGGCAAAGGCCCAGGATTGCTGAACCGGTATATTTTTATCGGATCGCTCGCTGATAAAATATTTATAAGCATTACCGTCATCACCAAAAATACCTTCGGCAATGATCTTGAAGATCTTCACACCATAGGCATCCACATATTCGCCTTCGGAAGGGTTGAAAGGACCAAAAGTATACCAGTTGAGATCGTAGCGTTTCCCCTGGCCGAAAGTTTTGGTAGCCAATTGGATGCCACTATTGAAAAAACCTTTGGGATCCCGGCTTTTTGCATCCGGATCGGTAAAGGTGCCGAATCCGCCATAGACGGTATACCGTGTTTTCGTATTGAAATGATCATTGACCTCATCTAACCGGCCGCCGGTACCGGGGTCATAAACCCGGATATAAAAGGCAGCTTTCCGGCTCCGCGGAATACCGACAAATATAACCTGGCTGAAATCATCGTCCCCACAGGCTGCATCGGCATCATTGCCGAAAGTCATCAGGAAATCGATATTACTGCTTTCCGATGGGATCGGTTGCCCTTGAGCAGTGAAAATCATCACACACATCACGGTAAGTAAGAAGAGGAATTTGTTTTTCATTTTTTTCATACTTGTAATTTTAGCCCTTTTTGTTCACCGGGAAAAATTTTTTCGATCAGTCAGGAATTTCATTCGACTAATGCAATGTCAATAAGCAATTTACCTATGTTTTCAAGGAGGGAAGAAACAGGGCGGAAGCTGCCCTGGGGAATTTATGATGGCCCTAAGGAATGAATCCCGCCCGCATAAATACCGGAAACCTGGCCACGTGCTCCTCATCCTCCGGCCATTCGGTCAACAGCTTTTGCTGAAACGCCGGAAGCGGGTCCTCCCGGTGTTTCCGGATATAATGTTGTAAGGCCGACCATGACCGGAGGTAGTCCAGCAGGTCGCTGAGGGTCCAGGTGTTGACAATTTCAAAAGAAGGGCATGGGATCTCCTCAAATGGAAAGGGGATGGATCGATAACGGGCTTCGATGTGTTTGCGCTCCGGATCCCAATAAGGTCCGAGCGTTCCTCGGTAAAGATCCATGATCAGCTTATCGATAGGCGGGTTGATCGATAATAGTCCGTATCCCCAGATAGCGAGAACGGCTCCCGGCTTCCCAACCCGGCAAACTTCCCGGTAAAACAGATCCCGATCGAACCAATGGATGGCCTGTGCCACCGTTACCAGGTCCGCCTTCCGGCCGGGCAGGCCTGATTCGCCTGCTGCAGCGCAGCGATAGGTAATATTTTCCTTTCGCGGAGCGTGTTTTAGCTGGTCGAGGCTGATATCCGTTGCCATGACCTGCCGGAAATGCCCGGCCAGCGGGACCGCCACCTGTCCATTACCGGTACCGCAATCCCAGGCCAGTTCCCGGTGCTTGCATTGGGCATATAAGAATTCGTATAGCTCAGCGGGATACTTGGGTCTGGACCGGGCATAAACACCGGCCTGACGGGAAAAATGATCCTTTGTTGTCATGCTATATACCTTATTGCGCTGAAAAGATCGTTTCCCAGGCAGTTGATCCCATGGTTTCCTCCAGGCTTAACGGAGGGTTGACGACCTTCAAACCGGGATTCAGATCCAGTTCCCACCAGCCGACATCGTGCCAGGTTCCGAATTTATACCCCACCCGGTGGTAGAGTCCCAGCGGACGAAAACCAAATGATTCATGAAATTTTACGCTGGCTTCATTCGGTTGGGTTACCCCGGCCAAAGCCGTCCGATATCCCTGTAAGGATAAGACGGGTAACAACTTTTGGTACAAGGCTTTAGCTATACCTTGTTGACGAAAGTCGGTATGTATATAGACCGATACCTCCGTGGTCCATTGATAGGCGGCTCTTGCCCGGTGCGGCCCGGCATAGGCATAGCCGGCAATAATACCATCCGTTTCATAAACCAGCCAGGGCCTCGTATCCAGGTATTTTTTGATCCGGTCACCGAATTCCGAAACCGAAGGCACTTCCATTTCAAATGAAATGACCGTTTCCTCGATAATGGGTCCGTAAATTGTCAGCATACCGGCTGCATCTTCGGGGCTTGCCAATCTGATCGTATGTGTCGACATCTTATATAGCGTTAATAGTTTAATCCACCTACGACAGGCACAGGCGGATAAAAGCTTTCATATAATCCGGTAAGTCCGGAGGCCTTCGGCTGGATACCAAATGCCCATCGACCACCACGCTTTTATCATGCCAAATAGCGCCGGCATTTTCCATATCATCTTTAATACCGGGAGTACTGGTTACGTTTTTCCCTTCCAGGATCCCTGCAGAGATCAAAACCCAGCCGGCATGACATATTTGTCCGATCGGTTTTTGCTGTTGGTCCATCTGTCTGATCACTTCCAATACTTCCGGAAACCGCCTGATCTTATCCGGCGCCCAGCCACCGGGCACC
>JANQFB010000377.1 GCA_028278085.1 Chitinophagales bacterium
CCGCAAGGGCATGCCGTTTTCATTGATCGCCAGGCCTTTATCATTAATGGTAACGGTCGCTCCCCCGGCATATAGATTTCCGTCGACACTGTATTGAAAGGCTGTGTTCTCATGGCTCCTGCTCCAGTAGCCGGTGAGCAGGATCTTCCCGGTGGTAAGCTGGCCATATTTTTTCAGCGCCTGCGCGTCGCGATATTGTATCCATCCATAGATACTCAGGGGCAGGATGATCACAATGAAAATAACAGACCCGAGGACTTTCCGGCCGTACCGCCGCATTTCCTTTTCGCCGGAAAAAAAAGGTTTGGATTTTGGTTGGCTTCTTTGAGAGGGATCGTCCATGAGTCAAGGGATCATCGTCGAGGGTATCATTTGCCTGCTTCAAAGATCAACATTGTCCGGGAAACTTCAAATATCCGGGAGTAGAATGATGATGGATGAATGAAGAATGAAAAATGACGAAGTAGGAATGTTGAAACAACTTCTTCCTTCATCATTTCTGATTCATCATTCGAAATTCTAAAATACGCAAAGAATCGAATGATCCCGGCCGTTAACCCAAAACCGGTAACTGAAGTGCTAAAATAACGCCGAATTCCTTCAAAATAATCTCTTTGGGTGTATAAACTATTTGTGTATCCAAGACCTTTGGGAGGATCATCCTTGCTTGGTTACAACAAGGACCTGAGCTTGCCTATGATCCCGGAATATCGATTTAGCATGCTTACTTGGTAAGCGCAGGTGTAGTAGGCGTCGAAGCCGGTAATGTGTACCGGTAGCCGGTATATACTGTTTGGTAAAACCTTTCCGGCCAGGGCCAGCGGTAAAACAAGTAATGGAAGCTTTTATAGCCTATCCGCGGTGTATGCGGATTCGCAGTGGTATAACTAACATCCCAACTGATCCCTTTGGTATGACAGCGATTCCTGTTGCCACCATATCCCCACCGGTAAGAGGCATTGCCATAGCCGATCTTTCCCTGGAAGTTGGGGTTTTCCATCAAGACGCTGGCCGTGATCAGGTGGTGCTTATGTTTTTTACCGTGGACCCAGTAGTTATCCAGGCTGATACCCGAATACAGGTCTCCCGGTGAGGCTTGAAAAACCAGGAAATCAGCCGTAAAACCATAGGTCAGGCCCGCTCCAAAGGTGTATCCGAGATTAACACCGGGACGAATATCAAAGGCAAGGATCTGCGCATAGGCACCCGAGGCCAACAGGATGCCACTCAACAGGGCATAGATCTTTTTCATTTTTTAATGATCTTTAGTAAAAATCATATCAAAAATTGTACCAATAAGGGCGTAGGAAAGGGAATATATAGAACGCCCGGGCAGGTTATATTATTGCATGGACCGCCGTTTGGCCAAAAGCCAATAATTCCGGAGTACCAATGGATCGGTAGGGATAGCATTAGTCTGGCACTAAGCCACAACAAAAATAAGAGATGCCTTATTCCAGGTGCATCATTTCCTTCTTGGCCAGCAGCTCCTCTTCCGTTTCCACATGATTCTCGTCAGGAAGGCAGCAATCTACCGGACAGACGGACGCACATTGCGGCTCATCGTGAAAGCCTTTACACTCCGTACATTTGTCGGGCACAATAAAGAAGAATTCATCGGAGATAGGCTCCTGCTGTGCATCGGCATCGACTTCATTGCCGTTGGTCAGGGTAACCATACCGCTCAGACCGGTTCCGTCGGCATAGGTCCAGTTTTCATCCGGAGCATAGATCGCTTTATTCGGGCATTCCGGTTCACAAGCTTCACAATTGATACATTCTTCCGTAATTACAATTGCCATGAGTACTTTTTTTAGATAGGGATGGTAATACTTTAATGGCGATAAAAATATCGACTAATTTTTTAAATGTAAAATGTTGCCGGGAGTTTTTTAGAAAATGCATCGCGGGCGGAAAATTCTCCCGCAATTTATATAATGATTTATTTCGATAAGGTCGCCGAAAACCCTTATCAATGACTGATTTGTGCCAAAATTGTGGTAATAACTGAAAAAAGCATTCTATCTTTGCAAAAGAATTGAAAACATGTAACTAATGAATCCAAACGAAGCGTTGACGAAAGACAAAGTTGTTGAACTGGAAAAGGTTGTCATCAAATTTGCCGGCGATTCCGGGGATGGCATGCAATTGACCGGTACACAATTTACCGATACCTCCGCCCTGCTTGGTAATGATATTGCCACCTTTCCGGATTTCCCGGCAGAGATCCGGGCTCCGCAAGGTACCGTAGCCGGGGTATCCGGCT
>JANQFB010000386.1 GCA_028278085.1 Chitinophagales bacterium
GAATTGATCGATGCCGTAGCCGTCGGCCAGTTTACACCGGGACCGGTATTGTCTACGGCCACTTTTGTGGGCTACCAATTGCAGGGATTTTGGGGCGCGGTGGCGGCAACGGCAGGTATTTTTCTACCATCCTTCCTTTTCGTCTGGTTGCTTAATCCCCTGGTTCCCAAGATGAGGCGGTCCAAACTGCTGGGCTATTTCCTGGATGCCGTTAATATAGCCGCTGTAGCAGTGATGGTTTCCGTATTGTATGAAATGGGAAAGGATACCCTGATCGATTGGAAAGGATTAGTGATTGCCGCCTTAGGTTTTGGCATGACCTTCGGGCTCAAGAAAGTCAGCTCGATGTGGACGGTTATTGCCGGGGCCTTGTTGGGCTTTGTGTTGAGCTTGGTTTGAATAGGGGATAGTTGCCATGCCGTCCAGCCGGGCAGGTGGTTATCGAAATTACAGAGTTAACTACAGAGTTTTTACCAATTATTGATTTTCAGCTAATCCCGGCTACCCTCCAATGCCGACGGTAAGATAATTTCCGGCCTACAAAAAAATATTACCTAAAAAGTAGGGTCGATGCCTTTTCATACGGTATAATGGATGAATTATGATTGATACGTCCAAATTTTCAATGGTATGACATTACTTTACGCGGTTAAATTTGCCTATATTATTAGCTTTCCCTTTTTACCATAAACGGGTATTCCTGAAGCTTTAGGAGGCAAGTATTTTTTATCCATAACAGTTGAAAGTTTGACACGGGAAGAGTTCAAATATGCCTATGATCAGTATTTTGATCCGATCAGGTCATATCTATACTACCGGTCCGGCGATTCCGAACTGGCGACGGACATTGCGCAGGAAGCATTTATGAAGATCTGGGAAAAGGCATTCGAGTTCGATCCGAAAAGGACCAAAAGCTTATTGTATAAGATCTCCGGCGACTTGTTTGTCAGCCATATCCGTCGCACAAAAGTTGCCGACGAATATTTGAAAGAGATAAGATTTTCGTTCAAAGAGAGTTATCCGGATCAAACCCTGGAATTCAAAGAACTGAAGCGCAACTATGAACGGGCATTGACCAATTTGCCGGAAAAGCAGCGGGTGGTATTTTTAATGAGCCGTCTGGAGGCATTGACCTATAAGGAGATTGCCGAACGTTTGGAATTAAGCGTCAAAGCTGTTGAAAAACGCATGAGTCTTGCCCTTGCGGCCCTGAAAAAAGAAATATATGTATAAATGAAGGAGAAGCGTACCGATAGGAATCCCGGCGGGGATAAGCCCGTACACCAGGAACTGTTCGACCGGTTGGAGGTCCCTTTTACCGAATCCGGGGATGCCGTCTGGGAACAGTTATCGGCAAAGATCTCCCCGCCGGCAAAAGTGAAGCCAATGAGATCCTTCCGTATCAAACTCGCGGCAGCCAGTGTGATCTTGCTGATCGGAACGGCCTTTTTCGCGAATACTTACCAGCAATCCGTCCGGACCGGGTTTGGGGAACAGCTCAGCCACCGGCTCCCGGATGGTTCTGTGGTAGACCTGAATGCCGGATCCACCCTTAGTTGGCGCCCCTATTGGTGGTTTATGCAGCGGGAGGTGCATTTGACAGGAGAGGCGTTTTTTACTGTTGAAAAGGGCGAAACCTTTAGCGTTCGATCTGGCAATAGCACCACGGAAGTGCTTGGGACCAGCTTCAACGTCTATGCACGGGACAGGGATTACCGGGTATTCTGCGAAACCGGGCGTGTCCGCGTTAGCAGCCCCGGTTCTTCGGAAGCATTGGTTATTCAACCTGGGGAGATGGCCATATCCGATGATGGTAAGCCTTTGATCCGGATCCCTCAGATCCAACCCGTGAATGCTGCCGGCTGGAAAAATAATCGCTTCGGCTTCCATGCGGTAGCGCTGGATAAAGTCATCGGAGAGGTGGAACGGCAATATAATGTCAACATAGCGCTGGATTTGAGCAATCCTGCAGATTACCGGTATACGGGCTATTTCTCGAAACCGGCTTCGGTAGATTCGGCTTTGGCATTGATCTGTCAGCCTTTTGCTCTTCAACCGGTGAAAGTTAACGAGGATTCTTTTAACATCATTTCGGATCAATAAAGCCACCGCCGGATGGATTATAGAAAGCTTTCCGGGAAATGAAGGATTAATATTTCATGCCCTATCGAAACGAGATAATTACTATCTTCAACAATCTCCGGAATTCATCATCCGTTTAGACCCGTGTGGTTTTTTCAAAGGATTTTTTGGCTCTGTTTGTTGGCTGCAGGTTTGCAGGCACAACCGGTTCAAACGGATTTCCACGAGCGGCCCCTCAATGAAGCCTTGCTGGATCTAAAAGACCGGTATGACCTCCAATTTTCTTTTAATGATAAGCTATTGGCCCGTTGCCTGGTTTCCGATACCGGTGTATACGAGGATCCGGAACAAGCTATTGAAACCTTGTTAAAGCCTTGCAGGCTGGCCTACCGGCTTAACGGCAGCGTTTTTGTGATCTACCCGGTCAAAAGAAGTAAACGGGCTAAAAACAGATCCCCGGCCCTGCACATTTTCAACGGACAGATCATCGACTGGTCCGACGGCGAACCCTTGCCGTTTGCTACCATTCAGTGTTTGGGTACCGGGATGATCGCCGACGTCCATGGGAATTTTTCATACCGTTCGCCGGATACCACGGTGCGGATAAAAATATCTCATATTGGCTACGGGTTGCTGGATACGGTAATTGTGGCCGGATCCATGCATCAGATCGGCCTGACAGCCGCCGCCACCGGTTTACGGGAAGTATTGGTCCTGTCGGACAGTGTGGTTCACAAAACCCACCTGGGCAATAGCCCCGGCCTGATCAAGGTCAACCACAAGATCAGCACTTTTCTACCCGGCAACCGCGACCAGGTGATCTTTAATCTCCTGCGCCTGCAACCCGGCATCCTCGCTGCGGGAGAGCAGACGGAAGATTTTATGATCTGGGGTTCCTACAAAGGGCAAACCTTGATTTTATTCGACGGAATAACCTTATTCCACAACAGCGGTTATTTTGGTAATATCGGCGTTGTCAATCCTTTGATCGTGAAAGATATCGAAGTGATGAAAGGAGGCTATCATGTACATATGGGAGACCGGTTGGGGGGTGTGGTGAATATCAGCGGTCGATCCGGAGATCCGGAGCGATTCGGGGCGAATTTAACGATCAATAACCTGACCTCCAGCGGATATGTTAATCTGCCCCTGACGGATCGAATCACCGTACAAGGTTCTTTCCGGAAAACTTATTATAACTTATACAACTGGCAGGAGGGCATCCTTCCTTTCGATCGGAAAAAGGTAGAGACTTTCCCGTCCGATTATTCCTTTGCCGATGTTAACGGTAAGATCTCCGGGCACA
>JANQFB010000228.1 GCA_028278085.1 Chitinophagales bacterium
GGGACCGGTTCAACAAGTCTTGTAGATGTTCGTTCATGATTGTTGGATTATTGGCGTTAACATTTGCTTCAATTTATCCTGTGCCCTGGCTAGCCGGGATAAAACCGTTCCCAGGGGCAACTCCAGCAATTCGGCAGTTTCTTTGGTAGAGTATCCTTCGATCATCCGAAGTACCACCACACTTCTGAACGCAGGATCGAGTTGCCGGATCGCCTGCTGTACCTGCTCCTGTGTGTCCATTCGCGAGGGTGTCAAGGTCTCATCAGGAACATGAACAGCATGATCGCCGCTTTTGCCAGGATCTCTGAACTGGTATTCTTTTTTGCGTTTATTCAAGCTATTGATCGAAAGGTTGATGGCTATCCGGGTCAGGTAAGTAGCCAGGGAAGATGCTCCTTTGAAATTCGACATCGACCGGTAGAAACGGATAAAGGTTTCCTGTCCTACATCTTCCGCTTCACCGCCGTTTCCTAACATACCGATAACCACTGTTGCTATTTTCGATTCGTATCGTTTGACAATTTCCCGGAAAGCCAGCTCCTCACCCTGACGGGCTAACTCAATTAACCTTTCATCACTATTCTGGCTGTAATCGATCAATATTGCCCGGGTATTTGTAGGTTAGACCCGTTAAATTATTGTTTTATTCCCAGTATAGCAGAAAATTGATCATAAGGAAAGCGGGGAAAATGAATGATGAATGTTGATTTCTCAACGATAGCACCAATTTACCACAAAGTTGCAAAATTGCGGAAATTGACCAATCCCTACTCCTTCTAAAACAGGGCAACATTAAAAAACTTCTGCAGTAGCGTCGTAATGAACATCACCCCTAAGATCACGGGGCAGATGAAGGTGATCATGATATTGACATACTTCTCCAGGGTAGAGCCCTGATACGATGGATACCCGATGGCGATCTCGGCGGATAATTGAGAAGTTTTCCATTTCACGGCGATAAACAAGGTCAACAAACATCCGCCAAGCGGCAGTCCGATCTCACTGAACAGGTCGGCTACCAGGTCCAGGAATGATTTGGAGGAACCCTCGTAGTGCATAAAATCGGTGAAAAATTCAACGGCGCCCTGCGATAACAAACATGGCAAGCTGCACAAAAATATCGACCCGGCCAGGATCGCTACCGACCTTTTCCGGTTCCACTTTTTCTCATCCACCAGGTAGGCGACGGGCACTTCCAGCAGGGAGATAGTAGAGGTTAAAGCAGCAAAGCACAACAACAAAAAGAAAGCCCCGCCGATCACTTTACCGATCACCGGCCCCATGCTCTGAAAGATCCCGGGTAAAGCGACAAACACCAGCCCGGGCCCGGCGCTGGGCTCCATGCCTTGGGAAAAGACCAAAGGAAAAATCAACATGCCTGCCATAAAAGCGATCATCGTATCTGCCAGGGTAACGATAACCGCCGAATTAACGATGTTATCATTCTTGCTGACATAGGAACCATAGGTGATCAGCGCCCCCATGCCCAGCGACAAAGAAAAGAAGGCCTGCCCCATGGCAGAATAGACGGTTTTTCCATTGATCTCACTGAAATCAGGAACCAGGTAAAAACGGATCCCATCCAGGGCATTGTCAAGGGTCAGGGCATATATAATGAGCAGGATCAATAAAAAGATCAGGGTTGGCATCAGCACTTTGGCCGCCATTTCAATCCCCTTGCTCACCCCCCTGGCGACAATAATCGCGGTTACGATCATGAACAAGATAGAATAGATCATGTTGTCGGTATAATCGGCCACATAGCCGCCGAAGAAGGCCCCGAAGTTTTCCGCCGACAGCAGGTCTCCGAAACTGATCTGCAAGAAATAGCCAAATGCCCAACCGGCCACCACATTGTAAAACGTAAGGATCATAAATCCGCTGATCACCCCGAATAATCCGGCGAGCGCCCATCGCTTATTCCCTTCGCTGGCATAAGCGCCATAAGGATTGAGGCCGGTTTTCCTGCCCAAAGCAATTTCAGCCATCATCACCGGGAAGCCGATCAAAAAGGCACAGCATAAATAGATCAATAAAAAGGCAGCGCCTCCGTTAGCCCCGGTTTCGTAAGGAAACTTCCAGATATTTCCCAACCCTACCGCTGAGCCGGCAGCCGCCGCGATAAAACCGATCTTGTTGGTAAATCCTCCTCTCGAATTTGCCATAGCTTATCCTGCTTTTGGGGAAACTTTATTTATGAACAATTTTAATGGCGTAAATATAAGCTAATAATTCCTACACAGGAATCGACTATTTCCATTCGATTTTTGACAGGAATCTGTGTGTAAGTATTTTTCATAAGACAGAATTCCTTATATTTAGCCTCTGAAACACAACTATAATCAGCCTAGGTGGAAGTAAAACGTAATGTGGATATAGATATCTTAGACTTTGCCTACGATCTGTATCAAAAACATTCCAGCGATTATCTGACCTATATTTTCAGGGGCATTTTCTCCAGCAACCTGACCGGCAGGGTGCTCAACCTGACGGAATCCAATGTCGAACAGATCAACGAGACTTCGAAGATCAAAAAAAGGGTATTTTCCCTCCTGGTAGAATCTCTCCAAAATATCACCAAACATCAGGCTGTTAAAGATCCCGACGATATCAATAACCTGGGATGTTTCATCATTCAACGGATCGACTCCATCTATTATTTCACCTCCGGAAACCTGATCAAAGAAGACGAGATCGACCACCTCGAATCGAAATTGAAAAAGGTGAATAGCCTCGAAGGGGATAAACTGAAATCTTATTACAAAGAGATCTTATTGGGGGGTAAGTTTTCCGAAAAAGGCGGCGCCGGCCTGGGACTGATCGACATGGCCAGGAAATCCGGCCATAAGCTTATTTACCGGTTTCAACCCATTATTCCCAATCTTTCCTACTTCTACCTGCAAACCAAACTACCCGCAGACCAGGATCCCGAAACAGTACCGAGCCCTCCGAACCCCCTTGAATCGGCCATTGAACTATCCAAGCTACTGGAAACCGCTCAATTGCAGATCCTGTATCATGGCTTTATTAACCAGGAAAATGTCCGTCAATTGGTAACCATGGCCGAAGTGAATATCAGCCACGGAGAAGAGCATCTCACCAAAAAACGGGTTTTCCATATCATTGTGGAATTGTTGCAAAACGTTGCCAATCACGGAGCCCGGGAAGGGAATGAAAAAGAAGGCAAACTGGGTATTTTCCTGCTCGGGAAAAATAAATCCACCTTCTCCCTGATCGCCGGCAATAAGGTCACTGCCGACCAGGCCGATTATCTAAAAGAAACCATCGACCGGGTCAATAATTATTCCGAAGATGAGCTGGATGAACAATACGAAAAGGTGCTGGTCAAAGAAGATGACGGGGATAGTATTGGCGCAGGATTGGGGTTGATAGATATGCGGATTAAAACTAAAAATAAATTGGAATATAAGATTTTCAAAATGAATAAAGAATATTTCTTTTATGTGGTTAAAGTTCAATTATAAATTTCCTATTTTTATGCCAAAGCATGGAAGCTATTTACATTAATAGTACGGAAGATACCCCAAAAGTCATTCTAAATGCTGTTGAAAATAAATTTGAACTCTCGGAGCGTTCTTATCCTGAAGACGCTGCCAGTTTTTATAACCCCATCTTAAAGTGGTTGGAAGACTATACCAACGTCGCCAACCCCGACACTCATTTTGAATTTAAGCTGGAATATTTCAATACCGCTTCCTCCAAGCAGATATTCAAGATCATTTCCGTCCTGAAGAAAATTGCCGCCTCCAACCAGATAACCATCTCCTGGTATTACCACAAAATGGATAAGGATATGCAAAAGGCGGGCCTACGCTATTCCAAGCTCCTGAAAGTACCGATCGAATTAGTAGAATATTAATGATTCGCGATCAAGTATTATTGATCTGATCAAACCCTAATACCCATCACTAGGATATCGTCAACCTGGGGTGTTGCGCCCTGCCAATCGGATAAGGCCGATCCGAGCGCCGATTTTTGATCGTTCAGAGGCTGACGGTGGATGTCGAAAAGCAAAGATTCGAAGCGGCCGAGGGTATATTTTTTATTGGTCCCGTCCGGCAGGCTATCCTCCCGGCCAAATTGGTCGGCAAAACCGTCGGAAAAGAGGTAGAGCATGTCTCCTTTCTGGAGGCCTACCGAATTGTTGGTAAATTCCAGTTGGATATCTTCCAACTGTTCCCCGATAGAAAAATAATCCCCCTCCAGCTCTTCGATCTGATCTTCGTGCACCCTGTAGATACTTTGATTGGCGGTAGCATACTGCATTTCCCGGCTGCCGGGATCGAAGGTGCAAACAGTAATGTCCATCCCGTCCTGCTGACCATTAGCCCCATTGCTTTGTTGCTGCAGGGATTCCAGCACGCCTTTATGAAGATGGTTCAATATCTCCGCTGGCCGGCTAATGCGCTTTTCATTGACAATCTCATTCAGCAAGGTATTTCCGATCATCGACATGAACGCGCCCGGAACCCCATGCCCCGTACAATCGACCGTAGCGATAACGATCTTTTGCTCCAATTCGGATACCCAATAAAAATCTCCGCTGACAATATCCCGGGGTTTATAAAAAATAAAATGCTGCAGGAGCAGTTCGTCCATATCCAGGGATGAGGGGAGGATAGCATCCTGTATCCTTTTGGCATAAGTAATGGAGTCGGTGATCTTTTTGTTCTTATCCGCCAGGATAACATTTGCCTTTTTCTTGATATTGTACCGGTTATAGAGCAAATAGGCTACCAATAATAAAAGCAAGGCTCCCAGGATCAGGTAATTCCGTTGGCTGGCTTGTTTGTTAAGGGTAAGCTGTTGCAGCTCCTGGTCTTTGGTCAGCAACTGGATCTCCTTTTCCTTTTTTTCCGTTTGATAGCGGGTATCCAGCTCGGCAATTTGTTTATTGGTCTTTTCGTTCAGCAAGCTATCTTTTATGGTGGTATGGAGTTGCTGGTATCGATAGGCTAGTTGATAATCTCTTTTGGCTTCATATACTTCGGTCAGGCTTCCATAGCCCGTTTTCAGCGCTTCTTTGGCGCCGATCTCTGCTGCAATGGCCAGGCCCTGCTCGATCTTATGGATGGCTAAGGAGTATTGCTGCTGTTTACCCAAAATATCACCGATTCCGATCAGGGAGAAGACCAAACCATATTTATTGCCGATATCCTCCTGGATAGTGGTGGCTTTTTGCAGGTAGGATAAAGCCAGATCAAGGTCCCCCTTCTGCATATACAGATTTCCAATATTCGCATAAGAATTAGCGATGCCTTTATTGTCGTTAAGCTCTTGCTTCATGTGGAGGGATTTCAGGTAATACTCCAGGGCTTTTTCCGTATTCCCCCGTTCATCATAGATCAGACCGATATTGTTATAGGAATAAGACATGCCCTTTTTGTCCCCGATCTCTTCTTTGATCCCCAATGACTTCAGGAAGTATTCCAATACCTTCTCTTTATTCTCCATGTAATAATGGATGATACCGATATTGTTGTAGGTTTGCGCCAATCCTCTTTTATCACCCAATTCATCTTTAACGGCAATGGATTTGATGTAATACTCCAGGGCTACCTGGTAATTGCCCTGCTCTTCTTCAATAAGGCCGATATTATTATAGAGATTGGCCTGGCCTACCTTAAAATCCAATTGTTCCGCCAGGTTGATACCGGCTTTTGCATAGATCAAGGCCTGCTTGGGGTCTTTATCCCTCAGTTCCCAGCACAAGGTCGTCAGGATATGGACTCTCGAAGTATCCTCATCCGTTTGCTCCAGCTTTAGGGTCAGACTGTCAATGACATCCTGCCGCTGCCCGGACACATGGCTAACGATCCCTGACAAGAGCATGTATAAAATAAGCCTGCGCATTTCTTAATAGCTATACCGTCAAACCGATGACCAGCACATCGTCAACTTGCCGGGTTTCTCCTTTCCATTGATCAAAAGCCCGGTTCAGCGATTGCTGTTGATTTTCCATTGCTTCCCGGCTGATGGTTTGGATCAGGTCTTCAAACCGGCCCAGCGTGAATTTTTGTTCCGCCTTGGTGGCGGAGGTTTTCCCGTTAGCCGGTAGGCTATCTCCTCCGAACTGATCCGGAAAACCATCCGAGAACAGGTAGATCTGATCTCCGGCCTCGAGCGCTAGCTCATGGCAGGTAAAGACGTTTTCTTCCCCGAAACTATGTTCGCCAATAGAAAAGAAATCACCTTCGATCTCGTTCAGTTGTCCATCCCTTACCCAATAAAGACTATGATCGGCGCCGGCAAACTTCAGCAACCGATTCACCAGATCGAACGAACATACGGAAATGCTCATGCCATCTTCCTGGCTGGGTTGGCCGTTTTGTCTTTTCTGAAAGGCTACCTTCACACTTTTGTCCAGTTGATCCAGGATGTCGTTGGGTTGGGTGAGATTTTTTTCATGGATGATCTCATTCAACAAAGTATTGCCCATCATCGACATAAACGCTCCCGGAACACCATGGCCGGTACAATCGACCGCAGCGATAATGAACTGCCCATCCTTTTCTGCCAGCCAGTAAAAATCACCACTGACAATATCACGGGGTTTATAAAAGATAAAGGCGTCCTTAAAATATTTTTTGGCCAGCTTTTGGTCGGGTAAGATAGCATCCTGAATACGTTTGGCGTAATTAATGCTTTCGGTGATCTTTTGATTTTTCTCCGCCAGCAATTCATTGTGCTGCTTTTTGGTTCGATAGCGGTTGAACAATAAAAATGCCACCAAAAACAAAAAAACCACCCCGACTGCCAGGGCATTCCTGATCAATTGCTGCTGATGGAGCGCAACTTCCTTGATCTCCTTTTCCTTATTCAACAACCGGATCTGCTGCTCCTTCTTGCTGGTTTCATAGCGGGCTTCCAACTCTTCCATGGTTTTAGCGATCTCTTCCTTATAAGCCGTATCCTTTATCTGTTCATACAACCGGTGATAGCGCAATGCATCCTGGTAGGCTCCCTGCCTGGCATAGACCCCGGCCAGGAAATAATAGCCGGAAGCCATGCCCTGCCGGTGATCCAGCTTCCGGGCCAGTGTTAGTGCATGAAGGGCGTATTGATAAGCGCTATCCGGTTGAGTGGTCCGGAGCTGCCTGGCGATCTTATATAAGGCGTTTACTTTGGCGGTATCTTCTTCGGACGCCTGGCCTACCTCCCTGATCAGGCTGTCGGTATGCTTTCGGTGATCATTCTGGGCCATTACCGGGCCAACCAACCATAAAACTAAACCCCACGAAAAAATTCGGACCACCTTCATCAATAGCAATAGATCATAATGTTCTACCGAATACGGTCAAATGCACATTCTGTTTCCGATTTCCCGGACAATTTTTCGGATAACTGTTTGCTTGGCTGATTTGGATGGGGAGAAATGTTTGGGCTCCATCAATACTGTCGTTGTTTCAGGGAGTCTACATCCATTTGGAGCTTTTTAACCATCTCCGTCAGGTCGTTCAGGATATTTGAGGTGACCGGCATATCAAGGGTGATGACGGCCCTGGTTTGCCAAACTTCCAGTACATCTTCAATTTTTACCTGGTAAGGTTCATAGGTTTTGTTGTCGGATTGAAGGATCAACACGCCTTTTTCGGCAATTTGATTGAACAATCTTTTGAAAACGATCCCTTCCTGTTGGGTAACCAGGATATAGGTTTTATCATCCTTGATGTCTTTCCAGTTCAGCATATATTCCGCCACTACTATCGATCCCGGGGTTACCGGAAACATGGAATCGCCCCTGATCTCAAAAGCCCTGTAGGTGCCCGGCGGCAACATCGGTAAGCGAAACCGGGGAAGACTGGCGATAAATTCCGGGTCGGTATGGCCATCGAGGTAACCTGCCGATACCTGGACGGGCACCAGCTCAATATTTTCTTCACTCTTATCGTCTACCGTAATGGATAAGACCCGTAATTGCTGCCCGGACACATAGGTTTCCCCACCGGCCTCCAGGGAGAGGGCAGGCGCTTCCTGAAGGTCTTTTGTTAAGAGCAGGTCAATGCTTAATTCAAAGTAATCGGCGATATTCTGTAAGGTGATCAGGTTAGGTTCGGCTGTACCTATTTCATAAGAGCTCAAGGTTGTCCGGGCGATACCCAGGGCATCTGCCATAACCTTTTGGGAAGCTTTTTTTCGTTTGCGTAGCAGTTTGAGATTAGCGCTGAACAGTGACATTTACAGAACTCCCTCGACGAAAAAACCATCAAATTTTGACAATAAAGTTGTCAAAATCCGAGTGATTTGTTATTTTTGACGAAAAATACGTCATGTTGCCGGGTTATGTTTTAAACATACGAAAACACTGGTTAAAGATAGGAAAAAGCTAATGAAATGACTGCCGGTATCCCGGAGCCGCCTTTAAGCCATAAACATATTGGGATGAAAATAGCTGCTGATCGATCGATCGTACATATGGACCTGGATACTTTTTTTGTTTCCGTAGAATGCCTTCATAATAGCCAGCTAAAAGGCAAACCCCTGATCATTGGCGGCAAAAGCGACCGTGGAGTAGTGGCTTCCTGCAGCTATGAAGCCAGAAAGTTCGGCATCCATTCGGCTATGCCGATACGCCTGGCCAAAAGGCTGTGCCCGGATGTAACGATCATTTCGGGCGACATGGAACAATATAGCCGGTATTCCGGGATGGTAACCGATATTATCCGGGAAAGATCCCCTGTATTTGAAAAATCATCCATTGACGAATTTTATATCGACATTTCCGGAATGGACAGGTTTTTTGGCAGTTATGAATGGTCTTCGGAGCTCCGGCAACTGATCATCCGGGAAACCGGCTTACCCATTTCTTTCGGACTTTCCATTAATAAAACGGTCGCCAAGATCGCTACCGGAGAGGCCAAGCCTTCGGGACAAATGGCCGTACCCCGGAATGGCGAAAAGGCTTTTCTCGCCCCCTTATCTATTTCCCGGATACCGATGGTCGGTAAAAAGAACTACATGCTACTGCGCAATATGGGTGTTGCCACGATCGCAACGTTGAGCCAAATGCCTATGGATCTTTTGGAGCGGGTTTTCGGAAAATATGGCCTATTGCTGTGGAAAAGAGCCAATGCCATCGATCATACACCGGTCGTTCCTTATATGGACCAGAAATCCCTTTCTTCCGAGCGTACTTTCGATAAAGATACGATCGACCTGGTCAAATTAAAGGCCGTTTTTGTAGCCCTGACCGAACGGCTGGCATTCCAGCTTCGAAAAATGCGAAAGCTTACCGCCTGTATTACCGTAAAGATCCGCTATTCTAATTTCGATACCCATACCCAACAGGCTGTTATTCCATATACCGCCAGCGACAAAACACTGATCGAAAAAGCAAAAGAATTGTTCGACAAGCTCTATCAACGCAGGATGCTGATCCGGCTGGTCGGGGTCCGGCTAAGCAATCTTGTACAGGGCAACTATCAGATCGACCTCTTTAACGATACACCACAACGGATACAGCTACACCAGGCAATGGACAAGATACGCAACCGTTACGGCGCCAGGGCTATTATCCGGTCGACCGGGATACCCGGCAGCGGAGACCGCCATGAAAAAGCGCTGCTGGAAAGGGCCCGGAGAGAAGGGATAGGGTTTAGGGGTTGAAGATTATGAACAAGGGATAAGGGGCGAGTGTCCATTATCAATTATCAACTACATTCCGATTTTGGAAGCATGTACCTGAATTGTCATTCTTACTTCAGTATGCGTTATGGCACCTTATCGGTGGAGCAGCTTGTGGCGGAAGCCAAAGCAAAGGGTGTCCGGACATTGGTGCTAACAGATATCAACAACACCTCCGCGAGCTTTGATTTTCTGATGGCCTGTGAAAAATATGGCGTCAAACCCCTGTTAGGCATTGAATTCCGGGAAAACGGCAAGCTTCTTTATATCGGTATCGCACGGAACAACGAAGGATTCCGGGAATTGAACGCCTTCCTGACCTGGCACAGCATCAACAAAGAGCCCCTGCCATCGGCCGCCCCCCTTTTCCGGCACGCTTATGTGATCTACCCATTCCACCAACAAAGGAAGCTTCAAACAAACGAGTTTTGGGGGATCCGTCCGGCAGAATTGCACCGCCTATACCGGTCGGTCTTATACCGGCAACAGGAGAAGCTGGTGATCCTCCAACCGGTGACCTTTAAAGATAAAGCCGGTTACCAGGTGCATTTACTGTTACGGGCCGTCGACAAAAACACCCTGTTGAGCAAGATCACACCGGACGA
>JANQFB010000140.1 GCA_028278085.1 Chitinophagales bacterium
GTTATATGGCGCCTGAAGTACATAGACAAGCCCTGCGCTCAACAGGGAAATGAACATGGATTGATCATCCGCAAACCTTACCAGGAAACCGTTGACCACGAAAAATCCCAGCATCAGGCCAAATAATACGGGAATTTCCCAGGAGCTTTGCCAAAGGAGCACCATACCGAACTGAGCGTGTAATAGGAACAGGTAAACGAAGCGGGCATTCAATTTCCGGCTCTGGGTTCGCCGGTATTTAACGGCCTTCCCCCCTATCATCCCGATCGCCTTCATAACGTTGGTGATGATCTGTTTGAAATCCCCGTTGATAAAAAACGGGTAAAAATGACCGCCTAATTTCAAACAGGCGGGCGCTGCCATTAATAAGGGTAAGATCTCCAGGTGCCATAAAGATAATGCCCCCAGTACCCCGGTGCCGATAACCGTGGCTGTAAAGCTGCCGAATGTTTGCAAAAACAAAGCTGCTCCCGCTACCCACCAGTGTTGATGGAAACAAGCCCACAGGAATACCGGGAAAAATACCCATCCTACGGCATTATAGTTTTGCATGCGGAAGGTATTGGCGTAAAAATTCGTGCTGATCAAGGTAAGGGCCAATACAATACCCAACCAAAGCGTATCCACCTGAGAATACCAAACCAGGTGGGCGCCCAACCAAAGCAACATGCTGATCAATACCACGAAAGCGCCTGCATAGGTGAAGGTATACAGCGAAAACAGGGAATAATGAAAGCACCTGGATAATTGATAATCCCCCAGGCCCAGGTAGGGACTTTTTCCATTCCTCCCGAATCGTTTGAGGTTCAATGCCCGGGTATGATAAAACCGGTTATTCATGGCATTCCACAAAGAAAAAGCGGGATAGGCAGATATATCGCGGTACAACAGCAGCCGGCAATTCCACAAAGTTGCCAACAGTTTGACCGGCATCTCGAAAAGGATCAAAACCGGGTAAAGCAGCAGCCTGGCAAATCCCTTATATCCGTATATCGAAATAAATTGCTTGAGCTGGTCCATCGCCGGATAAAGTTGTAAATGGCTATCGTTCCTGGAAAACAGGCTAAATTAGATGTTTTTTCCAAAACTGCCAATCGCCTTCCCCCTGCTGAGCAGTCGTTTGGTATCCGCTGGCTTCCTACAGGAATATGATATCCTTTGAGGCACGATTGGCGGGAGAACTAACCTGATTTATTGATTTAGCCTCGACTTTTCTGTATTTTTAACGCGCCTAATCACTAAAACCCGATCAATGATGAGATATTTATCCTGCCTGCTCCTCCTGTGCATAAGCCTGAATGGTCTGTCACAACCGAATCCGCTGTACGGACTTTGGGAAGACTCCGGTTCCCAGGTCTATTACCTGGTTACCGTGGATAGAGCTAACGGTACCAAAACCAATATCGCGCAGATCCAGGGCCTCACCGGATATATCACCCCGCAAACCGCATTTGTGAATAATCAATGCAACCAATACGGATTCAGGGGCCAGGCCAGCGCGAATGCCGAAATGAATGTGCTCGATGCCACCACTGGTTCGAACATCAGTTCGGTATTGTTCGATCAAATTGCTGTCGGGTTCGAATACCATTGCGGCAACGATACCGTATATGCCATTTGGGAAGAACCCGTCACGACCATCTATCACCTGGTAGCCATCGATGTCGCCACAGGGAATGTCCATAAGATCGGTTTTATTCCCGGTACGACAGGGTATGTGGGCGGCTCTTTTTCCCTGGATACCCGGACAGATCAATACAATTTCATCGGACTCAGCGG
Organism: Chitinophagales bacterium; assembly: GCA_028278085.1. Classification (GTDB taxonomy): domain Bacteria; phylum Bacteroidota; class Bacteroidia; order Chitinophagales; family JANQFB01; genus JANQFB01. The sequence goes on from JANQFB010000140.1 coordinate 1,780, forward strand.
AGCGAACAATAAATTCTTTAGTATCGATATCCATACCGGGGCCATTATCAATGATAACATTATCTCCGACAATATCGCCGGCCACCGTTATGATTGTGTGAATGAACAAATTGTGGGTTTGTGGGAAGATATCAACCGGCAGATCTATTACCTGGTATCGATCGACCCGGTCTCGGCTACATTCGATACGATCGGAAGACTTTCCGGTGTGGATCCCGGATATGTTAGCGGCACCCATTCCTACGACCCGTCGACCCAACAATATACCTATATGGGATTCATGGGACCGAACACCCACCTGATCTCGATCGATGTGAATACGGCTAATATTGTGAGCAGCCCGGCTTTTTCCTTTAATGTCAATGGCATGGCGACCAATATGTGCTGCCTGGCCCCTGCCCCACCGGTAGCGGGTTTTAAGGCCGATACCACCCTGATCACCATGGGAGAAACGGTCAGCTTTACAGACCAGTCGTTGTTTTGTCCGGATACCTGGGGTTGGACTTTTGAAGGCGGCAATCCTTTTAATTCAACGAATGAGCATCCTGCAAATATCCTTTACAACAGCCCAGGAGAATATGATGTCCGTTTGACCGTTTCCAACACCACAGGAACCGATAGTATCACGAAAACAACCCATATCACCGTTCTCGGCCTGGCGCCCGTATCGGATTTTACCGCCGATCAACTGCAGATCGATGCCGGCGGTACCGTGAATTTTACAGATCTGTCGATCAACGATCCGGATACCTGGTCATGGACTTTTGAAGGCGGAACACCCGGCGTATCGGCCGACGAGGATCCCATGAATATCCAGTTTCCCGATCCGGGATGCTTCGAAGTCACCTTGGTGGCTTCCAATGCCTGGGGGCAGGATTCTGTAACCAAGACTTGCTATATCACCGTTGATTCACTGCCTTCCGGTGTTGGTATCCTGGCACCCGGTTTGGAAATATCGATCGTTCCCAATCCCATCCGGCAGCAGGCCGTCCTGGATCTATCGAAGCATCATTTACCCCTAACCTTTACCCTCTACAGCCTAAGCGGACAACAAGTATTCAGCAAAACCGTCGACAGGCCGCAGTTTGTCCTGGATAAAGGAAGCCTGCCCAAAGGTGTATACCTGTACCGGATCAGCGAGCATGGCAGGGATATCCATAGCGGGAAGCTGGTGATTGAGTAGACTAGAGAGGAATTTCGAATGAAGAATGATGAATTCCGAATGATGAATGTTGAATTTTTCATCATTCAACATTCATCATTCTCCATTCTCCATTACCAATTTTAGCTATTCGAATGCAGCGCCATCAGATTGCCTTCGGTATCGTAGAACTGCGCAAAATAACCCATTTGGTTGTCGATCAGGGTTTTTGAAACGACCAGTGTTCCGTCGGCATTCTCCAGGGTCAGAAGGGTTTTACCCAAGATCACTTTTCCTCCGGCAGCATCTATTCGTTCAAGGGTTGTGTTGATATCGGTTACATAAAAATACAGGCTTACCCCTTTGCCGGGTTGAAGTCCTTCCCTCTTGACTATGGCACCGGTAACCTCGCCAACACGGGGTAATATGCCATATTTTACACCCATCAGATCAACGACTTCGATCTCTGCGTTGAGCATCTTTTGGTAGAAGCTCACTGCCCTTTCCAGGTCAACTGCGGGTATTTCGAACCAGGATACCAATCCTTTCATCATATTATTCCTTTGAAGATTTTCCGATATTCATGTGAACCGCGAAGCCATAAAAGTCTGTTTGGTGGCTTTCAGCGCTTTAGCACAGTGATCAACATTAAGCGCAAAATTACGATCATCCGTTGAAATTTGAATTCATTTTTTTCAACAACCTAACCCGTTGCCCGTTATGGTTATCGATCATCCGGGGAATAGATCCAATGATCAAGCCTGCCAAGAGATACGAAGGAACGATGTAATTGTTTGCGACGCAAGAAGGATTGTTCAATTTTAAGCACACAAAGGATTTACGAACATTACCAATGTCAGGATTTAGTTTTAGGAGTATTTGCAATATGTTTGAATAAATGATATATTTGCAGCCGATGATAATTTTATAACTTAAATTGCAAAAAATGAAAAAGAGTGCGTTTTTATTACTGACCGTAATAGCCCTTGCATTAGCATCCTGTACGAAGGATCCGACGTCCAGCTTTTCCGCCTCATCAGCCGATGCAAAAGTTGGAGAGGTAGTTACCTTCACCGATGCATCAACTGACGGTTTTCATCATGTTTATGATTTCGGAGATGGGAGCGAACATTCGAAAGCCAAGAATCCGACCCATGTTTACTGGCAAGTGGGTACGTATACCGTTACCCAATGGGTATATTCCAAGAATTTCAAAAAAGTAGCGGAATCCACGACCACTGTAACCGTAACCCTCGACACCGAAGACCAGGCCATCGAAGATTTTGAAGACAGACAGGAAATGTTTGTCGGTACCTGGAGTTTCGATAGTTGGAAATACGAACATTTCGAAGACGGAACCATCGTAAGCGGCGATACACAATCCGAATCCTATTCATCCTCTTCTTACAATTTCCTGGATTTCTTCCAGATCATTTATACGGATGAAGACGGTAATAAATCTGCTTATGGCTGGAACCTGATCGACGATACCCACTTAACCATCAATGTTCCCAAATTTGCCGGTAACGGATTTATCGGAGGAGTATACGAAGTAGCTACGCTTACTTCCAGCAGCCTGGTCATCACCCATACCCATACGGAAGATGGCTTCCCTCCGGTTGACAAAGACAAATATGTCAATACCTATACTTTTAGCAAGTAGTAGGTTTGCCCGATAGACTAAACAATAAATAAAAAAGGCTGTTCGTTCGACGGACAGCCTTTTTCTTTTGTGCCATTTAGCATCCTCTTATCAACTAACTGGCAATGCTCTTCTCAAGTGTTTTGATGATATAATTCTTAGCTTCGATCAATTGCTCCTTATCCTGGATGGTCCGTTCTTTTTCATCAATGATCTTGTTCATGAGCTTGATCTGGTCCAAAGCGTTCTTCAGCCTTAACTTACATTCTTTAATAGTCGTAGCGCTATAGGTACCTTCATAAGTCTCCTGCCATTCATCGATCGATTCTTCGGCATCGAAGAAACTGACCGGTACATTGAAAATGTTGGCTAAACGGTCGAGCATCACCGATTTGATCCTTTTCCGCTTCAACATATTATAAACCGTCTGGCGGGTTGCATCCAATTTCAGGGCTAACTCCGTTTTATCCATCTTGGTATACTTCAACAATTCTTTTATTTTATCACCATGATGCATACGTATTGGTTTATATAAGCTTATATGTTATGAAATAAAAAATTTACATTTTTATGTCAAAATATTTGACAAATCCATGCACAAAGGATAACTTTATGAAATCATAATTCCAATTTATGAATTTAAATTCAATTAGTATGCTCCGGGAAGAAGAAAAATATAAATATGAATTAAAGAACAAATTAATGGGTCTTACCGCAGCCAGATTCAAAGATGCCAAAGTAGCCCTGCCAAGGATCACAGGCTATAACTGGAAAACAATTTGGTACCAGTGGTGTGAAATTAAGCTGAGCGATAAGAGAAGCATTCCTTCCGAACCGTTGGATCAAATGGCTAATTGGTTAAATTGTGATCCGGAGGAATTAAAAAACTATACTATCAAAAAACAGAAATACGGAAATGAACTGTAAATAAAACCGTCAAATTATTGTTCCTTTTATTGTCGTTCCTCAATAGGACAGTTATTAGGCTCCATGAACATGCGCAACCGGATAGCTGTCCTTATTTATCAAACCTTTATCCCTGCCCACCTGATCGAAAATAAAATTGCCGATGCTGTAAAAGATTCCCTGGTAAAACTCGATCGATTGCCCGACATGCGGATGATGGCCGATGATAGAGGGAGTTATAAATTTAGACCCAAAGGGTGCATATTATCCTGTTTCAGTAAGTCTACCGGTTAGTAAGGATCGGCTCCATCCAGGAAGGTCTTTGGGGAGCCTTGTTTTCTTTTAACCATAGTTGCCAGGTTTCATCGGTTAAGCGCTCGGGTACCTCGAATTCATAATAGCTGAATACCCCACCTCTTGCCAGATACAAGTAACCGTCGATTTCCACCACAACGTATATCTCATCGGCAAAACCGACCCCTTGAGTGAGGACTCGGGACTTAGATGGATCTAGGTTTATATGCGAATAAACGTCCGCCACAACGGCCATAAATTTATCCGGTCCTATGACCTCAGACCAGGAACCAGCCTCCATGATCTCGAGGGTCAGGAATTCCACCTCCCCTCCGATATATTTGATAAATTCATATTCTTCGTCCGATAGCTTTTTGCGGGCCAGTTCTTTTATGCTAATGTCTTTGCACCGGGCGGCAATATCTCTGACACGGTCAGCTCTATTGGCCAGATCAGGTTCCTCTTCAAAGGCCATAGCCAGTAATTGCCGGTGCCCGTCCATGAGTTCCAGGCAATTTTGCCAGAATTTCACATGAGGCTCCACATATCCCGGCATTACAGGATCCGGATAATCTTCATCTTCACCATTTTCCATTGGTGCCCCGGAGGGTTGTTTGGCGTAAAGGATCAGGTTATGCTTTAGTTCGGTCCACGAAGCCAGGGCAGTATTCAGGCATTTTAACTGCCAGCCCTCCCCTGTCATAAAGAAGGGCGATTGCAGCTCCCCGAGGATCGAAAGACCTTTCATCCACTGATTATAAAAGGTCTCCTCCCGGTCGCCGAAACCCTTAAATTGCTGTTTTAGTACAAGCAGGGTGTCGGGAAAAGCCGGCCATTGTTCTCCGGTATGATAGGTATCCTGTAAAATCGTTTCCGCCGTTTGATTGCCCAATACGGCAAAGATGTCGAGGCCTTTGGGTAGCGGCCGGAAGGGTTGCTGTCGATCGTCTTTTTCAAGGCTTACCAGGCGCTGCATGATCTCCGCATCGAAAGTATATCGTTGAGGCATAAAATAGATCTTTTTCTGATCCAAACTTGCTTGTGTAGCGCTGTCAGCTCCTCTTGCCCTAATCCTCCGGGGATCACGCCGGGCAAGCAACTTCCGGATCCGTTGTATAGGTTTGTCATCCAGCAGGTCACTGATCCCTTCATCCGGAAAATGTGTGGTCAAAATCTCCATCAGATCATCGAGGGATAAATTATCCGGGCTGCCGGCCAAAAAACCCAGGGTTCGATCCATGAATAATATATTGTCATGCAAAGATCTATTGGCTTCCTGTTTAAGCAGATGAGCCGTTAATATCATGGCGTTAAACGCTGAAGGATTTGAAAACAGGAAAGGAGCGCTTTGCAGCCAGATCATGGCTTTGAAATACTTTTTAAGCCTTGGGTTCCGGGTATAATGGCCGCGGGGTTTGAATAAGGTATAATCCAACATATTGTATCGCAGGAAAGCCGAACCTGCCCCGGAAGCCTGAAGGATCTGGGTATATTCCTTTTCATAGGCATCTTCCCAACCATTCGGTACCGGTAGTGATTCCCCGGTCATCAGCCGGTAAGCCAGCCCGAAATATAATTGGTTGAATCCGGCTGCCTTGATCACTTCCATATTCCTGGCCTCGCGTTTCACGGCGACAGATCTTTCATACAACTGACGCGTAATATCCGTTACCAGGTCCATCAAATAACGCTCTTCCAACTGGCGCAGCAAGTAGCTGAAATAGGTATGCAGCAATTGCAGGTAAAGGTCGGTGGTTACAAAGTTGGGAATGTGGTCATAATGGTCGTAGATCTGAAAAAGTTGCTCAGCATTCCCGGGTACAACCGTAAAGCCGTGGACTGCTAACTGATCCTGCATCCGGTGGATATCTGCAGCAGGAAATTGAAAGGCATTGGCAAGATTTGCAGTATTTACCGATCGGCGCCCCCCTTTCTCGACGTAGTTCCGGCTTAGTCGCTCTTTTTCCAAACGCCTGATCTTTTCAGTCAAAGAATCTTCGGCTTGGGTTAGTTCCTGTTTCAGGGAATCATAAACGTGTACAGGGTCATACCAGGGTTGTTGCCGGAAATAGGATCTCAATATCTCGTCTTTGAACAGATACCCCTTCTCGGCAAGTATCCGGTTGCGCTTCAATCGAAGTTCGGCCACCGACAATTCCCCCAGGGGCCGGTTTAAGTCCAATTCCGGGGAAGCAACAGTTGTACTGTCGTCGACCCCTTCGGGGCCTGACTGGGAGCCCGTTTGGCAGCTTAGGGTTACCAGGAGGCAGCTTAAACATAGAAGCGATCGAACAGGATGCATATATTTCGCTTTATACAGGTGGATAGATAGTTATTTCGGCTCAAGGATCAGGAGCAATATCACCCGGTAAAAAAGCCGATCAAACATCTTCCAATTTTACGAAAATTTATCTGGCCGGCCGATTTGGGGGGTTTATTTTGCAAGTGGTCTTTATTTTATAATATCGGCCCTGTTTCAATTGGTATCCGACATGCCTGTCAAACCTTCAACAAGGCGGCCTATTTCAGTAAAGGGATCAATAAAATTCTACATAATTACTTGTTTATTAATTTCTTGTGAATATTATTATTTTGAATGCAAATATTTGACACTTTCCCCAACTATCCCTGGCGATGTAACACAAACGGCATGATCCGCGTTATGAACCAGTAGATTTTAATCGAAAGGATTTTAACATGAATCGCATCTATCGGAAAATATTGATCTCTATGATCATGGGCACTGTGAGCCTGGCTGGTTTACTATCATCCGGTAACTCCGGTAAGCAGGGTGCGGAAAATTCAAACACCGGATCGCCGGAAAAAATCCAATCGAACCAACAAATCGACTACCCAAAGTCTGGAAGATCTTTAATCGCCGGAGAACAATTGCGGTTAGCTCGTGAAACAGCCCTCCGGCCATTTGATCAAAGTGAGTTTGTTACAGTAGAATCGATCAATCCCAGGGAATTGAAGGGACGGAAGCCAGACCTGTTCGTCAGGTTGGCCGGTGCGGAGATTGATCCAGGTGATCAAATGGCCGGAGGTATTCCGGTTTCATGTACCATATTGCCAACCGCAGCCGATATAACGGAGAGGGTAAATCTGCCGGATCATCGATGGCCGAATCGGACATATATCCTGGAACCAAAGATCGATCCGGTAGTATCTTCACCATACTCCACCTGACCTTTCCGGCAGCATAGCAGCTCCCTAATTTACCGATTGGCGGAAATTTTTTTAGACGAATGCCCTTAAAATGACGATCAAATAAGGGTGTTTGGCACAATTTGTGTATTAATTATAAGGAGTTTATAAGGTTAAGGAGCCGAACAAAGGAGATTAAACCTTTGGCGTATTAAAATATCAAATAACCATAATCAATTACTGTCATGTCACACTATATATACGTACTATATTCCTTAAAGAATCATGCTTTGTTCAAAGGCTATACTTGTGATCTGGGTGTCGGATTTCTGGGTAAAAATACCAGCAAGGCGTTGTCATCCGGGATCTTCAAGCCATTGGTTTTGATATACCTGGAAAAGTTCCAGCAAAAGAAAGACGCCCTCGCCCGGCAACAGTTTTTGCAATCTTTCGAAGGAGAGCTAAAGCTCCGGAATTTTTTGGTCAGGCAAGGGATCATCAATCCGTCCGGGCAACTCAACCTGGCCTTTAACCGGAATTAAGGAAGTTATACATAGGTATTCAGAAAGTCGAGGATCCGGCTTTCATGCCACCATTCTCCCCTGCCGCTGATTTTGGTAACAAAGCCGACATGACCGCCAAAACGGGGCGTTTCCAGGAAAAATTGAGCCTGGCTTCCGGCTAAGTCAAACGGATAACAGTCTTTTCCCAGGAAAGGATCATCCAAAGCGTTGACCACCAGCGCCGGAATTTCAATCTGGGTTATAAATCGTTTGGAGCTGCATTGATGCCAATAAGCTTCCGCATCTGTAAATCCATGTGCCGGAGCGGTATATAAATTATCATAGTCAAAAAAATCCCGCGCCTTTTTAACCTGGATCGCACTGACCGGGCTGTCCGGAAATCGCTCCAGCTTGGCCAACAACTTTTGTTTCAGGGTTTTTAAAAACCGGGACATATACAGCCGGTTACCGGACTTCGACAATTCAAATGCAGCCGATCGCAGATCACATGGTGTCGACAGGCAGGCCACCGCTTTGATCGCAGGATCGATCCCTTTGCCGGATTCACCGGCATATTTCAGCATGATATTTCCTCCCATGCTGAATCCGGCTAACAATAGCTGTTCATGTCCGAATTGTTGCTGCAGATATCTGATGGCCAGGGCGATATCGTCTGTTTTACCGCTATGGTAAGAGCTATACAGGTTATTCGGCAGGCCACTGCAGCCCCTCATATTTACCGCCGCTACGTCCCATTGCCTGGCATTGGCAGCCTTTACCAGGCTTTTTACATAGGTGGAATCAGCGCTCCCTTCCAGGCCATGGGCAATGATCAATAAAGTTTGGCTACCAACCCTTGACAGATCGATATCCAGGAAATCATGATCCGGCGTATCGACCCGGGATCGCTGATAGGTCACCCCATTGGCTCTTCTGCTCAGATAAGCATAGATGGTATGCAGATGCCTGTTGCGGAGGATTGCCGGTGGTTGGTAGGTGGATGGTTCGATGAGGGGCATGACCTGGATTCCCGGAAGATTTACTTCCGGTGGTTATTGCGAGAATTTTCCGGTAAAAATAATCACTCTTGCGGGTAATGCTTTATTATTTGTTTGGGCATTGGCATTTGCTCCAATTAGAGCCGTACCAGGTCAGAAGCTATCATTGTATCTATTGTACACTGGGTCATGAACAATGGGTTTGTGTTAAAGTTGACGCATTTTTACGTCAAAGTTAACGCATATTTGACACAATATTGCCATAGAGGGGTTTATAAAACTCTATCAGTTAAGTGAGGCAATCGGTTTTCGATTGGCAAGGATGACCTTATAGGAGAGCGTGATAGCCGGGGTATGTTCATTTTTCCAGAGCGTGCTGTTTTTTTGGGTAACGCCGGCAAGATCCAGGCGGAAACCTTTGACACCAACACCGAGGCCGTAGGTGATCCACTTCCGGCTTCCTTTATTTGGATGATCGAGGATGGCTCCTGAGCGAATGGCGAACAGGAAATCGTTGTGATGTAATAGCCGGGCTTCCATACCGAAGGCGTGCATGAATTCGGTCAGTTCTTCCATCATTCCTTCCGGAGCATCGTAAAATGAGGTGATCATGCCTTCCAAAACAGACCGTTCCTTATAATCCAATACATAATTTTCGTCCGTATCCACCGGTGATGGGGTCGGCGCCAACAGTTTATCGACCTGGTAAGCCAGGTCGAATTCCAGGTCCAGATCCTGCACATCTTTGACTTCCAGGGTAAGCATCGAACCGACTTTAAGCATAGCCGGCAGAAATCCCCCTTCATTCAAATTGGTATAACTGATCTTAGGCCCGAGGTTGAGCAGGGAAAGGCCATTGTCCCAACGGAGCATTAGATCATCGGCAACCCGGAATCGTTCCCGGTAGTCGAAGCCCAGATCAAATGCAAAAGTACTGCCTGCTTTTATGGAGATGCCGTTGAACCGAAATCCCGTAGCGATATCGCTGTATACATACTTATAGCCTGCGCCGATGGAGAATTTCGGTGAAACAGTCCGGGCATATTTTACGGAGGCATAATATTCACTGGGATAATAGGTCTTGGTCTGATCGTACTGGTCCACCAGGGTCATTTTACCGTACCGGTACCGGCGAAAGTTTACACCAAAAGCATTGTTGTCGTCGATCTTTGCATATTGGCCGATCTCCTGCAAATGGGTTTTGGTGAAATTAGCACCGTCCATCACCGGAACATAAGCTACAAAACCACCGGCAAGCTTATCCTTACGGGCCAGCAGCGACGGATTTTGGGTAAGACCGGATTGCGCATATTGCCGGGCGGCTACCACACCAATGCCTCCCATGGCAGCGGATTGAGCATTTTCATTGAACATTAAAAAACGGACGGCGGTGGTTACGGGACGGCAGCAGCTATAGGTCGGGGAAAAGGCATTCTGACCCAGGGTTTCTCCCAGGATCAGCATAAACAGAAGCGTCAAAAGGATATATAGCCGCATAATGGTTAAAAGTATACGGCAAAAAAACCCAAAAGTTGGAACTAATACATGTCAAAACCCTCACAGGACAAGGGTTTTGGCCATTTGTCCAATAAAAAAGCAGCTTTCCGGGCAAAGGATATGTGTCGAGATGGCTTGTTGCTGGCCGTTCATCATCGGGATAAATGACAAGTGAACAATTCATCCAAACATTTGACTATCAAAAATTTACCTTTGATTATTATTGGCAGTATCCTGGGCTCCTTCCGTTAAATTTCCGGAAAACCGCTATGCTTTACGGGTGGTTGGGATAACTATTGTGTGGGCCGGTCAAAATTTTTCGCTAAATGTGACCAATAGATCATAATGCAGCACGAACTGGCAATTTACCGGTCAGCGGAACATAAACGATCCGGAGATCAGACTTAACCTCCGGATCGCGTGATATAATGAAGCAAAAGTATCCCCTGAGATCCTTTTCAGAGCAGCGGTGGATTGACCGCATTGGGTATTTCCGCCGTATAATATTTCGTATCGGTCAATGCAGGCCGGATGGGCATGTGGTTTTCGGGATCGCCGGGAACCGGTGCTGTTAACGGTTCCAAAACGCACAGGATGGTACAAAATCCGATCGCCTTGATGGCAGGTTCTGTGGACCCGTCATCGAAACTATACTGCATCGGGTATATGGTCCACGAAAAATCTTCAAAAGAAATGCCGGTCTCCCGGATGGCGGCCAGCAGTTCGGGTTGGTTGGCGAGCCAGGATTGCTTTTCCGCTGCTGTAGCTACCGGGGGGCGTTGTGCCTGTTCCGGGTAGGTTACATACCAGACGACCGGAATATCAAAGGAATGGGTATAGCTGTCGCCTGTCCACCGGGGTTCCTTGCGTGATAAAACCTCCCGCCAATCGATGCTTTTCTCCGGGTATTTTTTCCGGAGCCGATTGGCCAGCCGAATATCCCCGGGACGATATCCTGTTTTAAAGGAGGTATACCAATAATCGGCCAGGTATCGCTCATGGGTGATCGGTTGACCGTTATAGTTCACCGATTCATAAAAAACAAAATACCGGGAAGACCGGACAACGGGCCGTATGCCGCCGTTCGCAGGGTCACCGAAGGCATGGCTTACGGCCTTTAATAATTCGTTGTCACGGCCTACCCCGCAGCTTTGCAATATGATCTCTGTCTGTTGATCGGCTAACAGATGGTGGAGTCCCGGGAAAACCCCGGAGGCTGCGGCGGCGTTGATGGTGGCGGTATTCGCCCGGGGACCATCGGGCACTACCGGTATGCCGAAACCATTCCATTGATTGCCATGTAAAACGATATTGATCCTTCCCCAGGGCCGCCCGTTTCCCGGCGGATGATCGGCCAGGTAATTCCTGACATCCAGCAATGCCCTGCAGGAACCGACCACATAGGTGGTACGGTCCTGTTCGTGATAGCGATAATAATCGATGGCTTCCTGGTAATAGGCATTGCGCTTACCGTGATCGTCGCCCATGATAAAGGTGATGCTTTCCCGCATCGCCGGGCATGAGGCTGTTGAACCGTGGACTATATCCCGGTTAGGCCGGCAACCGGCCTCTTGGCCCATCCGTTGCCCCTCCGGTATCACCTCCACACTATCTTTCAGGAGCAAATCCAGGTTGAGCATCGTAAACAGTGTTACCAACAATACCAGGGTGCTGCTATACTTGAATTTAAGATCCAGACCGTTCATCGTGCCAGGGTTAAGGGTAGTTCAAAAGTTACGGCTTGACCGGTATCGAATTTCCAGTTGGCGATCAGTCTTTTCAAGCATGCCAGGTATTGCGGAGGCAGATCATGACAAAGCGTTTTGATAGCGACAACATTCCCTTCCCGGTCAATGGAAATGGCTAACCGGATATTTTTGAGGCCTTTCTTGCTTCCGGAAGATTTGAAACAAATTTTAAGCATCGCCGCCTGCGCATTAACCTGCTCCTGGAGCTTACAATGATCTTCGGCACTCATTTTACCGGTAACGACGCCGGCCCTAATGCTTACAGGTTCCACCTTCTCGACTTTATCCAGTGGGCTCAAAGCTCTCCTCACCATACCCCCGATCGACAGGTCGAAACCAACAGCAGTATTCGGTACGCCTTTGGGTAAGGGTAAAGGTTGTTTGACCTTGACTAATTTTCCGCTGCTATTACGGACGATCTCATGGTCGACTGCTACAAACGAAGTATAAGCCGTCATTAGATTATAGTCCAGCCCCAATTGGGTGATCTCCGCTTTCCGGGCGTCATATCGTTCCAACTTATTATAATCATCGAGGACTTTCACTTTTTCACGGGCCCACAAATACCGCAAGGCAGCATTTTTCGGACTGGCTTTGTACTGGCTGACATCAAAAGTCTTCTTATACCGTTTATTGTTCCCGGTAAACCCTTTGATGGTGATCTTCCCTTTGGGCTTGCCACGGTATTTCCCGAAAATGATGATCGGCCGGTCAGCCAAAACATCGGGAACCGATACGGGCTCCATATCATATACTTCGAAATCGGAAAATTTCGGCTTGATCTGGGTTAATACCGGTGATTTGATATATTGTCTGAAATCTTCTGCCTGCTCGTGCGCTTCACTGGGCTTGGTGATGATCATCGGTTCTCCCATACCCACGTGGGCCATGCCTTCAATGATATAGCGGTTCACGCTTGAACCGATGCCAAAAGAAAACAAATTCGATTGGTCCAGGTTGTTCCGGATCAGGTCAAAGGCTTCTTTTTCCACCCTGACATAACCATCGGTAACGATCACCATCGATCGGGAGATCCCCTCGGCCCTGGGCAGGTCTAGGGCTTTTTGCATGGCCGGTAAAAGCCGGGTACCACCGCCCCCTCTTTGGTTGTCGATCACATTCAGGGCCATATTGATGTTTTCCGTCGAGGCCAATAATGATTCATCGGCCAGGGCTCCGGATGTCCCTGCAAACAACAAGACGTTAAACTTATCGGTAGGTTTGAGGTTCACGATCAGGTCGCGAAGCAGCTTTTTTGAGGTATTGAGCGGAAAACCACGCATGGAGCCCGAAACATCAACGATGAAAACATACTCCCGGGGCGGTAGTTTTTTAGGGGTAACGCGTTTCGGCGGCTGGACCATGAGCAGGAAAAAGTTCTCATCGCCGTGTTCATACAGCAGCAGTCCGGATTCGATCTCTCCTCCGGCTAATTGGTAATTCAGGATATAATCCCGGTTCCCTCCGCTGCTTTCGGATTTGTCCAGGTATATTTCCGCCGTGGTCAATTCTTTAAAATGGATATTGACCTGGTGGGTGTTACAGGTAACATCCTGGATAGGCATCCCTGCAGCCAAATGGACTTTGATATCAAAATCATAGGTGGGTAGCTTCCCGGCCTTGGTGTAGGGGGTTGCTACAAATTGTTCCGACGCGGAGGCTGTGGCTGCGGGTTGTTCCGAATACCGCGGGCCGACGACCGTCGGGTAGGCAAATTCATATACGCCTTTGGTGGGCACTAACAGCTCGGTATATTGCAGGGTAACTTTGATCTCATCACCCGGCGCAATGTTGGCCACATTCATTTGAAATACGTTAGGCCTTGATTGCTCGAGCAAGGAGGCTCTTTTGCCGGTGGACTTGGCGGCTTCATATTCCCTTCTGGCCACTTCCTTTTCCTTGATCTCTGCCACGATCGTCCTCGACCCAACCTTCATTTTCATGCCATAAACCGCAGCCTTGGTGGAAGCCGGGAAAACATAGATGGCTTCCAGTGTATTTTGACCTTCATTCTTATAGACTTGTGTGACGGTTACATCTGCAATAACGCCGGCAATATTGACCTCGGCCTTAGTGGACCGCAGCGGCAATCGGTCGACACTGGGGTCCGAACTGTTGACCAGGAAATAGGGTGACAGGGTTTTGTCATCCGATGCCCTTAGCGGCATGCTAACAAGATTGGACAAGAACATTAATAATAAGATCATCGAAGATCCGGGCAAGCTAATTTTGACATTCATGGTTATGACTTTTAAAGGTTAGACAAGGAATGATCCCGGGGAAACCGTATCCCCGATGAGATCCTCTGAATACCCCCAAATTAAGCTGCCCAACCACCGAAAATCCCGGTATTCTATTATTCGATCCCGCCCGTTGATTATTCGTGAGGGACTATTTATTATTCAAAGTATCTATTGTGTTGTTGTCACAATGGGCAGATTTGAAGAAATTAGATTTAATTTAGCCTTGCCTAGCGGTAGCTAACAACCATTAACGATTCATGCGCATCCTTTTGATCCTTTTATGCCTTCCCGGGCTGTTAAATGCCCAGACCTGGACCAGGCCTAAGGGTGGGGGTTATTACCAGTTGGGAGGATCTTATATCGAAGGCGACCGTATTTATAACCGATCGGGACCGGAGCTTCAATTAAGGCGATCGGTAAGGGATATCACGTTACAAAGTTACCTGGAATATGGCCTGACCGAAAGAGTTATGGTAACCGGTGTTATTCCGTTCAAACTGCTGCGTACAGGCACGAAGGTTTTTGATCCAGCCTATTTACCGGATACCTTAGCGGCCGGGCAATTGAACCGATGGGGAAATATCAATCTCGGTTGTGTCTATGGCATCCGTCAGGGAGGGAAATGGGTGTTATCCGGCAAATTGCAGATCGACACGCGGTCGGCGCATTTCGAACCGGCCATCGGGTTGAGGAGTGGTTATGATGCCTGGGGCCTGGGAACCTCACTTTCCGCCGGCACCAGTGGGAACAGCTTTTTCGGCACCCTTGAGTTAGGGCTTCGCTTACGGACACATCAATATAGTAAACAATTATTTTCCACCGGCCAATTGGGGTATCGATTCGCCCAAAAGCATTGGCTCATTTTAGCCGTTGACCTGCTGGATTCTTTACTGGATGGTTCTTTCGATGATGGTACGTCGAACCACACAGGTCTGTACCTCAACGACCTTGAATACACAGCTATCCAGATGAAACTGGGCATCCGGGTGGTAAAAGATGTTCATCTTTGGCTGGCAGCGGGCGGAGGTTTTAGCGGTCATGCTGTGGCCCGGGCGCCTGCCTTTTCTATTGCCGTGAGCTATACTTCGGAATAAGCATCCCTGTTGATGTCCGGTTCGTATGAATGTATGAATTTGCTTAAATTTATCTGATGTTGTGGTTCATCCTATTCTGTGCTGTGGCAGTTATTGTGTATATCTATCGGGATTCCATTTTCCCTAAACCGAAGGATCCCGATGCCTGCCCTCGTTGTGATGGCCGGGGATATTTCGAAGCCCTGCGAGGGCGAGAGCCTTGTGGCTTATGCAAGGGTACTGGTCGCAGAAGCTAGCAGGACTTTGCCATTCGTCGCCGGATCATCCAAATAAATATCCTCCTAGTTTTACTTTCCCAAATTATTCCATTAATTTTGCGTCCTATATCGCGGGGTGGAGTCCGCCAGTCGGCGGAGTGCTCGTTGGGCTCATTCGCCGAAAGGCGAACAAATATCCGCCTGTTGGCGGATGCAGGTTCGAATTCTACTAAAATAGAATTAAAATACTGAGAATTAGTTAAAATCATATATCGCGGGGTGGAGCAGATGGTAGCTCGTTGGGCTCATAACCCAAAGGTCGCAGGTTCAAGTCCTGCCCCCGCTACCAAAGAAAGCCGACATGTGTCGGCTTTCTGTTTTTAGGGCAGCTTATGTTTACGGTATACGTTTTGTTCTCCGAAAAGTATAACAAAATTTACATTGGATATACTTCTGACCTTCAAAAGAGACTTATGTCTCATAACCAATTAGCTACGAAAGGATGGACAATTAAATTCAGACCATGGAAGGTTGTTCATACAGAAGAATTTGATAATAAAGCCGATGCAATGAAAAGAGAAAAGCAATTGAAATCTGCCAAAGGAAGAGAATATATCTGGAATAAGATTATTCATCAGTTTAGAACCTTTTTTTGAGCAGATGGTTGCTCGTTGGGCTCATATCCGCCGGCTGGCGGACGCAGGTTCAAGCTTGTCTGCCGACCGGCTGATCCTGCCCCCGCTACCAAAAAAGTCGCTTCTTGAGCGGCTTTTTTGTTTTCTCACGATTCATTGACTTACAATAGATTGTGCAATTATCTTCCACTGATAATGGTTCGATATTTTGACATAGGCAATGAGAATATCGAACTTCCTGCTGATCAGGTTAAAGTCAAATAATCGAATCTTTGCATGGAAATTGATATTTTCAGCATCGATCATTACCCATCCTCCACCCAAATCAAGTGAAACCTGACTCGTATAAAAATCGTTAGATTTGTAGTATAACTTGAAGTAATGAATATTGAAGCTAAAAAATTAGAACTCATCCAGCAACTTATGCTGGTAGATGACGAAGCTATTCTGAGGCAGTATGAGCGATTATTAGTACAAGCAGGTATGCAAGCACGTACTGAAGAATCCATTCATGCCATTGAAAATGGTAATGTTTTAACTATTAATGAATTCAGAGCGGGCAACAAAGAATGGCTGAAGAAAAGATCTACGAAGTAGAGATTGCTATTCCTGCTCAAAATCGTTATCAAAACGAAATTCTGGTGTATCTCTTGGAAAATTTTAGCTTTAAGCGGGCATCTGAAATTGATAATAAAATTGCTGAAACAGTTCAATCCCTTTCAACATTTCCCAACAGAGGCCAGATTGAAGAATACTTAAAAGGCTATCCACATACTTTTCGTTACATTCTATACAAGGAAACCAGGAATTTTGTTATTAAGATCGTTTACCATGTTAATGAACAGCATCAGAAAGTTTTAGTAACAGACCTTTTCCCGGTTTTAATGCACCCTGCAAAGGTTAAGAAACGAAACTGACCTACCAATGGGCCTTTCTTGACAATTTGTTCAAATTATAAATTCTATTCCACTTCCAGCCGAGACCAAATCTATTTTCTCCCGTGTCTGCCGGATAGCCATCAAATCTTCCGCAAAATTCGATAATAGGAATGCACTCTCTACAAAGGAAGGCCCCGATTTATCGGGGCTTTTTTATGCCCTCTTCCGGCCGTTATCGATGTCAGGTACTCCTTTGCCAAAAAATCCGTTGAAAATCTGCTAAAAAAAGTCAGCGAACAAGAAGCCCAACTTTGCCGGTAAAACAGACAATTATCTCCTTCTTTTTTCATATACCTTCCTGATCTTTAATACTAATATCCTTTATCCTGGCTATTCATGTAAGATCTACATTGATTATCTTCGGGCAAAGCCATCTTCATTCATTTTTCATATTTAAAAACGCTTCGAAGACCGCTTTGGAAAGATCTCATCCATGAAGGCAATTCAGAAAACAGCTTTTTTCTTTGTCTTTCAATTTTCCTGTCTTTCGGCCATTCCCCAGCAACCCAGCTATATAAATTATAATCAAGAAGATGGGTTGCTCAGTAAAACTGTTTATGGCGTTTTACAGGATTCGACAGGATATCTATGGTTTGCCACTGATCATGGTGTATCGAAGTATGATGGTTACGAATTTACCAACTATACAACGCACGAAGGCTTATCTGACAACGAAATTTTATCGGTACATGAGGATTCAAGAGGTAGGATATGGTTTCTACCCTTTAACGGACAACTCACCTATTACAAAGATGGAGAAATTCATAATGCCGGAAATACGGAATGGCTGAGATCCATCAAAATGAAAGGATTTTTTAACCTTTTTCAGGAGACCCGTAACGGAGACATATGGATAAGTTGTAGCAAACAAGGGATGCTTCACCTATCCCCTTCCCATCCGGTAAAAACTTATGATCTTCGAAGTTCAGCATTACCAGTAAAAGCTGTCAACCACCTATGGGAAGATACCACAGGGAATATTTGGATCGCTGCCCCTTCGGGATTTTTTAAGTGGGAAACAGACCGTTTCAAATGGATCAAAAAACACCGATTAAGGGAAAGAAGTTACCTGATCAGATTTGGGAAGCTAGCTAGTGGCGCTGTTCTTTTCGTTAAAAAAGAAGGGGCCTATGTTTTCAACACACAAGATACCAGTATTAGCATGATCACAAGCGATCCGGGTATGAAAGAATCGACTTTTTTCGTATCCGGTTTAACTTCGGACATACTGTGGCTGGGAACCCAAAAAGGAGCCAAAAAAATACATTACACGGACGGTTTTCCGCCAAAAGGAAGTACCTATCTCTCCCATCATCAGATCTCTTCCGTTTTTGAAGACAGGGAAGGGAATCATTGGTTTACCACTTTAAACAATGGTATTTTCTTTACCTCCTCTTTGGCGGTATTGTCATATAATCAAAACACAGGGCTGCCGGCAAACCAGGTGAATTGTATTGGCATAAATGAAGCAGGAACCATTTGGCTGGGTCAGGAAAAAGCAACCCTAAGCCGGATCAACAATGGATCTGTCAAAAGTTATCAGCTTCCTTCCCCAAAAGGAACCAGAATGCGGATCAAAACTATGATCCGGGATAAAAACAGGATCTGGGCAGGATCAGACTTCGGTTTAATTAAGATCGATAAGGATACTTTTAGGACCTACCACTTTCATGTACGTGATCTGGACTTGCTTTCGGACCAATTTTTAATCGTGGGTAATGAAAACGGGATACATAAGTTCCGAAAAGATGCCATTCCATCGACGAACAAAGACTTGATCCCTTATATTCAAAAAAACCGGATATACCACAAACCCGTTACAGCTATTGCCGTTGATCCGAGGGGTAATATTTGGATGGGACAATTAAATGGCCTGGCCGTGATGAAAGGCGATTCGATTGCAGACTGGAGTAATCGAAGCTATCCCTTACAAAGAAGGATCAATGATATCAAGATCTCCGAAAAGAATTTGAAATGGGTCGCTACGGATGGTGCAGGAGTCGTTTTGATCAGCCAGGACACTATCATCAATATTAACACAACACATGGGCTGCCGAACGATTACTGTAACCAGATCTTTATGGAGGATGATCGATCCATCTGGGTGGCGACCGATCATGGCTTAAGTAACATTAGCTTATCCCACCCGGCTGGGAATTTGTATACCATTCAAAATTATTTTACACCTGATGGATTGGCTTCAAACATCGTTTACGATGTGATCAAGGACGATCATAAACTTTATATAGCGACTTACAAAGGACTGACTATATTGGATGAAGAAAACATAAATCCCGGAAAAACGATACCGTCGATCTTTATTACCGAATTTAAAACCCCTTTAACCATCGCCAGTAAATTTGGGGTGGATCTCTCCTTCCCTTTCGATCAGAACAATATCAAGATCAAATTTAAAAGCTTACACTTTCGAAGCTGTGGCAACTTGTTGTATCAATACAGATTGCTTGGTTTAGACACCACCTGGAAGTACACCAAACTTAATATCGTCCGGTATCCGTTTTTATTGGAAGGAGACTATTCTTTCCAGGTTCGGGCTCAGGGAATGAATGGTATCTGGAGCGATGAAACGGCCACCCTTGATTTTACCATTCAGCCGCCATTCTGGAGATCGTGGTGGTTCAGGCTTCTTTTGTTTGCAGCTATTTCAGGTTTGATCTATGTTGTTTTCAAGATAAGACTGTTGACCTATAACCGGGATGTTATGCGGGAACTCATTCAAACCATCATTAAGAAGATCAAAAAGCAACAATTCTTATTTATAAAAGTAGATGGCAACTATATTAAAATTGAGGAAGAAGATATCCTGTATATTCAGGCTGCATTGGAATATGTAGAGATCATTACGGTAGAAAAGAAATACCTGGCCTATTCCAGTATGACGGCCATCATGGATAAATTGCCTACCTCCACAGACTTTTTACGGGTACACCGCTCCTACATTGTCAGGCTCGACAAGATCGAAGCGCTCGAAGGCACCAAACTCCGGATCAAGGACAACCTGATCCCGGTGGGTAAAACCTACCTCACGCTCCTGAAGTCGATCAAAGAAAAGCTCTCGATTAAGTAGTAACATAGGCTGATCTTACTTTCCTTCCGCATTTTTTTTAGTTGGTATTGATTGAAAGAAATACTTCTTTCATCGATATCGCTTTTATGGGCCTTCTCCTTCATGGCTCATTTATATCCATTCATTGAAAAGGGCTGTCTATATTGACCTTCAGGGCTAAATGCTCGTTAACATTGTAACAGCAAACTTAATAACCGGAAGGATCCAACCCTATTTTTTTAACCTATAAAATTAGAGATCATGAACATCATTAAGAGAATTATGACCTATTTCGCTATGCCTTGTATAGTCATAGCGACCCTCTGTATTTTTAATCCTGTACAGGCGCAAAATTGTAATTGCATTGCAGATAACGGGCTAACAAATGTTATGCCAAATGATATCCATCTTGGCGGCAACCTGATAAAAGATACCAGCATTGATTTAGATGGCTTTCGGCTGTCCTTTCCTCACACAACTGGTTCCGGTGGCGGTCAAATAGTGATGGGACGGACTGCGCCAATTAACCTCAACAGACTTACCATCTTTCAGGAACAACCTGGCCGAAGATTTGGCATGACGCTAGCAACGAAAACAAATGACGGCCGAAGAAGCATGCGCTTATTCATAGCTAGAAATGCAGGCGTTATTGATGCGGTCCAAGATACGACCAATCTGATCTTAAGAACCAATGGGATGAACAGGATATTCATCATGCGGCAAGATGCCGGTTTCAATGCCGGATATGTTGGGGTAGGCAGCGGATTTGTGGGCGGTACCAATCCCCAGGAAATGTTGCATGTTGAAGAATTCATCAGAAGCAATGAACTTGCCGGAATTATCAGCCCACCTCCAACTATAACGAACACGGACGGACTTATTGTTGCGGACAATGATGGAACATTAGCCACCAAAATCAACTTCAGCGGCAATGCTGGCGAATTTCTCACAGGCGCCGGTACATGGGTGGCTCATGGGGGGGCTGATAGCGATTGGTCGGGTGCAGCCTCAGGACAAATGTTCACGACAAGTTTAACCGATAACGTAGGTATAGGAACTGCTACGCCAAACGCAAAACTGGAAATTCTTCATGATAACGGTACTCCGGACAAAGGATTGTTATTAAGAGGTGCTGCCTCCAATTCAGGCTCGCCAAGAATAACCAGCATCTGGACGGGTGGATCGGGTTCCGTAATTGATGCGCAGGGGGTAGAATCTGGCTGGGGATTGCTTTTTTACGTTAACAGCCTGGAAAAAATGAGAATCAGAGATGATGGGAATGTGGGAATTGATCAGACCAACCCACAAGAAAGATTGCACGTAATAGGAAATATCCTTGCTTCAGGGTCCATTACATCGGGTTCCGACAGAAGGTTCAAACAACAGATCAACACCCTTCAAAATGCATTGGAAAAAGTAAAACAGCTCAGAGGAACGGAGTATTTCATGAATACAGCAGATTTCCCGGATCATAAATTCAGTGATGCCAAGCAAATAGGCTTTATCGCGCAAGAGGTAGAAGAAGTATTTCCTGAATTGGTTATCACCCACTCTGACGGATATAAATCTGTGGATTATATGAAGGTCACGCCCATTCTTGTGGAAGCTATTAAATCCCAGCAAGGAATTATAGCAGAACAGCAGTTGGATATAAACGACCAGCAACAACAGTTAGATCGCTTACAGAATGATAATGATCGTATTCAAAAAGACAATGAGGAAATCCGATTTGAATTGGATCAAATGGTAGCCTGCCTACAACAACTGGGCTTACCGGTTGGACAAATGGGATGCCAGACGGAACAAAACATAAATAGTGAAACGATTAATTCCGGCCAAACCGGATCGGATCCGGTAAATCAGCCGGAGAATTCACAGCTATTATTATCTGAAGACACAAAAGGCAACCGACTGGCGCAGAACACGCCCAACCCTTTCAGACAATCAACTACCATCAGCTATTCCATTGCTCGAACCGGACAAGTCAATCTTACGGTATTTGATCATTCAGGCAGGCAAGTAGCGCTGTTGGTCAACGAAAAACAGACAGCAGGTGACCACAAAGTTGATTGGACCACCTCCGATATGCCTGCCGGGGTTTATCTCTATGTCTTAAATTTGGACGGATCGGAATTGATCAGAAAAGCGATCCATCTTCGGTAGTTGCAATCCTGGTCTAATGTATTAAACTCAACCAAATGCAGTTGGTTGGTTATCTTTCTATTCGGCGCAAAGGATCAGGTATTGAAAAAAGCCGGGACTTCTTTTCGCCGGGATAGGATAACCTTAGCGAGTGATGCCAGGGAGATCGTGCAGTATGCAAGCCGGCAAATTCCTTGCAAAGACTAGCCCATCACATCTTTGATCTTCTGGAGCAGCTCGTCAGGCCGGAGGGGCTTGGTGATAAATTCATCGGCACCCAGGTTGAATGCTTCCATAACGGTATCTTCCTGACCGGCGCCGGATAATATAATGACCGGGATCTTTTTGGCGATCTTTTTTTGAACGTAGTCTATAATTTCCAATCCGGTCACATGAGGCATCATAATGTCAGTGATGATCAGGTCGGGTTCCTCGGTATTGATCTTTTCCAGGGCAGCCTTTCCATCGGTAACGGCAATCACCTCATAGCCTTCTTTGCGCAGCCGGAAAGAAAGCAGGGAGATCGTCATTTCATCATCTTCCGCAACGAGGATCTTAGTCTTTTTCATGCCGAAGGAAGTTTAATTCTTGTTTCAGCTCCTCGTAAACTTTACCGTATATTTCTTTAAAAGAAGAGATCAAACCCGGGATGGTATCCAGGTCTTTTTTGTAGCGGCTCCGTTCATCAACCAGTGCGATCTGTTCTTCCATCACTTTCACCCCGGCCATACTTACATTGGGCTTTATTTTATGGGTGGCTGCATACACGGCATCCCAGTTTTTTTCCGATACTCCCTGAACCACGGTAGCCAGGTATTCCTTACAATTATCGATAAAAGCCTCGATCAATTGTACCAGCATATTCCGGTCGCCCAGGGTAGCATCCTTTAAGAAGGAGAGGTTAATGAATTGATATTGAGGGTCCGATTCCGGCGCTGCTTCTTCTTCAGCCGATTCCGTGGCGCCCCTGCCTTGGGTATGCTCGGCAATGATATTATACAGCCGATGCGGATTAAAAGGTTTGGCAATATAATCATTCATACCCGCCGCCCTGGCCTGCCGGGCATCTTTGGCTGAAGCAGAGGCCGTCATGGCTATGATCGGTATTTGGGAAAGCGGCGGTTCGAGTTGACTTCTGATAAAGTCCGTGGCTTCATATCCGTCCATTTCCGGCATATGAACATCCATCAGCACGATATCATAGGCATTTTGCTGCAGCATTTCAACACCTTTTTTCCCATTTCCCGCAATATCCACTTCACAATCCCATTGAAGCAACCGGTTTTTGGCCAGGATCTGATTCATGGAATTATCCTCCACCACCAGGACCCGAGTACCGGCTATCTCAAATTCGGGAATTTGCGGATCCACGACGAGTTCTTTTTCCGGTTGCTGTTTAGATCGCAGGAAGGGGATCGAAAAGGTAAAGGTGGTTCTTTTCCCGGGTTTACTGGACACCCGGATACTTCCCTCCTGCTGCTCCACTAGTTTTCTTACGATCGTTAAACCCAGGCCGGTGCCTCCATACTTCCGGGTGGTATCGTTATTCGCCTGGGTAAAGGAATCGAATATAGTCCCCAGCTTTTCCTGGGGGATCCCGATCCCCGAATCTTCCACCTTAAACTCCAGCGATAACTGATCCGTGTCCAACGCCGCTAACTTGGCCGATACCTTGATCAGACCTTCCTCGGTAAACTTTACGGCGTTACTGGTTAAATTCATCAGGATCTGTTTGAGGCGAACCGGATCGCCTACGATCGTTTCCGGGATCTCCTCATCGATCACGGAGCGCAACCCTACACCTTTCTGGTCGACATCCACCTGGAACATGGCAATCACCTCCTGGATGACCTGGCTGAGCTTAAAAGGGATCTCTTCAAAACGGAGCTTGCCGGCTTCCAGCTTGGAGAGATCCAAAATGTCATTGATGATGGTTAACAATGACTTTCCGGAAGTCCTGATATTGTTGACAAAAGTTTGTTGTCTGTCGTAAAGATCGGTTTCCGCCAAAAGATCGGAAAACCCGATGATAGCATTCAAAGGCGTCCGGATCTCATGGCTCATATTGGCCATAAATTCTTCTTTGATCCTAACGCTTTGTTCTGCCATTTTCTTGGCATGGGCCAGGTCGTTTTCTATCTTCTTCCGTTCCGTGATATCCTGGATGACGCCCAGGTATTTGATCACCCGGCCTTCGGCATCTTTTTCAGGTCGGCATTGAATATTAACATATTTTACCGTTTTATCCGGCAAAACGATCCGGTGATCCAGGCTATAGGAGTTTCCGTCGGCCATAGCCTGGTTCAACTGGCGCTTGACTTTTTCATAATCGTCCGGGTGAACGAATCCGGTATAATCACGAAGGGTGGGTTCCATACTTTGGGGGGCCAGGCCCAAAATCCGGAATGCTTCATCCGACCAATACATATCATCGCCAACCATATCCTTTTCCCAGTTGCCGATGTGGCCTATGCGCTGTGCTTCCGACAGGCGGAACTCACTCTGTAACAGAGCCTTTTCGGTGGCTTCTCTGAGCTCTTGGTTATTTCTGACCCGGATAGCGCTTCTGAGACTTTGGGATAATCCTTCCGGGCTCCATAAGCTTTTGGGAATATAATCCGAGGCGCCGTTCTTCAAGGCCTGGGCAGCAACATTCTCATCACCATGAGATGTGATGACAATGATGGGTGTACGGTCATCCATCTGCCTGAACTTTTTCAGCAGGCTCAGGCCATCTTCATCGGGCAGCCGGTAATCTAAAAATATACAGTCGAATGTTTTTTGGCTAAGCTCTTTGAATCCATCCTCAGCATTGGCAGCAAAAGATACCTGTGCCTGCCAGCCGGCTGTTTTCAATGACCGGCTGACCATCAGTTGATCCACTTCGTCATCTTCAATGACGAGTATGTGCAGCGCGTTTTTCATAGCAATTGGTTTTATTGTAAGACAAGGGATAGTGTTTTTTATTTTTATGTCGGATCCACCAACATAGGTATTGCTTCAGACACACCGGAACAGCTATCTATTCCGGCAACTCAATTAATTCCCAAAAATTATTTAAGGTAGAAACCGCGGTGACGAATTTGTCGAAAGACAAAGGTTTCAGGATATAGCCTGCAACATTCAGATTGTAGGCTTCAATTTTATCACTGTCTTCATTCGAGGTTGTCATCACGAAAACCGTAATGGATTTAAGTTTGGGATCTTTCCTGATCTCCTGCAACAACTCAATGCCGTTCATTTTGGGCATGTTCAGGTCCAACAGAATGATCTTGGGAG
>JANQFB010000543.1 GCA_028278085.1 Chitinophagales bacterium
CAGTAGTCCGTTCAGGTCCGGGACAACTGCTGTGCCATATGGGCAATGATTCGGAGATCCGATATCATTTCCGGGAAAATGACGTATTACGGCATATGGAAGCCAGGATTGACACCTTTAAGGTCAAAACCTCCGGCCTGGTGTTCGGGTTCAAGAGCAAGAACAATCTCATTGGAGGAAGTTTGGTAGATGATGTCCAATATACCGTTATCGATAAAAATATCGAGCGACCCTACCAATATACCAAAAGATACGGGGCGGCGGAATTGATGGCATCATCCGAATCTTTATAAGGATCAATCCAGTAACCAAAAAATCAAGATGTCCGGCATAAACTTAGAGCAATTCAGATCCAGCAAGAAAACGGAGCCTTTCCGGAGCTTTATGCAGCAGGATATCGAGCTGTTCGGCAGCGGCCTGGGGGATAAGAAAAAGGAACGGATGTATAATGAACTGGGCATCCTGCTTTCTTCCGGTGTCGATATCAAAACGGCCCTGGAAATGCTGGAACAGGAGCAATCCGGTAAGAAAGACCGCTTATTGGTGCAAGAGATCCGCGAAGCGGTGATCAGCGGCAAGAGCCTTTCTGCTGCTTTCAGGCATTCGGGCAAATTCAGCCCCTATGAGTTCTATAGCCTGGAGATCGGGGAAGAAACGGGGAAGATCGTGGAAGTCCTTGACCAGATGACCACTTTTTTTGGTAAAAAGGTACAGCAGAAGCGGCAGGTGATCAATGCTTTTTCTTATCCGGCCATCGTTATGGCCACGGCCTTTGGGGCGGTTTTTTTCATGCTGAATTATATGGTGCCGATGTTCGGGGATGTATTTAAACGCTTTGGCGGCGATCTCCCGGACCTTACCAAAATGATCATGGCTTTTGCGGAAATTTTTTCGGCGAATTTCCCCTACCTGGTGATCGCCCTATTGATCCTGGTTGTCGTGATGATCACGCAGCGGAAGCAGGTGTGGTTCCGGAAATTATCCTCTTCCATGCTCTTGAAAACATGGGTGATCGGAGGCATGGTGGATAAGATATACATGGGCCGTTTTTGTACCTCTATGGCTTTACTGATGGGAGCAAGGGTACCCATGATCAGGGCTATTGAACTAATGGAACAGATGATCGGTTTCTATCCCGTCGAGGAAGCCCTGGCAAGCATTAAAGGGATGATCATGAAGGGCCGGTCCTTACATGAAAGCATGCAGGAATTTCCGGTATTCGGCAAAAGGATGGTATCGCTGGTAAAGGTAGGGGAAGAGGTAAATCAACTGGAAGCCATGTTCAGCCGGATGAGTCAGCAATATACGGATGAAGTGGAATATCAGACCGGCCTGATCAGCAGTTTACTCGAGCCGGTCATGATCATTTTCCTGGGCCTGGTGGTGGGGATTATCCTGGTGGCCATGTATCTGCCCCTCTTCGAATTAAGCCTTAATTTCCGGTAAAAATTAACAATAAATTAACGTGTCAAAAGCATTCTGTGTTTAATAAATAGTTAATTTCATCTTAATATATGATTTCTGGAGGATATTTGATCATTTATAGGGACCGGTAGAAAACATATTTTTAAGTTTATTATTGAATTTATTTCAATAAGTTGCTATATTTAGCGCGGCAACTAAGTTCATTTTTTTCTTCCCATATCAATGAAATGAATAATAAACCGCGGGCGAAGTATAACACGGTTATGCTGATTGATGATAATGAGATTGACAATATCATCAACCAGAAAATGATCGAAGGGAACGACTTTGCCGAGCGGTTATACATTCACACCGGCAGTCGTAGCGCACTCGAATTTTTACAAAACCTGGATCGCGATACGGAGGCCCTGAAGCACCTCTTGCCCGATATTATTTTTTTGGATATCAATATGCCGGTCATGGATGGCTTTCAGTTCCTGGAGGAATATGATAAACTGTCCGCCAACATCAAAGATCACTGTAAGGTGGTTATGCTCACCACGTCGATCAACCCGTCCGACATGGATCTGGCCAAAAAGAGCAAATATGTTTATCGCTACATCAACAAACCCTTGACCTCGGAGTTTCTCAAAGAGATCTGATCACCGGTCTTCCGGTTGACCATTGAAAGGGAGCTCCTTTTCTATCCAATGGATCAGGATCTTCGCCCGGGCACTGGATTCCCTGTTGGCGCTTTTGACAATGATATCGATAGCATTGAGGTCTTGCTTAGAGCAAAACCATGTTTTTAGCCTGGCGTTTTTTTCATTCGTTTCCCACCATGTTTTATGCAATTCCGGAAGGAGATCTGCTAATTCTTCTGATAATGGCGCTGGGATCAGTTGGCAATCTATTTCTTTTTCCAAATTGTATTTGTAGGTTTTGAAAGCAGTTTTATTGCGGTAGATAAAATGTTTTCCGGTATTGGGGAAATAGATGTAATAAAAGAATGTTGATAATTTTATGCCGAGGTCGAACATACGTTTGGATAGCCTGAATTCACAAACTAATCCACTGGGATTACTGGTTTTTACATTTTCTGTTTTGGTATTCATGATATGCTGTTTTTAAGAATAAAATGAATTTATTAATATGAATATTTTATGCTAATGAAATAAAAGTATTAATAAAATTTACTATTTATTTGATAGAAAGAGATCACGCTTAAGATTGAAATTGGCCAAAAGTGATTGAGAAATGGCTAATCCGGTCCGGGGAAACAATCCAGTATGCTTCAAGCCGGATGGTCAGATCGGTTGATCGGAGATTGTCCGGATAAGTGCGGCCTCTGAACCTAATACAAAAAGTCGGTTTGGATATTCAGGATCAACTACTTCATATGCTTAAGATAATGCCAACGCCCCAAATGGCTATGGACAAAAAAATAGCGCGGGAGCTACAGCCTATTCTGTACCGAGGTACGACCAAGCACATTACACCCAAAACAGACCAAGTCCCACGCATGATGTGGGCCATCCGTCCGACATTCCAGGGGTGTACTTTCATTTGGTCGTTTTCGGTACAAAGAATGCGACTGACGCTATTAATTATGTGTTATTTAGCTTACAAATTTTTCCTATTTAATTTATTTGGAAAGTAAAGTTAAGCAATTATACTACTGCTTCGACATTCAAAGTTACTTCAACAACATTTAAATCGAGCGTTAAACACGAATAGCCTTTGATTTTTTTGATCAGTTTAAAATCAAAGGCTATTGGGTAACTTCAGCTTGGATGCGAAGCCCAAAAAAAAAGGAACGCCGTCATTTTGACGGCATTCCTGAACTTAAGGATGACAAGTTTTACAGATCCCTCAGGCGATCACCTCGTTTTCTTTCAGGTGTATGAGCATTTTAGCCCGTGCACTGGATTCTTTGCTCGCACTTTTGATCATGATATCGATATCATTGAGATTGCCTTTGGAGCAATACCAGATTTTATATTTGGGATTCTTTTCATTCTTCTTCCACCAGGTTTTATAGAGCTCCGGCAGTAGATCTACCAATTCTTCCGATAAGGGAGCAGGAATGAGTTTACATTCCACATCCTTTTCCAGGTTGTACCGGTAAGTTTTGAAAGCGGTTTTATTCCGGTAGATAAAATACTTTCCGGTATTGGGGAAATAGAGGTAATAGAAGAAAGTTGACATTTCTATACCAAGATCGAACATACGTTTGGCTAATCTGAATTCACAAACTAATTCTCTCGGTGTGCTGATGTTAACGGATTCGGTTACTGTATTCATTTCTTTAAATTTTATAGGTGAAGCGAAAAAATGCAATAGATATTTATGTTTAGATAATTCCGGTTTTGTTCAATTACTGGGTAACACTTTAAATTCGATCTCATCGGCTATAATGACGAAACAATTGGGTGCGCCTTTGGGGCCGATTAAAACTTCATAGGTAATGTCATCTTTTTGGGTGATTTGAAATACATCGTAAAATTTTACTTCATCGGGACAAGCAATAATGCCCACTTCAATGAGGATCGCAATTATGAGTTTCATGATGCCTCCTTTGTGATTGACCACTAATATAAGCGATACTGTAAATGTATACCGGATCATATATAAGAATGAAAACGAAAAAAAAGTAATATTGACATTGTAAAATGGACGAAATTTTAGGATATTTGATAAGAAGTGCTTTTTTCAGGCTTTTTTAGCCTATGTATTATGAAAAACATTACCGAAATACTGAGAATTCTGACAAATAAGCGTTTGAAAAAAGTAGAATTGCTAAACGAAATAACCCGGGGAAAAAAAGACAATTACTATTACCAGTTTTACAAGGGGGTAAAATCGGGGAAATTCCAATCGGATAAAGATGCTTCCCTGGCCCTCTACCAATCCCAGCCGACCGATATCCGCTACCAACAGCTTAAATCCCGGTTTCGCAAGCGTTTATTGAACAATCTGTTTTTCCTCGATCCTAAAAAGCAGCATACCTCCGAATATTCAAGGGCCTATTACGAATGCACGCGGGATGCCGCCATTATCAGGATCCTGCTCAACAACGGCGCTAAGGGGCCAGGGATCAAAATGGCCAGACAATTGATCAAAAAGGCAGTCAGGTATAAGTTTGCCGACATAGTTATCAATTTTTCCAGCCTTATCCGCGACAACTATAGTTTGCTGGGTGATGAAAAAAAATACAATTATTACTGTAACCTCCTCCGTCAACATATGCAGATGCAGCAAGCGGAATTGCTGGCGGAAGAATACTTTCAACGGGTCAGGATCAACTTTGCCAAAACGGTAACGGCAAAACTGGATGTTAAACAAATTTCCAAACGATATTACCAGGAGCTAAAGGCCATTTCGAATGAGAACGATTCCTTTATGTTTCGCTACTACATGTTCAAAGTCGGGATCATGTCATACCAGATCAGCAATGATTATGCAAAAGCCTTGGAGATCTGTGAGCAGGCCGAACAATATCTCGATGATAACCA
>JANQFB010000002.1 GCA_028278085.1 Chitinophagales bacterium
GAGCATCCAGGTCTTCGGTGAGGGCTATCAACTGAGCCTGCATGGATTTGACCATGCTATCGATGCGCATATGATCGATCTTGGCTTGTTTTTGCTGGATCTCGAGGTTAAGGGCATCTCTTTTCTGCTCCAGTTGTTCGGTTTCGAGAAAGGGATTGTAGACCAGCATGAAGTAGGCAATAATGATCGGCGCGACACCGATGCCTGCTCCGAGGAATTTATAAAAAGCAGGGCTTTTGTACCAGGCGGATAATTGTTGCTCTCGAAGCACCCTGTTCTCTGTGGCGATCTTGTCGGCTTCGGCCATCATTTTAGCGGCTTCAGCTTCGGCCAGCAGCTTCTGGGCAGGATCATCATTATTTGGATGGGGAGGTGTATTTGCCATTTTAGCTACATTTGTTAATTTTGACGTAATATTAACACAAAATTATGTCAAATTTGACATAAAATCGTGTTTGGCGATCTGGAATTTCTTATAAATTTCTTCGAATATAATTCATTCGACAGGGGGATAAAAATTTTTTGTGCCGGATTTTGAGTGGTAAGGGTATCCCCGTGTAGCGGTTATCCCATGGATCCATACCCGTTGTGCCGGGTGATCAGGGCTTTCCGCTATTCAATTGCTGTTGGTAAACGGCCGCTTGTTCGGTATTGCCGGTTTGCTGGTAGGTTATGATAATGTTTTGCAGCAGATCTTTGTGCCGGGGGGAGATTTCCAGGCCTTTTTCAAAGATCCTGATGGCCTGGTTATACTGTTGGAGCATGCCATAGGTAATGCCCAGGGAAAGATAGGCATCCACAAAAACCGGGTCCAGTAACAAGGCCACTTCGAGGCTGTTGACCGCCTGTTCGTACTGCCTGACGAAGCCATAGGCCTTTCCCAATTGGGCATGGGGCTTAGCTCTTTTCGGATTGATCTGTATGGAAGCCTGGTAACTGTTGATGGCTGCTGAAAAATCGCCCAGACGGCCGTGAATATTACCCATATCATCATGAAACTCTACCACATCGGGATAGATGGCAATGGCCCGCTCCAGGTATTTTTTTGCTTCGACGTATAAGTTTTTGGCTCTTTCGGGATTTGAGACTTCAGCGGCTTGTTCCACATACACATTGGAAAGATTGTGGTTGGCTTTGGCATTCCGGGGTAGATAGCGGATATCATTCCGGAAGAGGGTAAAATCGTTTTTCCAGGCCATATTCCTGGTGAGGGTTTTCCCGGCATGGGTCAGGAATACCGCGAAAACGATCAGCCAAAGCGCCTTATGCCGGGCAACCGGTAATGCTTCTTCCCGGGTTTTAGTCAGCCGGAAGATCCCTAATGTCAATAATAGACAAAAGCCCAGGGAAGGCATATACAAAAAACGCTCGGCCATGGTCGAACCGATCAGGAAAAAGATATTGGACACCATGCTGATCCCGATCCAGAACCAACCAACGGAAAAACCGACAACCGCGGCAGCAAAGCTAAGCCTGGCGCCGGAAAGCCGCGATATCAAGAGCTTAATCCCAATGGCTAATGATGCTAAAAAGACCACCATCGTTGCCCAAACCCTGTAATCCGTGAACCCGGTGATCGGAATATGATCATAGGAATAATCGTAAACCAAGGGATGCGGAAAGACCAACAATGCCAGGTATTTCCCCAGGATAAATATTTTGGTGGCCCAAAGATCCGAAGCCGGGGCATCGGCGTTCAAGGCATTGTCGAAAACGTGTAATCCATCAGCCGGAACAAAGGAAGTCAGTTGAAAGTAGAGGCCCAAATAACCTATTGCCACAACCACATAGGGCAGGGAATCCAACACCAGGGACCGGATGGAGCGATCGGTGAAGAAAAACAAGGCTAATGGCAGGAGGGCGGCGAATGTCAGTGCATGCTCCTTGCTCAGCAGTGCCAACGCGAAACAAAGAGGGCCTACGATCCGAAAGATCCAGCGTTTGGTCTGCAAACTCCTGAAGCAGGCATATAAGGCCAACAGTATGCCCATAAAAGCCAGCAATTCGTCCCGGCTTTTGATGTTCGCCACTACTTCGGTATGGACCGGATGGCCTGCAAACAGCAAGGTGGCTATGGCCGCAAAAACTATGTTCCCTTTGGCATGGAAGGAGTTGAACATTAGCGTCAATACCCGGAAAAGCAGGATCATGGATAAACCGTACAGCAGTACATTGATGCCATGGCTGATATAGGGATTTCGCCCGAAAATGGCCTGTTCAATTGCGAAGGTAACCGGGGAAAGCGGCCGGTACACTCCTTCGTTGTCGCCGTTCATGCCGTACCAATAGGCTGTTGTGAACAATTCGGGGATCCCTGCCCATCCTTTTGCTGTTATGTTGTTATGGGTAATGACGGCCTTGTCATCCAGGGCATATCGGTGGCTTACTGTGTTGATATAGATCAAAATGCTGAGCAGGAAGATAGCCCAGGAGGAGATCTTTGGAAATGACATGGCACAAAACTAATCAATACCCTACAGGATACAGAGGCCCTTTGTGGAAAATCAGCCTCATTTACATCCCGTTTGCGAAAGTATGTCTTACTAACGGATCCTTAAAACCTTCCGGTAATAGGCTTTCCCACCGATCCGGACTTTTACCAGATGAATGCCGCGGCAATGAGCCGGCTCGAGGCTCAAGTTGTGGTTGCCGGGGTCCAAATATCCCAGGTCCTGATGGCTGGTGTAAGCTCCCAGGATCGAATAATAGGATACCATAACCCTCGACCTTTGCTGCAGGCTCAAGGAGAGCTGTAAGTCATCCTGATAGGGGTTTGGATACAAGGAAAGTACCGGCTGATCTTTTCCGGCAAGCGGCCGTGAAAGCGGGATGCTGTCCGTTTCACCGGCTCCATAGAAGAGGAGATCCTGGTTGTCGCGGGAAAAGTATATATCCGGCAGACCATCGGAATTTACATCACCGACGGTCAATTTGTTGACCGACATGGCCAAACCGGATACCTCGTTGATCGGCCAATACTTTTCCGTCGAATCGTAGAGTTCCCCGGCGAGGGTGTCGAAATGGTAGATATGGGCAACGGCCCTTCCGCTGACGATCACTTCAGGAATGCCATCCGCGGTGAGGTCGAAAACGGCTACATCATGATTTTGGAAATCTCTTCCGCCATAGGCTTTGGCGGTGAAATCCGGCGCCTTGCCGGTAAAGGTTCCTTCGTTCAAATAAAGATATTTCAAGGAATCCGTGCCGCTCAAACAACAATTACTCACTTCAACGATGTCAATATACCCGTCATTATTGAAGTCGGCAAATTTCGCTGATATTGAATGATTGTTTGTAAACCCCCCTGGTGTATGGGGGGTGTAATTCGGCGGTGTTTGGGGAAATTGGGCATCCGATATGTACAATTTCATGTCCTGATCGTTGTTCACCGCAAGGATGTCGGGCCACCCGTCATTGTTCAGATCCGCAAAATCCGCTTCCAGGGTTATGGCATTATTAACCGGCAGCCAATGGGAATGATCTGCAAATGCACCGGCGACACTATCCCACAGGAATAATCCGTTGGGCGCCGCTTCTTCTATTAATCCGTCTATCTTGGCATTAGGAACAAAGAGATCCGGCCAACCGTCGCGGTTGATATCCGGAAAACGGGCCTTATTCATCTGCTGCATGGCTGTAAAT
>JANQFB010000008.1 GCA_028278085.1 Chitinophagales bacterium
GGCATAAGTATGAGTGGCCATGCTTCCGGTTGCGGTATCCCCATCGCCGAAGTCCCAATGATAGGAATCGGCGCCGGTAGCTGTACCGGTAAAGTCGACGGTGAGGTCTTGTATGTCAAAACTAAATCCGGAAACGGGCAGGGCCTTTTGATAAACCCAAAAGCTGTCGGTGCCCACGCATCCGTTACCTGCCAGCCCTTCAACGGAATAAAGGGAATCCTGAGTGGGTGAGATCGTGATCATGCTATCCTGATCGCCGGTACTCCAGGTATAAGAATCGGCGCCGGTGGCCGTGAGGGTTCCGGATTGCCCGGAACATATGGAATCCGTTCCGCTGATCGTAACCTCCGGGGGCTGTTTAACATACACCTTGACGCTATCCCAGGAACGGCAGCCATTGGCATCCGTAACCAAAACCGGATAGGTCGAGGTATCCACGGGGGATACGGTGATCGTACTCGAATCCTGGCCGGTACTCCAGGAGTAGCTCACACCACCTGAAACCGTTAATGTGGCCTCATCACCCAGGCAAATGGCCGTATCCGTACTGATATTGATATTTGCATCCGGATACAGGGAAACCGTAACCTGGTCGTTTGCGCTTTGCAACTGACTGTCGGTTATGATCAAAGAATAAGTAGTTGTTGCGGAGGGGGAAGCCATGGGGTTGGCAATGGAATCATCATCCAGGCCTGCCGACAATAGCCATTGATAAGTATAAGGCGGATAACCGCTCAATGCCGTGGGACTACCCCCGATCCGGACGGAATCGCCACGGCAAATGATCTGATCCGGCCCGGCATTAGCGGTAAACTTATCGGTCATTTTAACCACAAAGGCGTCGGCGGTCATATTGTTATTGGCATTTTTGATCAAATGGTCGTCAAAAAACAGGCTGTCGCTCCGGAATTCCCCGCATACAACCGGGTTACCGTCCGGGTCGGCTGCTACACTCAGTCCATGCAATACATTTGCCGGCTCACCCATCGTAACGATCCATTCATTGCTCAGGCCGGGGCTGACTTTCATCAGGAAGAGGTCATCGGCGGCAGACCCGCTGTTGTAGATGGTATCACTGCCAAAAGATACCCAGGGACTGGAAAAGTAGCCGGTAATGTAACAATTACCGACGATATCGATGGCAATATCTTTGGCATAATCCGAACTGCTACCCACGGTCGTGGTCGACCAAAGATGATCCCCGCTGCCATTGTAGCGGGCCATAAACATATCCGCCGCAAATGGGCTGGTAATATATAAGGTGTCTTGGGGAAACATCAATGAATCACTCATATAGCTCCCGACAATGGTTACGGCCCCAAAATTGTCGACAATGATGCCGTTACTTTCATTATACTGGTTGCCCTGGATGTTGCGCGCCCAGATCACCGTGCCGTCTTCTTTATACTTGACCAGGTATATATCCGTATTGCCGGTTGTATTATTCAATGTTGCCGTATCGAAAGTTGCGGAAGCGCTGTAATAAGTTCCCGTAATAAGGATATCATTGTTATTGTCGGTAGTCAGCCCTCCGGCGAAATCATCGTCCGTGCCGCCGGCATTAACCGCCCACAATACGTTCCCGAACTGATCGATCTTTGCCAGGAAAATATCCGCATTAGCACCTCCCGAATTGGTGAGTGTTTCTCCACCGATGGTAAGCGTGGAACTTTTGAATTCACCCATCAGGATAATATCCCCTTGGTCGTCGACAGTTACCTCCGTGGCCCAGTCGTCACCGGTACCCGTAGCCCCGATCACCCAGATCGCATGTCCGGAAGCGTTATATTTGACCAGGTAAAGATCCTGACTGCCGGTGGCCGAATTGATCAGTTTTTGAGATCCCACCACGAGGGAGTCGCCACCGAAACTACCGGTGATATAAATGGTGTTACTGTTGCCGATAGCAACGCTTTGCCCGAAAATATCCCCGTTCCCGCTCCCGGTCCTGACCCAGATCAGGTTGCCCAAATCATCATACTTTGCGGTAAACATATTCGTAGTTCCGGTATTGCTGACAACCGTCGTATCGAATGTTGCTGTAGGGCTTTTCATCTGGCCAGTAACAATGACATGGCCCAGCCCGTCAATGGCGAGGTCATTAGCATAGTCAACGGCCTTTCCACCACCACTTTTAGCCCATACCCAGACTGGATCCTGGGCCTTTATTCCATGGAAACAAAAGAACATTATCAACCATAATAAGGGGGTAATAGTTTTCATGACATATCTTTTTATAATCTTGCTATTCCGCTTAATCCAGGTGTATAACCCCGCGGCGGGCCATTAGCGGTAGAATAACAGGATCTCAATTCACTAATAAAGCTTAAGAAATTGATCATTAATTCCCTGACATACAACCAAAAGCTGTCCGATATCGTCTGATAAATTGTTCCGTACCCTCAAAATGAACCCTTCAACCCCTTTTAACAACGGTTTTGCAACAACAAAATTTGGATCATTTCGTATATTGGACGAATGAATGAGATCCTGCCATATCAAACGGGTAAAGCGTTATGGATCCTTGTTCCCGTCCTGATCCTGTTATCCTGTAAGAAAGATCCGGAGGTTATTCCCGACAACGATGCGCCCTACTATGACGAGATCCCTACCATTGTCATAGAAAACTACGTCAACCGCATTTTTATCGACCTGATCGGCCGGGAACCGCTTGACAGTGAAATGCAGGCAGAAGTCAATAAATTAAAGGCCGACAGCCTATCGATCGGTTCCAGGAGAAGCCTGATCAGAAAATTGCAAACCAATGAAGACTTTATTGAAGGAGATTCTTCTTTATCCCATGCTTATTATCAACGCATGTATGATCTGGGCAAAGTAAGACTGCTCGAAGGGGCTTCAGACTATGAGATCTATGAAGTGATGGGTATTGTTCAAAATATCCTGGTCAAAGACTCTTTGAGAGGGGATTCTGTCGGGACCCACATCGGAAGGAAGAAAGTGAACCGGCTGAAAGATGTCCTGAGATCAAAAGTTCACTACCGGCAGGGAACGATCGGTATTGAAGGAATGTTTGCCCGCATGCTCCATAACGACGTCTACGATGTGATCAATATGAATACCTTCAATTTTGTCAATGCTACTTTTGATGATCTGTTTGCCAGATTCCCGACAGAAGAGGAATTTCAAAATGCTTTTGATATCATCGAATATAATTTATCCGGTAAAATATTCGGACAATCCGCCCAGAACAAACAGGAATATGTGGATATTCTGACCCATTCCAGGGAATTTTATGAAGGGATGATCCGCTGGGCCTATACGACTTTGCTGGCCAGAAACCCCAGTACGCTTGAAGTCGATTACCATATGGAAACTTTTTATAGTGACGGCAACTTTCAGAAAGTGCAGGAAAACATCATGATC
Organism: Chitinophagales bacterium; assembly: GCA_028278085.1. GTDB lineage: Bacteria > Bacteroidota > Bacteroidia > Chitinophagales > JANQFB01 > JANQFB01. Next base: position 3,385 of record JANQFB010000008.1, read on the forward strand.
ATGGATGAGTATGCCAATTTTTAGTTCAATCTCCAATCAAAAGATATGAAAGATTTCTCCCTAAGATCCTATCCCGTAAAATGGCTGTTGTTAGTCCTTTTATTACCCTTTTTGCTGATACAATGCAGGAACAAGCATAAAAATTCTGTTTTTGAGGTCAATCCGGTTCAAAGCCTGCCGCCTTCAGCGGGTAAGGATAAGCAAAAAACAACCCAGCAATTCATTTCTATTTTATATGCTAACCTGTTTCAAAAAGCCCTTTCTGCCAATGAACTGGTTGAGATCACAAATTGTATCACTTCCATAGGGGATAAAGAGACCGCCCATGAGATCGTGATCAGCAATTTCATGAACCATTCGGATGTCAGGATCCCCAGTAATACGGAAATGCGGGATGATGTTGACACTTTTTTGGATGAGACCTATAAGCGGTTTTTTGTGCGGGATATCACAGAAGCCGAAAGAGCTTTTTTTAAGGATTTCATTGCCTCCAATGAAAATGTAACCCCGGAGTTGGTATATTTTGCTTTTACCCTGGCCGATGAATACAACTATTATTAAAACCATTGGTTAGGTACAGGTTTTAACTTAGGTTGGGAATTGTTTGACCGGATGTATAAAAAATAATCAAATGAAAAGAAGAAAATTTTTGAAAACAGGTGGTTTGGTTGCTACCGGAGCCTTTGCAGCTCCTTATATTTTACCTTCGGGAAGGCTATTCGCCAGAACCGGCAGCCAATTAGCTGAACATGTCGTCTTTGTGCTGTTTGCCGGGGGAGTAAGGCAACAAGAGGCGGTTTCACAAAGGTACCTGGACGACAGCCAGGGCGTTAACATTCCGGGTAATATTCTATACAACCTCCTCGAAGGTGATCCACCGGATTCAAAGATCGTTTACGGTACCACTACCGACCTGGATGGGGATACCCCAATCCCAAAGATACTGGGGCAGACCATACAAAAACAAGGCGTGTTGTTTAAAGAAGTGCTATCAAGAACAACAGGCCATTATTCCGGGTTGAATGGTTTGGTAACCGGTAATTACTACTATACCCAGGGGTTGAAGTCAAAACCCACTTTGCCGACCATATTTGAATACGCCCGTAAACACCTGGGGCTTTCTGCCACCAAAACCTGGTTTGTCGGGAATGGCATATCCAATTCCGTTCCATTGCTGAATTACAGTTTGCATGAGGATTACGGGGTAAAATACGGCGCTAATTTCCTGGCGCCGAGGATAACTTTCGGCGATCAGGGCTTTAAGCATTTATCGAATGCCAAGGTCTATCATCCGGAAGAGGAGCTCGATCCCATCTACCAAATGAAATACTTCCTGGACAATGTTTGGCTGGCCTCCGGAAAAACGATTGACACGATCAATAATACGGATGAAGAAAAACAGGACATCAAGGATTTCATCAAAGAAATGTTTAACAAAAAATCTGCCGGTACGATCGCTATGCCGCCTGTTTCCGATAATTCGGACCTGGAAACCATCGGTTACGCCTGTGAAGTGCTAAAATGGTTCAAACCTACGGTGACCGTAGTGAATTTGCATGATATTGACGGTTGCCATAGCAACTTTACGTATTATTTGCAAAGTATGCACCGGGCAGACCATGGAACCGCCCATTTATGGAATTATATCCAGACACAAATACCGGAAATGGCTGATAATACCGTCATGATCCTCGTTCCGGAACACGGACGTAACCTGGAGCCCAATCCGATCAAAGACGAAAACGACTGGCTGGCCTATGATCATTCGGACGACAATTCCAAAAGGATCTTCAGCATGATGGTAGGACCGGGTATTGACGGTGATCTGGTGATCGGCAGCGAATCCAACCGGGTGGGTATTGCAACCGATGCCGTACCGACAATAGCAGAAGTGCTGGGATTTAAGGACGATGTCATGAATGCCGGGCATATTGATGTAAAAGCCAAATCCATGTTCGACCACCTGTAGAGCCATGCGCAGCTATAATTACATATTGATCCTTGTACCGCTGCTGGGTATATTGTTGGGATCCTGTAAAAAAGAAGGGCCCCTCAATCCCTACGATGATCCCTCATTACAGGATCCCGGCGTGAATAAAACAGATACGGAAGTCGATCCCGAGAGCTTCATCGGTTTGTATCAGAACATCTTTCAACCCACCTGCGCCAATTCCGGTTGCCACGACGGTACCTTCGAACCCGATTTCAGAACGATCGAAAGCTCTTTTAATACCCTGGTTTACCATGACATTATAAAAAACGATGTCGCCGGAACCTATGCCTACCGGGTATTGCCCGGCAATGCAGACAAATCCGTTCTCTATCAGCGATTGGTCACAGATATAGACGGACAATCCGGTATCATGCCGTTAAGCCTGGAACCGGACTCCGATTGGGAAGCAAAAAGCGCCACCTACATCAACAATATTAAGAACTGGATCAACAACGGCGCTTTAGACATGTTCGGTAATGCGCCTCAGTTGACCAACCTGGAACCGGAAATGCAGGGCGTCGTAGGGTTTTCCGGGGGATCACAAATGCTGGACCGGGCTCCCGGAAAAGGTCCGATACAGGTACCCGCCGGTACTTCACAGTTGACGATCTGGATAAGTGTGCAAGATGCCGAAACCGCCACCAATGCGCTAACTTATAATAAATATAAGCTGTCAGAGGAGATCTTTAATTTCGAGGAAGCAACCGAACAAAGTCTTGACCTGCAAACACCCATGAACGAAACAGGTTATTTCGATGAGCCGGTCGACTATTTCCATTCCTTTACCATAGATCCTTCGGCTTACCCGGCAGAAACAACTGTTTTTATCCGGGTTTACATACAAGACGATGAAAATGATGTTACGGAGATCCCAAAAGACGGCAGTGCGGAATATATTCTGAAATACTTTGCTTTTGAGATCATCTGATATACGAGGCATGAAGCGTATGCTACCGATATTGATCACCTTCGCCATCCTGGCCGGATTATTTTCCTGCAAAAAGAAAACGGAACCCGACCTGGTTTACCCCACCATACTGGGGATCAGCCTGAGCACGACATCGGTTAAGCAATTCGAAGAATCCGTAACATTGACCATATCCTACAAAGACGGGGATGGGGATCTGGGCGCTGAAAATCCTGATTCCGCCGTCGTTTTTGTACAGGACAGCCGATTGGATAAGCCCGACAAATATCATATTCCGCCCTTAGCCCCACTGGGATCAGAATTATCGATTCAAGGGAAGATCACCATAACACTCAACAGCACATTTCTAATTGGGAATGGAACAGCCGAGGATATTACCTATTCAGTGGAACTAAAGGATCGTGCGGGACACAGAAGCAATACATTTACCACTGAAAAGATCCGTATCCATCAATAAGTTCAACTACAAAGAAGCCCATCTCCTTTTATTTGCCCTGCTTTTTTTCATTTCCGGGCTATCCGCACAGCCTGTTTTCAACATGTCCGATCAAACGGTTAATATCTGCGAGGGTATTTTAAAAGATAGCGACGCCCACACTTTGAATCCCGGTGATTATGAACATAATGAAGACTTTACTTTCACCATCTGCCCGGTCGGTGTCAACACGATCACCTTAACCTTTTCCTCCTTTTGTACGGAACTGGATTATGACCTGATGAGGTTTTTCGATGGTCCGGATACGACCTATCCCCTGATCAACAACACCGCCTATTCCGGCTTAATACCGCCACCCCCGATTACCAGCAACGGTTGTTTGACCGTGCATTTCAAATCGGATGCCAATATCACCTGCAGCGGATGGGAGGCCAGTTGGCTGGCGGAAGTCCAGGTTCCGGTTCCGCCGAATATTACCATTATTCCCGCTGCGCCGACTTGCAGTACATCGGTATTAACCCTCAACCTCGATCAAAAGGTCAATTGTGATTCGGTATTGTCGGGAGCCTTCAGTTTATCCGGCCCGATCGGTCAAACGATCTCATCGGTGCCAGTCAATTGCATCAATGATTCCACCGACGTTATCGAGCTCACCTTTTCTCCGGGCCTTGACAAAAGCGGTCTGTATCAGATCGAGTTCACCACCTATTTTCTGGACCCCTGCGATAGCCTGTGGAAGATCACAGCCACCCAGAGCTTCAGCATTAACGATTGCCCGCTGGAATTGGAGATCATTGCCGCAGATACCCTGATCTGTCCCGGAACTTGTACACAGATCCTGGCCATCGTCGAAGGGGGCGATCCACAGACCTATACCTTCAATTGGAGCGGCGGATTGCCAAACAGCGCCGGGCCCCACCTGGTATGCCCCGTTGCCAATACTACCTATAGCCTTACGGTTGATGATGCCGGGCCGGCAACACCGGTTTCCGATGCCATTAACATTAGCTTGTTACCGCCACCTCAAACACAGAACGATACAACAGTTTGCGAGCAAGATCCTTCTTTTCTACTAAGTGCTTCCCCTCCCGGTGGTTACTGGATCGGTCCGGGTGTTGCGGATTCTTTAATTGGCAGATTCAGGCCCTGGCAGGCTAATGACGGTACCCACAAGATCTATTATTATGGCCCCAACGGCTGCCGGGATTCTATGAATATTACCGTAAAACCCATGTATGCGGGTTCGGATGAAGCGGCTTGCCCAGGTGCGGCGCCCTTTTTCGTTTCAGGATTCGATCCGCCCGGAGGTACCTGGAGCGGTCCGAATATCCAGTCTAACGGACTCTTCGACCCCTCGGCCCCGGGTTCCTATGATGTGGTCTATACCCATTCCAATGGCTGTTCCGACACAAAAACCATCAACGTCGATAACATTACAATACTGGAAAATGATACCGTCTGTGAGTCCGTTTTTCCCTTTAACCTGGTCTTTTCTCCTTATGGAGGTACATGGGCAGGAAATGGGATCACTTCTACCAAAAACGGAACATTTGATCCGAATCTTGCAGGAACCGGACCGCATGAATTGATCTATACCCTGCAAGGTTGTGTGGATACCATGGAAATGTTCGTCCGGGAAATTGATGCCGGCAAGAGCTTCATTGCTTGCCCTGACCAGGCCCCGATCATCCTTCCGGCAGCAACACCCCCCGGTGGGCTGTGGAGCGGTATTGGTATCACAGATCCGGTTGCCGGTGTATTCGATCCGGGCATCAATGGTGGAGACTACGATGACACCTTGTTATATACGGTCAACGGTTGTGTGGATACGGTGGTAGTTAATATCAGGCAAACGGAAATTCGCGGACATTGGTATTATGGTGATACCATACCCTTATGTTCCGGTAATTACGATTATTCCCTATTCCAGTCCAATTCCGGCCGTTATCCCGGTGGTGGTAGCTGGAGTGGAAATGGTATTACCACTGCCGGAGACCCGGGAATTTTTAATCCCGCATTTGCCGGGCCAGGATTTCATACGCTTCTTTATGAACTCAATACTTGTACCGATAACCTGACCATGTATGTTTTTCCCGAGGCTGTCATTACAGATACCATTATTTGTGTGGATGCGGGGCCTTTTGCCCTCACGGCCGATCCGCCCGGCGGGATCTGGCAGGGACCAGGGATCATCGACACCCTTAACGGTATTTTCGATCCTCAAACGGCCGGGATCGATACGCATTATATCTTTTACACCCAACCTTCGGGATGTGTGGATGTTTCTCCGCCGATCATCGTCATACCCAAACCGGTAGTGAGCCTCGACAGCCTCGACAATATTTATTGCTTGCTGGATACAACCATCAATGTTGTGGTAGCTCCACCCGGAGGGATTCTGGCCGGGAACGGGATCACCGGCCTGACCTTTAATCCTTCACATGCCGGCCCCGGGCAACACCTGATCACCTATACCCATGGAGAAGGCAACTGCCAGCAGATCGTCAATCACTTTGTGAATGTTAATGATTCCCTTTTACTGTCTGTTTCCGCCGCCGATGACTCGATTTGCCGGGATGACCTGGTGATGATCACCGCTGCTGCTTCCGGCGGGCTGGAAGGCAACTATTCGTTTTCCTGGGATCAAGGCCTGGGTAACAGCTTTCAGCAATTGGTCAGCCCGGAAAGTACAACCACCTATACCGTTACACTTACCGACGGATGTTCATCGCCGGCGGTGAAACAGATCACCGTTGTCGTTGCAGATACCTTCGCCGTAACTTTCAATACCAGTGATATACAATGTTACGGCGAAAACGGATTTGCCCGCATAAACGTTGCCGGGCCGGGCGATTATTCCTATGTATGGCATACCCAACCCCCTTCGACCTCGGATAG
>JANQFB010000044.1 GCA_028278085.1 Chitinophagales bacterium
TATTGCCACGGCCGAAAAAGGAACAACCCTAGCCAACCTGTACGGGTTTTTATTGCAATGCGACACGGCCTTGCAAATCAAAAACCTGTACTATGTAAAGGGACCTAAAGGGATAAAGTCTAATTTACTAGCTCTTGGACTAGGCAATGGGTTTATCGTTGATAATAATCATATATTGTCCTTTGCAAAACCTAATGAGCTATACCTGGATAAGCTGAAAAAATCCAATTATTACAACAAAGGTATAAGCCGATACATGGTTAAAGAAAGCCTGATCCAGTTTGACCGACTGATGCAAGCTCCAATGGTAGAAAATTTCGAAAAGAAAATGTTTTATTACATTAAAGGCAGCATTTTCAAATGGAACAAACGGATACAAACGGTTTATTCATCCTCTTACCTTTATGATGTTGAACAAGATAATCCTATTAGCCAACTTACCGGCACGGGGGAAAAAGACCTGATCGAACGCTATGCCCAACATATCAATGATACTACCGAAGCCCGATTTGCATGGCTGTATTCCGCTAGTGGACCAGTATTTAACGGGCAGTATTACGCTTTTTTGTATAAGCATAACTACAACCCCCTGTTAGAAATCAAAAACCAGCAATGGCAAACCGTTCAAATCATTGACATAAAAGATCAATTGCCCGAAAACTACCGAAATGTAGTCTTTAGCGGTAACCGGCTTATCTTTTTCGTGCAGGAGGAAGGCGGATTTTATTTGTATCAGTACAGATTGATTAGCAACTGCAAGGTCGATTGACAGATTTTTAATAAATTATCTTCTTGCTCTTTAATCCCAATAACCGTTTTAGCAGGCAAACGAAGATTTATTTGGTGATCCGGGTTAAGGGAGGGGATTGGCCAAAATCGATGGAAAAGCAAAATTGCGTCAATATTACGTCAACTTTGACATAATTCTGACGCGATATTGCGGTAAAATTGAGATCAGCAATTTTTCGCGGTGCATTCCGGCCTAAAAAATATTATCCGGATACGGACTAGGCCGTACCCGGATAAAAACGGAACATCCGCTAGCAACAATGTTAAACCCTACTGTTGATCCATAAGGTTATAAGTTTATTATTTTATCATGATCAGCTTATCATAATAGGTTTCTTCACCGGCCCTCAGCTTGTAATAATACATACCGGCTGATAATCCTTTGGCATCGATCCTGACCTTATAGGTTTCCCCGGCATGGGCCAGGTCATCAAAAAGCGTTTGAACCGATTTCCCTTTCATATCGAATAATTCCAGGCTTACCGGCACCGCTTCGGGTGTCATGAACTCGATGGTGGTATGACTGAGAAACGGGTTGGGATAAGCCTTGATCATGATCGCCTCCCGGAGGGATCCGGGCGCTTCCCATTTACCCATCCAGCCGCGGCCTTTACCCGGCCGGCGATGTCCGGAGATGCCTTTACAGCAAAAGTGATCGACCATATATTTCCGGCAATTGGGATCCCTACGGTCGAGGACATTGATATGAATGGTATCCGTAGCCATGCAACCCAGGCAGTGGTCCGTAACTTGCAGATAATAATCCGTACTCGTTAGCGGACGGACACATAGGTTATGATCATTGCCCAACCATACCGTATCGATAATGGTGATGATCTGTCCGAATTTATCCTTGATCAATTCATAGCTCAGGGTATACCATTGATATTCGTGACAAGGATCGAAATGATTCTTCAGGTTGATACAGCTTCCGGCGCAAACCGTTAGATCAGGCCCCAGGTCGATGGCCACTTCATCCACCAATACCTTGACCACAGCGGTATTGGGACAACCATATTGATCCCAGGCTGTAAGGGTATAGATCGTGGTTTGGATGGGACTGACCTCGATCGATTGAGTGGTAGCGCCACCGGGCATCCAGGAATAGCTTACCCCGCCGGATGCTGTTAAGATCGTTGTATCGCCCTGGCATATGGTTTGGCTGTGACCGGCACTCAGCAGGAAGGGCGGGTATACTTCTACCTCGATCGCATCCTGGTCTGTACAACTATTTGCGTCGGTAACAGTAACCGCATAATTGGTGGTACCGATCGGACTAACGCTAATGCTCGAAGTGGTGGCGCTACCCGGTGACCAGGAATAGGAATAGGCACCCGTTCCTCCGGTGGTGTTGGCTGTTAATTGACCCTGGTCGCCGGCACAGATACCGAAGTCTGGCCCTAGGTCGACCGTTGGATTTTCGAAAAGATCGAGCGTAATGCTCTGCGTGGCCGTACAGCCGTAGACATCCGTTACCGTCAGTGATACGGTATAAGTTCCCGGACCACTGAAAGTATGGGTGGGATTTTTCGCGGCGGAGGTAGCGCCGCCATCGTCGAAGTCCCAAAACCAGGAGGTGATCGAACCGCTGCCGGCGGTAGAAAGATCGGTGAAACCGAGGGTTGTACCTCCATTATAACATTGATCCGGAGGCGACTGAAATGCTGCCGTCGGTTGTGTATATAAGGTTAGCGTATGGGTATAGGTCGACTGACAGCCGTTAGCGTCGGTTACCGTTAGGCTAATAGCATAGGTTCCCGGTAAGTTAAAGGTATGGGAAGGATGTTGCAGGGCAGACAACGGGCTGCCATCATCGAAATCCCATGACCAGGAGGAGATCACCGCATCGCCTGTAACGGACATGTCGGTGAAAGACAAAGGAAGGGAGCCGTCATGGCATTGATCGGCCGGAGCGGTAAAATTGGCGGTAGGCCCTTCAAAGACGGTAACTTGGTCGCTAAATATTCCCTTGCATCCGTTGGCATCCGTAACGATCAGCGAAGCCGTATAGGTCCCTGCATTGGCATAGGTATGGGATGGACTTGGAATAGAAGCGACATTGCCATCCCCGAAATTCCAGGCCCAACTGATGATCGTGGCGCTGCCGGCGACGGATTGGTCGGTGAATTGGGTGGCAAACCCTTCACATACCGATGTAGCCGTGAAGGCTGCGGTCGGGCTTTCGTAAACAACCACCTGGTCGGTATAGATACCTTTGCAGCCATCGACATCCGTAACGATCAGGGAAACGGTATAGGTTCCCGGGTTGGCATAGATATGGGAGGGATTTTGCGTATTACCCGTGTTCCCGTCGCCGAAGCTCCAGCTCCAATAGGCCAGTGCAGCGTCGGTTACAAGGGTTTGATCGGTAAATTGAGTGACGAAGCCCTCACATACCGTCGTTGCGGAGAAGCTTACATTCGGCAAGGCATTGATAGGTACGGTTTGACTGACCGTATCGCTGCAGCCGTCATAATCCACTACGATCAGCTCGACGGTATAATTGCCGCTGGCCGTATAGACGTGGGAAGGATGTTGCTGGGTCGAGGTGCTGCCGTCGCCAAAATCCCAATACCAATTCAAGATCGAGATACCGCCGGGTATCGACATATCCGTGAACCAGGTGGTGGCATTCACACAATTATTGGAAAAGGTAAAGGCGGCCGAGGGAGGAAGGGTAACGGCGACCGACTGGTTGGTGGTATCGGGACAACCGTTGGTATCCACAACGATCAGTTGTACGTCGTATATGCCTATGTTGGCATAGTAGTGCAAAGGATTTTGTTGGGTCGAGCTATTGCCGTCGTCGAAATCCCATAGCCAGTCCTGCAGCGGTGCATCCCCGGCTTGGGAGAGGTCGGTAAATTGCGTGCCGCTGTTCGTACAGCTCAGGGGTGGCGCTGAAAAAGCTGCAGTCGGCGAAACAAAAACGTTTACCGTTTGGCTGATAGCATCATTACAGCCGTTCGGTCCGCGCACCTGGAGGGTAACCAGGTAGGTGCCTGTCGAGCCGTAAGTATGTGATGGGTTGGTGGCCGTGGAGCTATTGCCATCGCCGAAATCCCAATTCCAGTTAGTGATCTGGCCGTTGGTGGTGGATTGATCCGTAAACATAACCGCCGATCCCAGGCATGCATCATTGGCGGTAAAGGCAGCCGTATGCCCGGTAATCGTAATGATCCTGGTTACCGTATCCGAAGGACATCCTCTCACGGAGATCCCGACGATCTTTTGCACAAAAGTACCGCCGGTAGCATAAGCATGCTGGACAAACGGGGTGGTATAAGTCGTACCGTCACCCATGTCCCAGTACCAGTTCACCGCAGGAGGGCCACCGAAAGTGAAGGCAAAAAACGTTAACAAATCACCGGCACAACCACTCAACGGACCACTCACAAAGGGCGTGGGCCTTGGGTTGACGATCACATTTGCGCTGAACGGTGAGCTACATCCGTTGGCATCGGTTACAACCAGCGTTGCGATATAGTTACCGGGTATGGCATATATATGATAAGGATTTTGCTGGGTGGAGGTGGCGCCATCGCCGAAGTTCCACAACCAACTGGTAATTGGAGCGCCGCCCGGTGTGGACAGGTCGGTGAAAAATACAGTATCGTTGTGGCAGAGGGTATCGTCGACGGAAAATGAAGCCGTGGGACTGTCGAATATGGTGATCGTGTGGGTGACCGTATCCGCACAGCCGACACTATCTTGCACGATCAGGGTAACATTGTAGTTACCGGCCAGGGCATAGGGGTGAAATGGATTTTGGAGGGTTGAAGTGCTCCCGTCGCCAAAGTCCCAGAACCAGGCTGTAACCATTCCCGGATTACCGGACGATTGGTCGGTAAACTGAACGCCGCTGGTACAGCCGCTGCCATAGCTGAAGGCGGCCGTGACATTATTGATCACATAGTTTTGACTGGTTTGACCCACGCAACCGCTGGTATCCGTTACCGAAAGCGTTATGGTAAATGATCCGGTGGCCGCATATTGATGGCCGGGATTATGAACGGTGGAAGAATTGCCGTCATCGAAATCCCAGCTCCAGGTCTGGATCGGCCCGAACAAGCTATAGGATTGATCCGTGAAATAGGTGGTTGTCCCCAAGCATTCCGGTACAAAGGAGAAATCGGCAACCGGTGAGATCCGGATGGTGTCGATGACGGTGTCTGTGCAGGCGATATCGTTGACCACAATCAAGGTTACCACGTAAACACCGGTATTGGCAAAGAGGTGAACCGGGTCTTTATCGGTGGAAGTGTTGCCATCTCCGAAATCCCAGTAAAAGGTGGAACAATACTCGAGGGTGCCGGAGAGATTGGTGAAATGTGTACTATCACCCAGGCAAACGGTATCTGCTTCGAAAGCGGTAGTCAGGTTGCAGCAATTCACCAACAGGCTGTCGAATAAAGTATCGGGATCGGCGGTAAGGACGAATTGCTCCAGTTCAAGGCTGGTATTCCGTGGGAAAAATTGCAGGCTATGGGCTTCCAGGGCCAGGTTGGTAAATAGGATCGGTTGGCCGGTGATATGATCGATAGTATACCACCGCCAATTGGTATCGGTCAGGCAGCTCAAGTAATACAAGGAAGAGCTATCCAAAACCGTATAGATCCCGGTCGCCTGCCCGTCTTTGCTCCTGGCCCTGATCCACAAACGAAGCGTATCTTGTGCCATGGCATTTCTGGGTTGAAAGATGTAGCTGACATGAGGAGCCGAACCAGTGTCCCAACAAACCGTATCCGTGGAAGGTATGGTCAGGTAGCTAGTGAAATTGCTGTAATCACCATAGAGCCTTCCGGAGTCTCCGGGCGTGTGGGTTTTAATGATAAAGTCATAATTCTGAGTGATATCACTTTCCTGGTCGTCCATCACTTCCGATTCGAAGTGGAAATCCTTACTCCACCAGGAAGGGTGTTCATACTGATGCCAGGTGTCGAGTTGATAAAATACCGGATCGGCCGGGTTGGTTTCATCATAAATGTAAGTGCTGCCTTGCCTCCTGACACCAAAGGTCAATGTTTGGCTGAAAGAGCTGTCATTGTTGACCAGGTTGATCGTAGCCAGATCGGATAAGGCCGTTTGAGTGGCCGTATTATTGTAGGGCATAATAGCGCCGGTGATCACAAATCTTTCATCACCGTTATCGGCTTGCCGGCCACAGATGAGCTGGTTCGATTTTCCGCCCCAAAAGGCATACAAGGGGTGTGGGGTAACTGATAGATCCTGGGTATATTTATCCCGGTCGCCGATCAGCGCTACCCCGTCATGAAATAAGCCCAATTGTTGATACCGGCTTGTGATGGCCTGGGCAAAAGCAGGTACCACACTTTGCCAGGCATACCATTCCGGCTGGTACATATTAATGGTATCATAGACCAGGTATTGAAAATTGTGAAAGTATTCGGCCCCAACCGCACTCATACATTTCAGCAATCCCAGCCATTGTCCGGGGCGGACCATGTTTTCGTCGCCAACCCCAAAAAACGGTGGCTGATAGATCCCCGGAGAAATGGCCGGTGCACAGAAAGGATCTCCGCTATTGATCTCATTGTGTCTGCCGATGATGAAACGGTCCCATCCCGTATTAGCGCTGGGGGCAAAATTCCACCAGTAGGAAGTCTGGGGATAAAAGAAAAACGTCGAATACCGGTAGCCGCTTTGCGGATGGATGGTATTGATCAGCCGGGAGGTATCGTATTTATAGAACGACATGTTCTCATTCCCGGAAATATTATACCAGGCGAAATGCGTATTGGAAAAAGCATTATTGACCGTAGGCACCGTGCTGTTCATCACATGATCCCGGAATATCCTTCTGAAACGGGTAAACCGGGAAGATTCATAGTCATACATATGCGGGAATCCAGCGGTATCGGCTACCACAACGGGATCGGTCCGTAAAGTATCCAGGTTGATGCCGCTGAAGATCTCTCCGTTTTCTCCCCAATAATCGATCCTGTCGTCGATCAGATGATTCATCAGGATCTCCAGGTACATCACGTTGACGTCTGCGTCGAACTTGATATATTCTCGCACCGTATCGCTTACAGCCGGGCTCCAGATCTTGTTCCGCCAGGCTTGGAAATAATGGCCGTTGCCATCGTTGAGGTACACATAGTGGTTGAACCCGGTAAAGTCTTCGAGGTCTTTTCTTTTGATATAAGGAGCCGGATACCGGAAGGGATCATAATCGGTTTGCAGTAACACTTCGAATTGCGGGGGACAGGCAGCAGAGTTAAAGGCTAAGCCCGATTGACAGGCGCAATAGGTAGTGGTATCGTCATAGAGGGGGGCAGGGATTATATTATCGGGATTGATCGAATACCAGGGTGTACCGTTACAGTTGAAGCAATTGAAATTAACATCATCCACGGCATGTTGGGCACACACTTCGCGCCAGTACCGGTCTACTAACGTTAAATGATTCCAATTGGTGATCAATGCCCGGGGGGCCTGGGGCATGTTATTAGCTAATTGCACCCATTTGTAGGCATAGGAATTGGGATTATTGATGCTGGTGGGCGAAAAGGAAGGCCCGATCATGGATCTCAAGCCATCGGTAACCAATAAGGAATGGCCGAAGTTCGTAACCATCTCCCGCTGAATATCCGTAGATGACGTAGGATCGCTGCCGGAGAGATTGGGATAGTTGATCCAGGGAAAGATCGGCACCAGGTCGTTGTCTTTGTGGTAACGGGGTACCGGGTAATCCCTGATCTGTTCCAGGCCGTTCATACTTACATTGTTGGGATAGCCCGGTGGAAATTCTTTGGGATCCGTTGGGCCGGTCGTCGGTGGCGCCGCGGGGATCTGGGCAGCGGTATACTGGGGTGTCTGGCTGTATACACCGGTGGGGTTCGGGCCTTTGAAATCCATATAATGGGTATAGATCATTTCAGGCGAGAGCGGTTCGTCATAAATAGCCAATTCATCCACGTTCCCCGATACCCTCGTGAATGGAGTGGCCGGATTATCCGAGATCAGGAAATAAGTGCTGTTGCCGCTGAAATTAAAGGTGGCAGAATCCGGTTTGATCGTATCGGTAAAACCGGGTGGACAAATGCCATCCACATACAGTTTCAGTACGTTGGTGGTGGAGTCGAAATCGGAAACATGGCTGTAGGTAACCGCCAGGTGATGCCAATCGTTGTCGAAATAGTAGCAATAGTTCTTCCGGTCGAGACCGTTCAAAGGAATGGTGAAGTTATGCCGGACTTTTTGCCCGTTATTATCGACCAAAAAGACGGAAACATAAAATTGCCGCAGGAGGAATTGATGATCGAGCAGATCCAGCCACGACATCGCCGATAGGTTCCATAGCCTGGATTGGTGGAACTCCTCATCGAAACGGAACCACCCTTCGATGGTTAGCCCGCTGGTGCCGGTGGTGAAATCATAGAGATCATCGTTGGAGGATATGTGGATATAACCGAAATCACCCGGATCGACAAATCGCTTTAAGGATAGCGCATTGTTGCCCACCCATGCATTGTTTTGGATCATAGAGGCCGAAAGGTTCCAGTTGAAATGTACATCTAACTCGTTGCCGGCGGAAGGCATGGCATTATAGCCGAGGATGGTCGAATTGGGGTCGTCGAAGGTCCAATAGGCTTTCGGCGCTTGGGAAAAAACAGTGTAGATGGGGGAGAGTATCCAAACGAATAATAGGGTGATGAATCTGGTCTGCATGGCTAGATAGGTTTTCAGGTTTACCATAAATGATCAATATCGATCGGTCAAACAGCTAATAGTTTTAGTGCACATCGGCAAATCATAAAAGTTGCAGGAGCTAAATTATATGGGGATGCTGCCAGCAGCCATGAATTTTAAAGAGTTTGCGACAAACAGCGTGGTAATCGCGATAAATGAATTATAGAAAAATGTTATGTTGGTAGGAGGGTTTTGGGATGGCGATCTTTTGACCATTTTGCCCTGGCCCGGATAGGATGCTTATTCCAGGATGATACCGCCGTTGTTTCTTAAGGCTTTGAGCTTGTGGGTATAGATCCGGCCGATAGGCAGCAACTGTCCTTGCACGATCAGGGCGTTTCCCTGGATCATATCGATCTTTCGCGTGTTGACGATATGTGACCGGTGGATCCTTAGAAATTGTTTTTGGGAAAGCAATTGGTTTTCGGCAGCTTTCATGCTCAGCCTGACCAGGTAGTGCTGTTGGGAAGTATGGATCTCTATGTAATCTTTGGCGGCGGCGATCCTTAAAATACTATTGATGGGAATTTTGACAAAGCTACCATTGACCACCTCTTTCACGATCAGGTACTTTTCCTTTTTCAGTTTTTGAATGATCAGTTGGATCAGTTCTTTTACCACATCCCGGTTATAGGTCAGGATATTGACTTTGAACACGGCATACACAACAGCGCCGGCGATCAGCAGCAGCAAGATCCTGAACCACCAGGCCTGCCAAAAGGGAGGATCGATTTGAAAACGGACAATAGAAGGGTTGTCATTCCAACGGCCCTCTGTGTTCGAAGCCGTGACGATAAATTCGTAGGCGCCTGGCTGCATGGCAGGGTAGGAAACGGACGTCATTTTGGTCGTACGCCAGGCGCTGTCGATGCCGGCAAGCTTATAGCGGTAGGATATATTTTGTCCGGACTGGTAAGAAAGCGCGACAAAATCGATCTTAATATCATTCTGATGATAGTTCAAGGTTATGGATTCCGCGGTCTGGTAAGGCGAATCGTCTGCAATAAAGGAAGTGATATAAATAGGTGGTGGGGCTTGCGAGCTGGCTTCATCCCTGAAAATGGATAGCCCTTTGTAAGTAGCCGCCCAAACCTGCTGCCCGTCGACATACAGATCATTGACGTAATCGGAGGCGTGGCCGCTGCGGCTATCGAACACCTGGATCGTCGATAGTTTGCCCTTTTCCAGGATGATCTTATTGATCCCCTTGTTCGTAGCTACCCAGGCCTGGCCGATGCTATCGATAAATACGGCGTTACAATAATTACCGGATAATCCTTTTTGCCGGTTGATCCATTCGATGCTTTCATCGTTCATCACCACCATGCCTGCTCCACTGGTGCCCACCCAAAGGCTACCGTCGGAAGATATTCCGATCTGCTTGATGGATACGGCAAGGGCGGGGTGTTTGTGCTGGAAAGGGATCAAACTGTCCTGGTAAAGGAAAAGACCCGCATGGGTTCCGACCCAAAGCTTTCCTCCATGGTCCATGGTCAGGCAGTTGACCCTTGATGTGTAGATACCTTGATTAACCCAATACGGGGAGAAATCCGGAATGGTATCTCCGCGGTAAATAAGCCGGCTGTTATATTCCTCTTCCGGTATGTATATGAGGCCGTTATTACTCGCTACATAGATATTATCAGCCTGGTCGAGGGCCAGGGCCTTGGAATGGTTCCTGAAATAGGTTACCTCCTGATCGATCCTGACAAACAGTCCGTCGACAGCCATCCAAACGCTCCCGTTATCCCGCGCAAGGATATCATTAACTCTTCCCCGGCCCTTTACATAATTGAGTTGATGATGCGCAAACTCACCGTTTTTCAGGATCCCGTATCTACCACCCTCGAAGCCCAGCCAGAAAGCGCCATTTGCATCCCGTTCGATCCGGGTTACATTATCGTCAGGGAAACCGGACTGTATATTATAGGTAAGCGTTTGGGTAGAACTCGTAAACCATACACCATCCCCGATCGTGCTCAGCCATGTGTTTCCCTCTCTGTCTTTAAGCACATAGGTCACGGCTTTTCCGGGAAGGACCAGGAAAGGATCGGGGTTGTCGAGATTATCGATCCTGATCTGGTAAGCGCCCTTGCGGGTACCCATCCATAGGTAACCATCACCGGTGGAGTTGACAAATAATACCTCTTCATTGACAATTGATTCCCAGTTTAAGGCCTTCAAATGGCCTGTTCCGGTGTGGTATACTATAGCATGATTAAGGGCTACGATCAATATCCGGGAATCGTCAATGAAGGTAGACCGGGCATTGGCAAGGTGCTGCGGGAAAATGGTATCATGCTGCATCGATCGACGGTTGAATCGGATTTTCGAGATCGCAGCATTGGATATCACCCCTATGGTAGCCGTGTCTTGTTGCCACAGATAATTAACGCGCTTGCTCTTCCAGTCGTGCAAAACCGGGTAATGCCTGACCTCCCCATTCGGAGATAGCTGGAATAAACCGCTCTTGTCCGTAGCCAGCCAAACATTTTGATGGGAATCTTCCAAAAACCCGGAAAGAAATGTTTTCGAACGGACCTTATTCAGGTTGGGCTCGTTCTCCGGGTTATAGATCTTGCCGTTGTGGTAGTAGGAGGGGCTTCCGCTAAAGCCCAGGAACCAGATCCGGCCTTTGGAATCCTGGTGGATGGTAAAGATATCATCGTCGGGTAAGCCGTCTTTTTTGGAAAACCGGTGGAAATGATGCCCGTTGAACCGGTACACGCCCGATTCGGTGGCAAACCAGATGTAGCCGTCGGCATCCTGGAATACATAATACACAAAAGGTCCTCCCAGGCCGTCTTTCAAGGTATAATTAATAAAGGTGGGTTGCTGTGCAAAGAGCTGGCCGATCAGGCTAAAAGTTAGCAACAGCGGCAACAGCGAAGGATGGGCAGTGAGATTGCGGGTGATTTTCAAGGATTGTTCAGGCCTCAATCAGTTAATGGCACGTTTTCGGGGATTCGCTGAACTAAAATTAACGCAAAGGGGTGCGATTTGTTGCAAAATTTATTGAACGGGTCATTTGAATTCGTGAAAAGTCCGGTAGGGTGGATGAATGGGAAATCTTTATCACCGGGTTGTTAATAAATGTTAAAATGGCCGAACCCATCCATATAATCCAAAGCGCAGACAATACATATTCTAAGCTTATTACTATCTTTGGGATACTTTTAACGGGGAATTAAAGGCAAATTATGAAGGCGCTCAGCAAGTTACTCTTTAGTCGTTTTTTGATCACGATCTTTTTGTTGCCCATTATTTCATTGCATGCCTTCGGCGAAGGAAATGCAGGAGTCATCAAAGGCAGTGTGGAGAATATCAAAGAAGAGGTGATCGAATATGCGAATGTATCCCTTCATCATGTGAAGGATTCCTCGCTGGTAACCGGTACCACCAGCGATGAGCATGGAAATTTCGAGCTATCCGGTGTAGCGGAGGGGAATTACCTCATCAAGCTTTCCTATGTTGGCTACAAAGACAAATGGGTCAAGGATGTATCCGTAACCGGCGAAGCTCCGGCCGTTGATCTGGGTAAAATATTGATGGATCTGGGCACCCTGGAATTGGCGGAAATGATCGTTGGGGGTGAAAAGAATGTGATGCAGACCAAATTGGACAAGAAGATATTCAATGCTTCAAAAAGCCTGGTTTCGCAGGGCGGTGATGCACTGGATGTATTGAGGAATATCCCATCCGTAGATGTCGACGTGGATGACCAGATCAGCTTACGCGGCGATCAGAATGTGATCGTATTGATCGATGGCAGGCGATCGGCGATGCCGGCGTCCCAATACCTGAAAATGTTTCCCGGCAGCGCGGTGGATAAAGTGGAGATCATCACCAACCCTTCCGCCAAATATGATCCGGAGGGTATGTCAGGCATTATCAATGTGATCTTTAAAAAGGAGATGGCCAAGGGATTTAATGTGAAGCCGACCCTGAGTTTTGGCTATGGCCGTTACCCTAAATACAATAATTCCGTGGGCCTGAATTTCAGGAGAAATAAGATCAATCTTACCGGCAATTATAGTTATGGGAATAACCAGGTCTGGTACGATGGCGTCAACTCCCGGGCCTACCAACTCGGCGATTCCATCTTTTACCAGGACAGTAATGATGAGGGCTATTTCCTGAATAAAGCTCATTACGGGAAAACCGGGATCGACTATTTTCTTAATGATGATAATACCCTGTACCTATCGGTAGCCGGTTGGTTGAATGATAACGACAATTTCAGGGACCTGCATTTCGAACAGGTTGATGATGTGGGCAATTTGTACTTCTATTCGGATAGAAATACCGACGAGATCGGTAATCGGTCCGGCTATGAGATCAATGGTGGCTGGCAAAGGAAGTTTAAGAACGATGATCATACCCTGGATTTCGATGCCAACTTATCTGTTAATGAAGGCAGCTCGGACGGTGATTTCCAGGAACATTTCTTTTTGTTCAACGGGTTTGAATTTCTCCCCGCCAATTTACAGCAAACCATTAATGACGACGAAAGATATGTGCTGTTCAACAGGCTCGACTGGGTGTATCCGGTTAAGCTCGACCTGGCCTATGAAGCAGGCATCCATACAACAACCCGCCACACCGGTACCGGCTTATATTCCCAAACATTCGATTACAATTTAAGTACCTACCTGGCCGATACCAACTGGAACAATCGTTTCAATTATGATCAGCAGGTCGTTGCGGTATATAACACCCTGGGGCAGTCGATCAAGAAATTTACCTATAAGCTCGGACTGCGGGCGGAGCAGACCTATACCCGTTCTCATTTGATCAATACGGGCGAAACCTTCAATGTAAACTATCTGAGCCTATTTCCTACAGCCCACTTTACCTATAAATTCCAGCGGTCGGAATCCATGCAGTTGAGTTATAGCCGAAGGATCAACCGGCCCGAGTTGGAAGTGCTGAATCCCTTCCCGAGCTTGTCGGATCCATATACCGTTATGGCAGGGAATCCATTCCTGGAACCGGAATTTGTGCATGTGATGGAAGCCAGCTATGTTAAATACGAAGACAAATATACTTTCAACGCAAGCCTGTTCTTCCGTCGGATCACCAATTTGATGAGAAGGCAGCTTTCCTTGAACGATTTAGGTCAATCGGTGGTAACCTTCGAAAATTTTGCTGCCGGAGATCTATCCGGGGGTGAAGTGATCTTTGGTTATAACCCTTATTCCTGGTGGCGGATGAATGCTACCCTGAATGCCTGGCAGTCCGTCATCAACGACAGCGAGTTGGACCAAAACCTGAATTTTAACAATTACGGCTGGAACATTCATCTGACCTCGACCCATATCATCAAGAAAACCTGGTTCATTCAATTCAGCGGCCGGTACAATTCCAGGATGGAGCTGCTCCAGGGAACCATGCTGCCGATGGGCGGGATCGATCTAGCCTTCAATAAATCCTTCGATGACAAGAATGGAAATATCAACCTCCGGATCGGGGATGTGCTGGGTACGCGGCAGTTCCGGTTTGAAGGAGGGGATTTGTCCAGCTCTGAATACACCACCGTCCGCCGCTGGGAATCCCAGGCAGCCTATCTGAGCATCAGCTACACTTTCGGGAGAATGGGGGACGGGCCGAACCGCCGGAAGTTGAAGGATGAAGACAATGCCGACGACTTCAGCACGCCTGATCTGCAGTAGTAAATGGTTTTAGGTGATAAAAGCTTTGCCAATAGGTGATCTTGCCCATGTCCCAATTTCCGGACATTACATTTTTTTAGGAGCGGAAAAATTTACCTTTTGTTAAGTATCGGTAACCTTTTTGCGTTTATCCACAGGAAAATCTTTAAAAAAACATTTGCTGAAAAACTTGCAAGTGCCAGATAATTTTGTAACTTTATCGAATTAGTTTGCGAATTACCTATCATATTTGTCTATGAAGTTCATTTAAAATTATGTTAACCTAGAGCAAACTTTTTATTTTATTTAATTACTAAATCGATTTAGATTTATATTTTGAAACTATTCATTCAATAACTATCTATGAAACGCTCCCTATTCCTTGCCCTGGTGTTGCTGATCACGGATCATGTGTTTGGCGCCACTGTTGCCGCTACTTATACCGCAGGAGATATTCCCACCAATTATTTATCTTATTCTGCGGCCTGTAATGGCCCGCTGACTACCTTGACGGTGAATTTACCCGCAGGAGGACCCTGGCAGGTAACCAGCCTGGATGTGGTTTATGATATGACGGCGCAAGCCGGCGCCTGGAAATCCGAGCAGCGATCCAGGATATATTGTCAAAATACGACCACCGGTGAAGCCTCCTTTGCTTCCGGCAGCGGAAGTTCGGGCGGCACCCAGGGTTACAGCCGGACCGGTTTGTCGATCGCAAACGGCGCCTATGCAGGCGGTACGGCTTTGATTTTTGAAATGCAGGCCTATCGTACCTGGGGAAGCGCTCCTGCATGCGATGTTAATTATAATAAAGTGGACAACAATACCTGGACCATTACGGTGACCTATGTCCTGGCCACGCCAATGACCTTTAGTTCCAGTAATGCCACCCAGAACAATACTTCTGCCGTAGCCCAGGGCGCTACCGATAAGGAGATCATCGGGGTAGAAGTATTTACCACCGGCAGCTCTCCGACCATCGACCTGACACAGTTTCAGATCAATATGAATGGCACCACCAGCCTCGCTGATGTAACCAACATCGATATTTTTTATACCGGCACCAGTGCCACCTATTCGCCGGTCGGTTTGTTCGGCAATGCCGCACCTGCCGGCGGAACCATCATTATTAACGGTACGCAGACGCTGGCGACGGGCACTAATTATTTCTGGATCGCTTATGATGTGGCGGGAGCCGCCACGCCGGGGAATTTGCTGGACGCCCAGTGCACCCAGATAACGGTGGATGGTTCGAATTACGGGCCTGCCAATTCCAATCCTGCGGGTGACCGGCCGATCGCCACCGGAAGTCCGGATGATCCCTGGCCCGGTATGGATCTGGGGACCTTGCCTTGTCCGGGAACCGTCAACAATGCCGATAATACCAGCGGGGCCAACAACGATTGTACGTTGAGAGGTTCACCGGATCATATGTATCAGTTCACCTTGAGCGTGGCTGCCGATATAGATATCAACCTATGTACCGGTACTAGCTGGGACAGCTATTTGTACCTGTATAATATTACCAATGGCAATTGTGGTGGAGGATCCATCGCTTCCAATGATGACGGTTGTAGTCCCCAATCGAGGATCACGCAAACACCGCTTGCCGCCGGTACCTATGTGGTGGTGGTCGAGGGGTTTGGCGTAGCTGATGCGGGCGCTTATAATTTGGAGATCGTTACTTCCAATTGCGCCATTCCGCCGGATGATCCTTGTACGGCCCTGGCAATAACCGTGGGCTGCAGCGGGACCAAAGAAACCGTAGATAATACTACCCTCACCAATTCCGGCGTAGCGGCGCCTTCCTGTGGCAGCTTTGCCGGTGGTGATGCCTGGTTCTCTGCCGTTGTACCGGCCTCAGGTTTGGTACAGATCGAAACTTACGAGGGTACCTTAGCGGATATGGCAATGTCTGTTTATTCCACTTCCGGTGGATGCGCGGGCACCCTGACCGAGATTACCTGTGATGATAACAGCGGCTTCGGGAATATGCCGAGCATCAATCTCAGCGGGCAGACCCCCGGCAATACGCTTTATATAAGAGTGTGGGATAAAAACAATGATCAAAACGGAACATTCGACATCGAAGTGCTCGATCCCATATCCGATTTTTGTATCACCAATGATGCCGTCGACCTTGGTGGCGGATGCGCCCAGCTAACCGCGGCGGTAAACGGCCAGTTGGGTTCCATCTGGGATACGGACGATAAATTGGATTTTACCAGCGACTGGACCTATGATTTCACCGTGAACCTGGGGTCCAGCGATGCCGGTGCCGACGGGATTGCCTTTGTCATCCAAAACGACCCGGCCGGACTCAGCGCCATCGGTGCGCCCGGTGGTTCGGT